>CAMCRC010000042.1 GCA_945877175.1 Klebsiella pneumoniae | reverse complement strand
CGACAGCACCCACCTCTGTAACTCCGCACTCCGACGATGTGCAGTAGCAGAGGCGTCGGCACCGCACACCGCCACGACACTTCGGTGCACCTGGCAGACGCAGGCACAGAACTTGAAAGTGCTTGCGGGACCGAGTCGGCGAGCTGAGGTCGTGACCGTCTGAGCCATGGATGGCGAAGGCGAGCCCCCAAGGATGGGTTCACGGCGAGTCACGGCCGCAGCTCGCCGACTCGGTTTCGCGAGCACTGCGCACACTGCCCTGCACACAGGCGCACCGGAATACAGATTTTTAACTTGTAAATAGGAAACCACCATGAAACGCGTATTCAACTTCGGGGCCGGTCCGGCCATGCTCCCACTGCCAGTCCTTGAAAAAGCCAGAGACGAGTTTCTGGACTGGAAAGGTCTGGGTATGTCCATCATCGAAGTCAGCCACCGCAGCGCCGAGTTCGAAGCCCTGCTGACCGAGACTGACAATCTGCTGCGTGAGCTGGCCGGTCTGCCGGACAACTTCGACATCCTGTACGTGCACGGCAGCGCTCAGATGCAGTTTGCCGCCATTCCGCTCAACCTTATGCCCCTGAAGCCCGCGCACAAGGCGGCGTTCATCGAAAGCGGTCACTGGACCGTGCTGGCCCGCAAGGAAGCTGCGCGTTATGGCAAAGCAGTGACTGTCGCCAGCAGCGAAGCCAGCAACTTCAATCATATTCCTGACTATGACGTGTCCACGCTGGACGCGGACACCTCCTATGTCCACATCACCAGCAACAACACGCTGTTCGGCACCCGCTGGAACGAGTTCCCCGACACCGGAGACATTCCGTTGGTGGCCGACATGACGTCCGAACTGATGTCACGCGTTATTGACTACAACAAGTTCGGCCTCGTGTTCGCCGGACTGCAGAAAAACCTGGGACCGTCAGGCATGGCCGCCGTGCTGATCCGCAAGGACCTGATCGGTCACGCCATGCCGCAGACACCCAATCTTCTGAACTACGACACTTACGCCAAGAATCACTCCATGCCCAACACCATCAACACCTTTGCCGTCTACATGATGAATCTGGTGCTGCACTGGCTGAAGGATCAGGGCGGCGTGCCGGCAATGGAAAAGATCAACGCCCGCAAGGCACAGATTATCTATGACGCCATCGACAGCACGGATTTCTACCTTGGTGCTGCGCAGAAAGCACATCGCTCACAGATGAACATCACCTTCACGCTGGCGAACAGCGATCTGGACAAGAAGTTCCTTGACGAGGCCCAGGCAATGGGTCTCTATGCGCTCAAGGGTCACCGTGTAGTGGGCGGCATGCGTGCCTCAATCTACAACGCGATGCCCGTGGAAGGCTGTCAGACACTGGCAGACTTCATGAAGGACTTCGAGCGTCGCAACGGCTGAGACAGACCCGGGGCTGAGACTGGCCCGGTCGTGTGGGAGCGGGCTTGCCGGTGGGAGCGGGCTTGCCGGTGGGAGCGGGCTTGCCCGCGAACCTGGAATTTCCATGTCCCCTTGTTCGCGGGCAGAGCCCGCTCCCACAGGGTTCTGCACACATGAATGACGCCCGCAAGATCATTCACTGCGACTGCGACTGCTTCTACGCGTCCATCGAAGCACGGGACAATCCTGCGCTGATCGGCAAGCCCGTCGCGGTCGGCGGACGCCCCGAGCAGCGCGGCGTGGTCGCCACCTGCAACTACGAAGCCCGCCGTTTTGGCATTCACTCGGCCATGCCCATGTCCACCGCGCTGCGCAAATGCCCGCAGCTGATCGTCATCCACCCCCGCATGGACAAGTACCGCGAAGCGTCCGACGCCGTACACCAGATCTTCCACGACTACACGGCCCTGATCGAACCCCTGTCCCTTGACGAAGCCTATCTGGACGTCACGCTCGCGACCGCGTGCCACGGCAGCGCGACGCTGATTGCCCAGGAGATCCGGCAGCGCGTGCGCGAGACGGTCGGCATCACGCTGTCAGCAGGCATCGCTCCCAACAAGTTCATTGCCAAGATCGCCAGTGACTGGAACAAGCCGGATGGACAATTCGTGGTCCAACCCCATGAGGTCGATGCCTTCGTGCGGGCGCTGCCGGTGAAGAAGCTGTTCGGCGTGGGCAAGGTCACCGCCGCACGTCTCAACGGCATGGGCATCGAGACCTGCGAGCAACTGCGAAGTCTCGACGAAGCGGCGCTGACGGAGCACTTCGGCAGCTTCGGGCTCAGCCTTTACCGTCTGTGTCGCGGCATCGACGAGCGGCCAGTCAATACCGACCGCACACGCAAGTCGCTGAGTGTCGAGAATACCTATGCAGTGGACCTGCCCACACTGGAAGACTGTCTGGCGAAACTGCCCGACCTGCATCAGCAGATGGAGGTGCGCCTGGCTCGCGTGCTGGGGGAGTACCGGGTCAGCAAGAAATACCTGAAGCTGAAGTTCAATGACTTCGTTTCCACCACCATTGAGGCCATGTCTTCTGCCACGGAACTGGAAGGCTATGTCCTGCTGTGCCGTGAGGCACACGCGCGCGGCAACAGGCCCGTTAGGCTGATCGGTCTTGGTGTACGTCTGGAACGCGGAGGCGGACAGGGCGACGGCGTGCAGGAGCAGGACGCCGACTATGTGCATCAGCCACAGCGCCGCCAGCTGACGCTGCCGCTGGAGTGATGCCAAGACGGGGGATTTCGGCTATTGTGCCGGGCAATTCCGCTTCGCCCCAAAGAGCCGGCCCTGCCTGCCAGGACACTATGCAAGACGATAACAAGCCCCGCCCCCGCATCTCCAACTACATTACCGTGGAGGGCGAGAAACGCCTGCGCGAAGAGCTCGATTTGCTGTGGCGCTTTGAGCGACCCAAGGTGACCCAGCAGGTCAGCGATGCTGCCGCCATGGGCGACCGCTCCGAGAACGCCGAGTACATCTACGGCAAGAAGCGCCTGCGCGAGATCGACCGCCGTGTGCGTCACCTGCGCAAACGCCTGGAAGCGCTGACCGTGGTGGACAAGCCCCCCTCCGATCCTACGCGCATCTATTTTGGCGCCTGGATCACGGTGGAAGATGAGGACGGTGCCGTGCACGACTACCGCCTGGTGGGCCCCGACGAGATCGCCGAGAAGCCTGGCTATATCAGCGTTGATGCGCCGCTCGGGCGAGCCCTGCTGGGCAAGGCCGCCGACAGTGAGGTGGAGATCCTTACCCCTGGCGGCTTGCGGGAATGGTACGTTCTGCGCGTCTCCTATAAGGGTGCCCGATGAAACACGTGACCCTGCTGGCGATCGAGAGCGCTCTTGCCTCCAGCATCACGATTCCGCTGGAGATGATTCACGCCGCCGATGTCATCAAGCGCATCCGCAATCGCAAGGCCGAACGCCGCAGCTTTCTGATTGCCAGTGAACAGGGCCAGCCGCTGACCATGATCGGTGGCATCGTCATTGCGCCGCAGGCAAGTCTGGCCGACATTCCCCGTACTGACCTCATTTTCATCCCCGCGCTGTGGGGCAATCCGAATGCCATTGTCAGCGCCCACCCCGGCATCACGGAATGGCTGGCCGCTCAGTACGCTCTGGGCGCCACCATCTGCAGTGTCGGCACCGGCAGCTATTTCCTGGCAGAAGCAGGACTGCTGGATGGCCGCAATGCGACCACCCACTGGTATTACTTCGACGACTTCAGCAAGCGCTATCCACGCGTGACGCTGCAGCGCCGACGCTTTATCACCCACGCAGACCGACTGTACTGCACCGGCAGCGTCAATGCGGTGCGCGACGTGATGCTGCATTTCGTGGAACGTCTGTTCACACCAGAGGTCGCTGATGAGGTGTCGCACCATTTCACTCACGAGCTCAAGCGCTCATACGAGTCCATGCTGCTGGCCAGCGAGGAGAAGGACACCCATCACGACGAGCAGATCATCAAGATTCAAGAGTGGTTGAAGAAGCACTACCAGGAGGACGTGGCGCTGAAGGCACTGGCTGGGAAATTTGATATCAGCGTGCGCTCATTCAACCGGCGCTTTCGCCTGGCAGCGGGACAGACGCCGTTGCAGTATTTGCAGGAAGTGCGACTGCAGCAGGCCAAGGCACTGCTCAAGCAGAGCAATCTGAGCATTGCCGAGATTGCGTATGCGGTTGGCTATCAGGACACCAGTTACTTTTCGTCGCTGTTCAAGCGCGTCAATGCCATCACGCCCAATGAATACCGGCATCTGGTGCGCACCAAACTCTTCAACGTGGAAGCAGAGACGTTGTAGACACTGCAGAACCAGCGCTGCCGCCATACGCGACAACACCGGTTCTGCAGGTCTCTCCCTTGTAATCTATTGCGGCGGAACCGGCAGCTGGAATTTTTCCTTCCACTGCGCGTAAGGCATGCCGTAGACAATCTCCCGCGCCGCCTCGTAGTCCACTGCCTGCCCATGTTCCTGAGCGGCAGCGGAATACCATTTGGCGAGGCAGTTGCGACAGAAACCCGCAAGATTCATCAGGTCGATGTTCTGCACCTGCTTGTTGTCGTCAAGGTGCTTGAGGAGTCGCCGAAAGGCCGCTGCCTCAAGTTCCGTGCGCTGTTGTTCTGTCAGTGACATACCTGTGTTCCTGGGGATCGGGGGTTCAGGCGGCGCGACTTGCGACACCATCGGTTTCGGGGACATCCGGCACTACGTCGAAGTTCTCGACTGCCAGCGTGGCTTTGCGGTGCTTCTTGTCGATGGCTTTCAGCTGGCGCTCTGCCGCATTGAAGGCATCGCGCACTGCCACATAGATATCTTCGTGAGCAGGCTTGTCGTGTTGACCCTGCTTGACGATCACTTCGCGGGACGCGGTGTGAATCTCGACGGCAACGCTGAATACCTTGCCTTTGTGGTGATTGTTGTGCGGGGAGTCCAGTACGACGCGACCGCCGATGATGTTGTTGGTGAAACGTTGCAGCTTCTCGATGCGTTTGTTGACGTTTTCGATCAACGCAGCTGACTGGTCAATATTGTGAAATACAATCTGGAAATCGTTAGACATTGCGAATATCTCCTTGTTGTCGTGACACGTTGCTTGTTGTTTCAATGCTGCTTGTGCTGAGCCCTCCTCGTCGTTGATCTGTCGCAAGTTCTGCGACGCCTGTTGAAAGATGTTGTTGCGTGTTGTCCGGAATTCAATAGCCCGCCAGTCGATCCGCAAGATGCCCGATGGACAGGGCGTAGTTGTTGGCGCAGTTGTAGCGCAGGATGGCGCGGAAATTCTGATAGGTCAGGAAGGCGCGACCTTCCGGCCCGTCGGGCAGAATGATCGAGGCGAGAAAGTCATTGTCGGGCAGGTCGCTGCCATCGGCACGGCGTACACCGATCTCCTGCCACTGTGACAGCGGCAGCATCTGCGTGTGGTGGCGCACCACGCTGCAGGAGTGCTCGGCAGGCGGTTGCTTCCATTGCTCGGCGCGGGCGCGATAGTCCGCGGGCAGCTGGACTTCGCGGCCCCAGGTCTGGTCGTCGCGCCACTCGGCACCCTTGAGGTATTGGGCGATGGACGCAAACACATCGGCCTCGGTGGTCCAGATGTCGCGACGGCCATCGCCATCGAAGTCCTGGGCATACTGCAGGAAACTGGAGGGCATGAACTGACTCTGGCCCATGGCGCCCGCCCAGGAGCCTTTCATGTCGGCATGGGTGATATGGCCGTCGTTGAGAATCTGGAGGGCGCTGAACAGTTCGCGGCGGAAGTAGGCGGCGCGGCGCGGATCGTAGGCCAGGGTTACCAGCGCCCGGATGACATCGGTGCCGCCGGTGAAGTTGCCGAAGTTGGTCTCTACGCCCCAGAAGGCGACGATGAAACGGGGCTCCACGCCGTACTGCGCGCCGACACGTGCCAGCAGATCGTGGTGCTCGGCCAGCCGGGCACGGCCAGTGTCGATGCGCCATTGCGTGACGCGTTTCTCGAGGTATTGTTCGAAGGTTTCGGTGAATTCGGCCTGACTGCGGTCGTTGTTGATGACCTGCGGAATGGGGGTGACGGCCACCAGCGCCTGCTCGATGATGTCTTCGCGAATACCCTGTTCACGAGCCTCGGCGATCACTGTCGCGAGCCACTCTTCGAACGGGATCTGCGGCTCCTGAGCCAGTCCGCGCATGGCGGCTGTCAAGATCAGGAGTGCCAGCAGAAGCTTTACTGCGGCGTGACGAGCGGTTTGCATTCCATCTCCTTCTTGAGCTTTCACTTGCAGCCTACCCCATTGAAATTGATTTGTCTAAGGCGAAAAACACCAATGCCAGGGCTCGTAACTGATACCCGTAGTGTTGTCGCGCGGGTAGGAAAGCCGGTAACCAAAGTCAGCCGCATGGGACTGCAGCCAGGCGAATGCCGAGGTAGTTTCGAACGCCTCCTCCAGCCCCGGGCACTCGGGAGTACCGAGGTCGATGGCCCTTCCAGTGTGGTGTTCGCTGTAGCCAGGCGCCGCGTTGACACACAATATCTGAGCAATATCGCGACCCGCGTCGAGCTTGCGGCGTATGAGCTGAGCCTGATAATCCACGCTGCGATACGCCGACACCAGGAACAGCGTGACACCATCCTGAGCCGCCGCCTGCTTCATGGCTTGCCATGCCGCACAGGCAGCCGGCGTCAGGCGTTGTTCGCGGCCGTGGTAGTCGAGTTCTGTCGGCACCAGCTCCTGCGGCTCTTCGCAGAGGCACAGCACGGTGTCTTGCGCATAGTGGTCGGGAATGCCTAGATCGAGGTGGATCTGCTGGATGCGCTGAAGGAAGGAAGGTGAGTTCATGGGGGTATGCTATAGCGCCACGCCGCCGGCACGCAATGTGGATTCTGCCTTCCACCGCTTGCAAGTCTCCCGCGATATGGCCAGATTGCAAAGCAAACTGTCTTTTTTGCCATAGTCCGATGCAGCCGCGACTCTCTATAGTTGCCATGCACTCACGATTCAAGGGACCCCGCATGGCACAGCTGCCCGTCATCATCGGCATGGGAGGCATCAACCCGGCCGGCCGCACATCGCTCCACCACGGCTATCGGCGCCTGGTGCTTGATGCGCTTGGCGAGCAGGATGCCCGGGAAACCCGCGCGAGCCTGGCCAGCCTGATGGGCCTGCTGAAGAAAAACGCTGGCCAGTGGTGCGATGCACAAGGCACGCCGGTGGCGCTTGCCCCCTGGCTGCAGGCACTGGACCCGGTGCTGCGCGCCGGCACCTTGATTCGCCAGCTCGAAAACAACCTGTTCGACCCGTTGGCAGTGCCCTTCCACAAACGCGCCACCCTGCATGGCGACTCCGGCACCCCGCTTTGTTTCGTGCTGCGCCGTCAACATCTGCCGGACACCCTGCCCGCCAGCTGGCATCTGAGTGAGCTGCCGGACGGCATGGTGCGCGTGCAGGTGGAAGGTTGCTTCGACGTGCTGACCGAAAGTGTCCATGCGTCAGAGGTCAACAGTGCGGGACAGCTGCCCAGCGGCTTCGATCCGAAGTCCCTGTACCCCTCGCGCAATCATCCGCGCGGCCTGCAGATGACCATCTTCGGCGCCAGCGATGCTTTGCAATCCATGGGCATAGCCTGGGAAGACATCCTGGCCCACGTGGCACCCGACCAGATCGCCGTCTATGCCGGCAGCTGCATGACCCAGCTGGATTACAACGGCAATGGTGGCCTTCTGCAGGCACGCCTGCTTGGCAAGAAAGTGACCTCCAAGCAGTTGCCACTGGGCTTCGCGGAGATGCCGGCCGACTTCATCAACGCCTATATCCTCGGCAATCTGGGAACCACCGGCACCCAGGTGGCCGCCTGCGCCACTTTCCTCTACAACCTGCGTCAGGGCATTCGCGACATTCAGAACGGCTCGCACCGCGTCGTGATTGTGGGCACCAGCGAGGCGCCCATCACGCCCGAAGTCATCGAGGGCTATGCTGCCATGGGCGCGCTGGCCAGCGACGAAGCACTGCGGGCACTGGACAATCTCGCCACCCCCGACCATGCGCGCGCCTGCCGCCCCTTCGGCAACAACGTGGGCTTCACGCTCGCGGAATCAGCGCAGTTTGCCGTGCTGTGTGCGGATGATCTGGCCGTAGCACTGGGCGCCACGATTCTGGGCGCCGTGAACGACGTGTTCGTCAACGCCGACGGCTACAAGAAATCCATCGCCAGCCCCGGCGCCGGCAACTACATCACCATGGCAAAAGCGGCAGCGGCTACGCGCAATATTGTGGGCGAGCGCGGACTGCAGCAGCGCAGCTATGTGCAGGCACACGGCACCGGCACGCCGCAGAACCGCGTCACCGAGTCGCATATCCTCAGCACTGTAGCGGCGTCCTTCGGCATTCCAAATTGGCCTGTCGCGGCGCTGAAAGCGCAGATAGGCCACTCACTGGCAAGTTCAGCGGGCGATCAGCTGGCCGGCGCACTGGGCCTGTGGCGCTACGGCATTCTGCCTGGCATTCTCAGCACAGACCGCATCGCGGATGATGTGCACGTTGCCAATCTCGACTTCCTGCTTCAACACCGGGATGTCGGTCGCGAGGGGATGGACGCCGTGCTCATCAATTCGAAGGGATTCGGAGGCAACAATGCGACGGCCTCCATTCTGGCGCCGCATGTTGCGCTGAAGATGCTGGAGAAAAAACACGGGCGCGAACGCATGCTGGAACACGCGCGTCGCAATGAAGGCGTGCTGGCAGCCACTCAGGCGTATGACGAAGGCATGACGGCTGGAACCATCGCGCCGATTTACCGCTTCGACCATCAGGTGGTGGACGGCGCGGCGGTATCAATCACAGCGGAAGCCCTGCACATCGAAGGGATCCGGAATGGCATCAGCCTGAATATCCCGAATCCTTACGCCGACATGTGCGACTGACTGGTTACTTCACAATCAGCTTCTGAGCAATTTTCGCCTGCCATTCCACCGGGCCGGTCTTGTGTACAGACGTGCCGTTGACGTCTACAGCCACCGTCACCGGCATGTCCTGTACCTCGAACTCGTGAATAGCTTCCATGCCCAGGTCAGCAAAGGCCACGATACGCGCCTTGCGAATGGCTTTGGACACCAGGTAGGCAGCGCCGCCCACAGCCATCAGGTAAACGGCCTTGTGCTTCTTGATGGCGTCGATGGCTACCTGACCGCGCTCCGCCTTGCCGATCATGCCCAGCAGGCCAGTCTTCGTCAGCAGTTCTTCCGTGAACTTGTCCATGCGGGTGGCCGTGGTGGGGCCGGCTGGTCCGATCACTTCGTCACGCACCGGGTCGACCGGGCCAACGTAGTATATGAACTTGCCCTTCAGGTCGATGCCATCAGGCAGGGACTCACCACGGGCAAACATCTCGCTCATGCGCTTGTGGGCGGCATCACGGCCAGTCAGCATCCTGCCGGAGAGCAGCAGTGTCTCACCCGGCTGCCACTGCGCCACGTCATCCGCAGTGACCGTGTCCAGATTCACGCGGCGGGCGCGGGGACCGGCGTCCCAGGTGATCTGCGGCCAGTCTTCCAGGCGCGGCGGCTCAAGATGGGCAGGACCGCTGCCATCCAGGGTGAAGTGAGCGTGGCGGGTGGCCGCGCAGTTGGGGATCATCGCCACAGGCAGAGACGCGGCGTGGGTGGGGTAATCCTTGATCTTGATGTCCAGCACCGTGGTCAGACCGCCCAGTCCCTGAGCACCAATTCCCAGCGCATTGACCTTGTCCATGATTTCCAGACGCAGTTCTTCCACGCGGTTCTGCGGGCCGCGCTTGCGCAGCTCGTGGATGTCGATGGGGTCCATCAGTGCTTCCTTGGCCAGCACAGCGGCCTTCTCTGCGGTGCCGCCGATGCCGATGCCGAGCATGCCGGGAGGACACCAGCCAGCGCCCATGGTGGGCACTGTTTTCAGCACCCAGTCGACAATGCTGTCGCTGGGATTGAGCATGACCAACTTGGCCTTGTTCTCGGAGCCGCCGCCTTTCGCAGCGACAGTCACTTCCAGCTCATGGCCTGGCACAACTTCCATGTGGATCACGGCGGGGGTGTTGTCTTTGGTATTCCTGCGGGCGCCCGCCGGGTCATTGAGGATCGAGGCGCGCAACACATTGTCGGGGTGCAGATAGGCGCGGCGCACACCTTCGTTGATCATGTCTGCCACGCTCAGCTCGCCCTCCCACTGCACCTTCATGCCGATCTTGAGAAACACTGTCACGATGCCAGTGTCCTGGCAGATAGGGCGCCTGCCCTCGGCACACAGCCGTGAATTGATCAGGATTTGTGCCATGGCGTCTTTTGCGGCAAGAGACTCTTCCCGCTCATACGCTTCGTTCACAGCCTGGATGAAATCCAGCGGATGGTAGTAGGAAATGTATTGCAGGGCGTCGGCAACGCTCTGGATCAGGTCTTCCTGGCGAATGACAGTCATGGAAACACGCGTCCTGTACGAAATGGATGTGTGGCGCTGGGCCCGGGTAGTGGAAAGTGCGCGGGATTCTAGCATAGAGTGCTGCGAAGACGGCCGTGCCCGCGCAATCGGATGTGCCCACGACCCACTGCCGGGCTCTGCTGTGGCGGACACGCCGTGAACCCCTCCCTGGGGGCTCGCTGCCGCCCTCCCTGGCGGCAGACGGTCCGCCACAACAGAGCCCGACAGCAGGTCTGAGCCAGGACAGTCGCGCGGGCACGACCATGAGGAATTGAGAATGAGCGAAGCTGACGATAATCACATTCTAAGCCACTGCGACGGCGGCGTGCAGATTCTGCATATTCATCGCCCCGAAAAGAAAAACGCACTCACTGGCGAGATGTACCGCGCGTTGGCCAATGGTATCCGGATGGCCGACAGCGACCCCGCGGTCCGCGTCATCCTGCTGCGGGGCGAGGAAGACTGCTTCACCAGCGGCAATGATGTGAATGATTTCGTGGGGAGCGACGATCGCAGCAGTGAACGCGCGTCGGTACTGTTCATGAAGGCCATCGCCCACGCGCGCAAGCCGCTGGTGGCCGCCGTCAACGGCCTGGCCGTCGGCATCGGCACCACCCTGCTGATGCACTGCGATCTGGTCTACGCCGCCGACGATGCCTGGCTGCAACTGCCCTTCACGCGACTGGGCCTGTGTCCTGAAGCGGGCTCGAGCTACCTGGCGCCCCTGCTCATGGGGCATCAGCGCGCGGCGGAACTGCTGCTGCTGGGCGAACGCTTCAGTGCCGACAAGGCGCGGGATTGCGGACTGGTGAACGAGGTACTGCCGGCGGCGCAGGTGCTGCCCCGGGCGCTGGAGCGGGCGAAGGCGCTGGCGGCATTGCCGGCCGAAGCGGTGCAGACGTCCAAGCATCTGTTGAAGCGACCGCAGCAGGCAGCCATCGACGAGACCATCGCGCTTGAGCTGGTGAACTTTTCACGCCTGCTGCACACCGAAGAGGCGCAGGCCATCATGCAGGCGTTTCTTGCACGCAAGCGGGGGTGAGACAGGGGTTTGCCGGAGCAGGTTCGCCTGCAGGGCAGGCTCCCACAAAGAGGCTCCCACAGGCAGGGTCCCACACAGTCTGCTACAGACGTTCCAGCAGGAAGTCCCGTGCAGCATTGATCTTCTTGGCCAGGTAGTCCGAGCCGCCGCGGTCCGGATGCATCTTCTGCATCAGGCGGCGGTGGGCCAGTACGACGTCTTCACGCGTGGCGCCCTGGTGCAGCCCCAGAATTTCCAGCGCCACCGCTTCACTCATGCCGGGCTCCGCGGCGGGTGCCGCCGAAGCTGACTGGCTGGAGGGCGAGTCCTGTCCTGGCCGCCAGTCCGGATGTGCCCGATCCATGTACGCTTCCAGTATCTGCAGAGAGTCCGGGTCCTGCAGACACTCGCGCGCCAGCTTCAGCAATTGCTCGACACTCAACGTCGACAACCTGGCGCCTTTGAAATCGCCTTCCAGCACATCACCGTCCATGTCTCCCGTCGCGTGCTGCAGCTGCATCAGCAGAAAACGCGTGCGAATGCTCGACGCATCATTGCCACCCGCACTGCCATAGGCGCTCTTTGCAGTGCGTGACCGGAACATCTGCCACAGCGGCAACAGGCGGATCAGCAGATGCACATTGCGTAGCAGGAAGGTGGCCGCCACCATGATGGGCGCGATGATGAAAGTGGGCGATATGCGCCCCAGCAGGATGAGTACCATGACGACCGTCAGAATCGTCGCCAGCACCAGCAGCATGTTGAACTGCTTCTGATTAAGAGAATATTTGACTGCCAGTTTGCGCAGGCCCACATACATCAGAATGGGCAGCAGCAGAATCAGAATGTAGCGCAGCAGGAACACAGCTCACAGACTCCCTTGCAAAAGCGACGATGGCACGCTCATGAGCGCATCTGCTGCGTGAGGCGCTGAACCGCAGGGCTTGCAGACGCGCTGAAATGCTCCAGCGCCTGGCGTCCTCCGCTGGCATACACGGCAACGGCCCGCAGCAGCTCGCGAAGTTGCGCCGCGCTGGCGCTGTCGAAGGGTGACCAGGCTCCACGCGACAGTTTGGCCATGGTCTGGAAAGTCTGCTGCGCACGCAGGTCGCCGCCTTCCTGAAAGAGGAACAGCGGCACGTTCAGCAGGCCCAGTTGACCGGCCAGCTGGCACAGCACGTCCGCGTTCTCTTCCATCGCATCGCCGACGTATACCACACAATGAATACGCTGCGACTTGTTCTCCGCAAGCGCGTGGTGGAGCACCCGCTCCAGCTGAGTCGTCCCTGCCCGGCAGGCGATGCCTGACATCAAACCCAGCAGCGCCATGGAATCGCTGCACCAGGGCGTCTTGTAGAACTCGGCGAAGCCGCGAAAGTAGGTCAGCTGGATCTGCAGTCCGCCCTGCCCCCGCGCCGCCAGAAACATCTCTGACTGCAGTTGCGTGGCCTGATCCCAGGTTTGCTCGCGGCTCGCCGTGGCATCCAGCGCAAAAAGAAGTCGACCGGCGCCTGAGCCCTTCTGTACGGCTGGCAATGACGCAACCTTCTTGAGGAATGCACTGACTTCGCTGCGGGCAGCGACTTTGGTGGAGATGTCTTTCGGGGAATCGGACATGGCAGCGTGCCTTCCGGAAAACGTCATGAAACCCTGGTGCGGACGGAGAGACTCGAACTCTCACACCTTGCGGCGCTGGAACCTAAATCCAGTGTGTCTACCAATTCCACCACATCCGCGGGCGGGTTTCGAACCGGGCCTGAGTGCCCGGCGCAAAGAGGCCGGCATCATACCCGAAGCGGGTGCGGTGCCAAAGAAGATTCGTGCAGACTCAAGGCGCGGGACGCGGACCGCTTTGCACATTCTCAATGTTCTGCTGCAGTCGACTCAGCGTCTGGTTGATCTGCAGCCTGAAGGCATCGATGGACTCGACAGCCTCTTCCAGATTCACCATGCGGTCCTGCAATCCCACCAGTGTGCTGTCGCCGTTGTTCAGGCTGGCACGGATGTTGGCCATGTCCTGTGCCACATTCTGCACACTGCGCAGACTGGTGTTGATGGTCGCGATGCTGGCACTGATCTGTTCGAGTTCACCCTTCAAACTGTTGATCTCCGCCATGCTGCCCTGGAACTGTTCCGTATTGTTGGCAATCATCTGCGCCAGCGTGTCGGTGGTTTCCGAGTGGCCCGTGCTGGCATCTTCCAGCACGGCCAGCTTGCCGGTCAGCTCATTTACGCTGTTGTTGGTGGCATTGCGGGCCGCCCAGAGCTTGTCGATCTCGGCAAAATTGAAGTCCAGGCGCTCGATGACATTCGCCGTGGTCTCTTCGGCAGAATCGCCCACCAGCGCAAGGCGGCTTTCCAGTTCTTCCAGGCGGCGATTGGTTTGTTCCAGTGCCTGCAGGTTCTCCGCATAAGCCTGATAACCAAGCCATGCACCGCCACCTATAGTCAGCGTCAACAGGGCGAGCATGATGCGCACCGGCCAGGTACTGACCTTGACTACTTCGCCGTAACGAGGTGTGGATTCGATATCGGACTGCTTGCGCGAGGACTGGCGCTCCACCACGTCTTCACGCGATAGCACCAGGGAGGGAATGTCCTTGAATTCGTCGTTGTCTCTCATGGCTGCATTATCCCGCAAGTGGCTCTCGTAGGTCTACCTGTACATCTGGATAAGGGGTAGTTTCCTTGAATTGAACAGCTCGGTGCATTAAGCTCGCCGACTAATTCCTGACACTGATCGATCAGCGCAAACTGCGGCAAATCTTAGCCGTGGATGCGAAAAAAGCAAGATTTTCAACGGATAATCCCAACCGAGGTCACCATGAAACTTGAACTGCCCGCACTGCCCTACGCTACCAATGCTCTCGAACCCCACATGTCCGCGAACACTTTCAGTTTTCACCACGCCAAGCACCACAATGCCTATGTCGTCAAAGGCAACGAGTTGCTGGAAGGTTCCGGCATAGTCGCCGATACCATTGAAGATCTGGTCAAGGCGTCCGCCAAAGTCGGCGGTCCCCTCTTCAACAACGTGGGCCAGTGCTACAACCACGAATTCTTCTGGAAAAGCATGAAGCCGAACGGCGGTGGCGCTCCCACGGGTGCGATTGCTGCGAAGATCGACGCGGACTTCGGGAGCTATGAGAATTTCAAGAGGGAATTCGTGGCTGGCGGCATCGGCCAGTTCGGCAGCGGCTGGGTGTGGCTGGTCTCAGAAGGCGGCAAGCTCAAGATTGCCAAGTCTGCCAACGCCGAGACACCGTTGACCAGTGGTGCCACCCCGATCATCGTGTGCGACGTCTGGGAACACGCGTACTACCTGGACTTCCAGAACCGTCGTCCCGACTTCCTGGCCTGCTTTGTCGACAACCTGTTGAACTGGGACTTCGCGAACGCGAATCTGGCGAAGGCATAAGTCCGCAAAGAGGAGCATGCCCTGCTGTAGGAGCTTGCTCTGTGTAGGAGCTTGCCCTGCAAGCGAACCTGATCAGCACAGTTCGCTTGCAGGGCAAGCTCCTGCACCAGCCCCCTTTTCCTGTACCACACCTCCAGCGGCCACGTGACCAGCGGCGGAATCGCAGCCAGCACCGCCAGCACGGTGGCCCACCAGGGCCAGCGCAGACGGATGCCCGCCACGATGGCAATCACGAAGTAGGCGATGAACGCCCCTCCATGCAGACGTCCGAACAGCCAGACGCCCAGATCAGTCACCACCAGCACGTGTTCCAGGAACATGCCAACCAGAAGGCCCGCCCAGGTGAAGGCTTCGAAGCGAGCGACGAAGGTGAAGACAGTGGCGATGGGCAAAGGGTAGTTCCTCTTTCAATAAGTAGTGATGGCCTGGGTCAGGCCACTGCCCAATTTTCAAGTTGCAGCGCTTCGATTCGCTTGAACTCTCGAAGATTATTGCTCACCAGCACGCAGCCCAGAGACAGGGCATGACAGGCTATCCAGAGATCATTGGCACCTATGGGGGTGCCAGCGTCACGCAAGCGGGTGGATTGGCGGGCGTAGTGCTGGCAGGTTCCAGCGTCCAGCTGATAATGCACGGGCACCTGCCCGGTCAAAGCGTCCAGCTGCAACAGCACCTGGTCTCGACGCGCGCTGCGCTCAGCCCCCTTTAGTAATTCGGCATAGGTCACAAACGACATGCACAAGGTATCGTCCGGCGTCAGGCGATTGATGTGCTCTGCCACCTCGGCAGGACGGTTCTTGATCAGGTAGATCAGAATATTGGTGTCGAGCATGTATCTCAAAGCGGTTCCCGTTCCTGCTCCATGGGCTGATGAAGGCGCTCTTCCTCGATTGCCTCTGCAAAGGATGGCTCGAAGGCAGCGAGAACCGCCAGCAAGGCATCACCACGATTCTCGGCAGGTGGCAGCGGTCGCAGCACTAGTTCACCGGCAGCGTTGCGACTTATCTGTACCTGTTTGCAGTCTAGTCGGAATTCTTGAGGGATGCGTACAGCCTGGCTGTTGCCGTTCATGAAAACACGAGTTGCCACACTGGCTGTTTTGTCAGTGCCTGTGGAAATTGTCATGGATGGGCTCCTTGTGTGTACAACCTGTGTGTATGGTAGTGCCCGAGTCCTGACAAGGCAAATTACTTTCGCCAACAGTGTAGTGGTTCAAGGATTTCAGACAGTCTTTTAGGTTGAAGTGCCGAATCAACACTACTTTCCTTTTCACTCCCCCTCCAGCACCACATGCAACGGATTCGGCGACAGCTCATTCATCGCGCCATTCGAGGCATCCACCCCTGCCCCAATGATGCCGCCCAGCAGCAGATTGCCCGCCATCGCAGTACCACCTCCGCCCGAGATCGACGACACCACGCTGGTGGTCACCGTCTTGTATCCTGGCTTGCTCGCAGTCACCACAAAGCCAGGACGCCGCTTAACTTCAAGTGCACAAGGCGTCTGGCAGGCAAGCCCGTTGGACAGGCGAATGTCTGCGCCTTTGGGGTCTGAGGTGATGGTGAAGGCTTCGGTGGTGCCACGCGTGATGGTGGCGCAGTTGCTGAGGGTCAGGCCGAGGGTAAGCAGAGCGATTGCGGTTCTCATCATGTGGAGGCTCCGTGAAAGAGTGGATGTTCTAAGTGCATCCACTTTTCCACGGTCGCCCGGACAAACGGCGAGCTGGCCTTGCATACAGTATGGCGATGAGGCTGAAGCCTTTTTCTACTCCAGACTCTCCTTCGCTTCCAGCCGCTTCTCCCAGTATTCCGCGTCCTTGATGCCCAGCGCACGCGGGTTGAACACGGGGTCCACCCCCAGCGCCTTCTGCGCTTCGTAGTCATGCAGGCAGTCGAAGGCAGGTTTGCGCAGCATCAGGATGGCGGCGATGTTCAGCCAGGCCATGAGACCCACGCCGATGTCGCCAAGTCCCCAGGCCAGCTCAGCGGTGCGCAGCGTGCCGTACACCACCGCGCCGATCACGGAAAACTTCAGCACCAGGCTCAGCCAGGGTCGGGCCACGTAGCGGTTGATGTAGCTGACGTTGGTTTCGGCGATGTAGTAATAGGCCAGTACGGTGGTGAACGCGAAGAAGAACAGCGCCAAGGCAACGAAGATGTTGCCGAAGCCCGGCATCAGCATCTCCATGGCCTGCTGCACGTAGCCCGAGCCTGCCCCGACACCGGGCACACCGGTGTACAGAGCAGAGCCGTCCGCCGCCTCGACATTGTAAAGGCCCAGAATCAGCAGCATGAAACCAGTGGCCGTGCACACGAGCAGAGTATCCACATAAATCGAGAACGCCTGCACCAGCCCCTGCTTGGCGGGGTGGCTGACCGAGGCTGCCGACGACGCATGCGGCGCCGTGCCCTGCCCGGCTTCATTGGAATACACCCCACGGCGCACGCCCCACATGATGGCCAGTCCGAGGATGGCACCGAAGGCTGAGTTGAAGCCCAGCGCGCTGGTGATGATCAGCCACAACATGGCCGGCACCTGGGTGATGTTGAGCAGGACGATGACCAGCGCAACCCCGACATAGGCAATCGCCATGAAGGGCACTGCGGCCGAGGCAAAGCGCGCGATGCGGCGCAGCCCGCCAAAGATGATAAAGCCCACCAGCAGCGCCAGCGCAACGGCAGTAACACTGGTGTCTAACCCGAAGGCAGTCTGCATGCTGTCGGCGATGGCATTGGCCTGCACGCCCGGCAACAGCAGACCACACGAGAAGATGGTGACGAATGCGAACACCCAGGCGTAGCGCTTCATGCCCAGGCCCTTTTCGATGTAGAAGGCAGGGCCGCCGCGATATTCGCCGTTGATGCTTTCCTTGTAGACCTGTCCCAGCGTGGATTCCACGAAGGCCGAACTGGCTCCCAGAAATGCCACCACCCACATCCAGAACAGCGCTCCAGGGCCGCCGAAGGTGATGGCCGTGGCCACGCCTGCGATATTGCCGGTGCCCACGCGGCCGGCCAGGGTCATGCTGAGCGCCTGAAATGGCGAGATGCCAGAGTCAGAAACTTTGCTCTGGAAGATCAACCGCCACATTTCCTTGAAGTGACGCAATTGCAGAAAGCGCGTCTTGATTGAAAAGTACAAGCCTGTGCCCAGGCACAGAAACACAAGGGGCGGACTCCAGACAAAGGCATTGATGGTGCTGACAAGCTCGTTCATTGTGATATTTCCGGGAGAAGGGTGGCAAAACGCCGAGAGTAGCACAGGAATCACAGGGAACCAGCCTGTGGAGCTAACTTGCTAATCTGTGGGAACTTGTCAGCCAGTCTGTGGGAGCCTGAAGGCCAATTTGTGGGAACTTGTCAGCCAGTCTGTAGGAGCTTGCCTGCAAGCGAACTGTTCGCGGGCAAGGCCCGCTCCCACAGAATGCTGCTCTACTCCGCCCCCTCCAGCGTGAACAGCAACTGTGCGGGGTCCGTCAGCAGGAAACGCACATTGCGGTAAGCCACTGCCCCATTGATGCGCAGTTCAGGCAACGTAAGCCGCCCGGTGCCACTGTCGAAGCTGGCCATGCCGGCCACGGCCTGCTCCAGGGTAAACAACGTAGCGGCGTCCAGTCTGATCTGCAGACTGGGAGTTTCCCGCACCAGGGCAAACTGCGCCTGCAGCAAGCCCAGCGCGCCCGCATTGATCCGGGCATGCAGTCGCGCCGTTGCCGCGTCAAACACCACCGGGTGTCCGGACGTGGTGCCGATTGAACAGCGTCCCGCCGGTATAGCCGATGAGGGGGAAGGGATCGTAGCCCGAGAGCACGGTGACAGGCGGCAGCGCCGCAATTTTATCCACGATCTGCATGCCACTGCCGAGCACGCGGCCAAACACGGTGTAGCCACCATTGGCGGTGTTCAGATCCGGGTTGTCCGCCAGGTTGATGAACCACTGGCTGTTGGCGCTGTGCGGGTCGCCGCCGCGCTTGGCCATGGCGAGGGTGCCACGCCGGTTGAGCGTCGCGAATTCATTGCCGATATTGGGAGCGGTCGCAAGCTCATAAAAGGTCTGCTGCCCCTCATTGAAGTTCAGCCAGCCACCCTGAATGGCGAAGCCGGGAACCAGACGATGGATCACGGTGCCATTGTAGGCGCCGCTGTTCACATAGTTCAGAAAATTGGTGACCGTGCCGGGAGCGGTGTCGTCCAGGAGCTCGATATGGAAGTCGCCGACTGGCGTGCTCACGCGCACGACAGTGCCGGCCAGCGCTGACAGCGGCGACAACAACAGCAGGCAAAGCAGGAGGCGGGGAACAGCGAACTTCAATCGGGACATGAACAGGTTCCTTGGACATTTTGTCGAGGGCGCATTCTGCTGGTATTGGCGGGCAAAAAAACCCCCGCCGAAGCGGGGATTTTTGTTGTGGTTCGCGGACAAGTCCGCTCCTACAGAGCCGGGTTCGCCTGCAGGCAAGCTCCCACACAGCCGGGGCACGCGCCGGGCACGCCTGCAGGCAATCTCCCACACAGCCGGGCCACGCGTTCCTGCAGTTTTTCCTTGTCGTAATCAGCACAAGTGTCTTCGATCTGACGACGGGTCGGCGCAATTGCAAGCCGGCTTGCTTCCACTCCGGATTTCTGGTGCTATTAGGGAACATATGGCGAAGTGGTTGTATATCGAAGTATGGGATTTGCGTCCTGCATGTAGTTCTCCAGTGATAATCAAGTAGTGCCCTATTCAGCACCAACTTATTGATATCTTAATAATAAAGGCCTGCAATCGACTTTGCATTGGGGGCCAAAACCGGAGATAAAAAAAATGCTGAACTTCACCCGGCGCGGGCAACTGCGTCATCTGATCCATACCTGTCTCTTTGCTTCTCTTTCGCTGCCACTGGTCGCTCACGCCCAGGCACCTGCAGCGGCAGGTGAACCGGAAGTGGAAGAAGTCGTCGTAACAGGTTCCTACATACGCAACAGCAAATTTGCTGGAGCGTCGCCTGTAGAGACTGTCTCGCAGGAAGATTTTTATACCTCGGGCGCCCCTACCATGGCGCAATACGTCCGTAACCTCTCTTTTACCCAGAATACCAATGTGGTGAACAATGTACTGGGCTCTGCGGACGGCAACCAGACCTCCAATGGCACCCAGTTCAACCTGCGTGGCCTTGGTGAAAACAGCACCCTGGTATTGATGGATGGCGTTCGTGTGGTGAGCAACGCAATTACGGCCCTGCTGCCCGACATCGCTACTCAACGCATGGAAGTGGTATTGGACGGTGGCTCCGCGCTGTACGGATCTGATGCGGTTGCTGGTGTGGTCAACATGCTGCCAATCAAGGAATTTGAAGGCTTCCGGGCACGTGCCTATTATTCCAGAACGGAAAATGCGGATATGGAAGAGCCCGCCATGTCGTTTCTGCTGGGTAAATCCTTTGACAATGGCGTGAACTGGGTAGGTGCCTACGAGTTTACGAAGAAAACCTCTTTGATGCCTTTCGAACGCCCCGATGCATGGAGGATGGCCGATGGCTCATCGACTTCTGGCAATCCAGGCAATTTCCGTCGCGTCAACAATGGCAAAGCAAACATAGGCGCCGGACACGGCGGAACGGTGGTAGCTCCAAGCCGCATAGATCCTAGTTGTGGAACCTACAATCAAGGCCTGGAAGATCTCACCAAAGCCCACAACACGCCCTCCGGTGTCCGCACTCCTGTGGCTTCGGCTGCGACGACGGCAACCTGTCGCTACAATTACTCCAAGGTGCATGCGTATGCCGCCGAGATCGAAGAGCAGAACCTGTACTCCAACCTGACGTGGCAGGCCACTGACTGGGCGCGCTTCGAATTGCAGACCAATCTCAACTTCCGCTTTCGTACCGGGCGGGGGAGTACATCAACGGCAGTATCAGAGAACAACCGTGGTGCCATATTCATCCCGGCCAACCATCCAGCCAATCCCTTTGGCTTTGATGTAGTTCCTTATGACTGGCGCCCTTTCACTGCCAACGCGACCTGGCCAAGTCATCTGGAAAGATCCTCCGGCGCGCTGCTATCCGAAGTCACAGAGTACGCCGACCGCTGGAAGCTGGCTTCCTACATCGATCTGAGCGACACATGGACCGCCACTGCCTATTACTCCAGACAGGAAAATCGCGTGTCCAACCGCGACGCTGTCACCCTGAGCCTGCCCCGCTTGCAAAATGCTCTGATAGGCAAAGGCGGACCGAATGGCAACGAGTGGTTCAACCCCTTTGGATCAGCGGACAGCCGTTCGCCTTTCTACGTCGAAAGCAAGACCAAGAATTCGCAGCAATTGGTGGATTGGTTGTTCCAGCCCAACAATGGCGAGACGTCACGCGACATGCTGGAGATTGGGGAGGTAGTGGCTACCGGCGAGCTGTTTGACGTACCGGCAGGCGCCGTGCAAATGGCCACCGGCTACCAGTGGCGGGACTCGCAGGGCTGGACCTTCGCCAACCCCTACTCAATGCTGAAGCAGAACTACAACACCAATATCTTCTCGACTGTTCCGACGGACGAGTACTATACCAGCGCAGTGAAAGCGGCTTTCGCAGAGATTGAAGTGCCCATACTGGAGAGTTTGGCTTTGCAAGTGGCCGGACGCCATGAGCGATTCGCTGATTTCGGTCTGGAGTCAACGACTCCCAAGATCGCCTTGCGTTGGGAGGCACTGCCTACACTGGCTATACGTGGGTCCTGGGGTCAAAGCTTCCTGGCCCCGACAGCGTTCAGCATCCGTCCCTTCGATCCAAATTCCAACTGTACGGAATTGTTCTCTGGTACTGATCCCTTCACTCCAATCGATCTGACTGGCGGGACCACCTGTCTCGCTGGTAATCCCAATCTTGTGCCCGAAACATCGGAAACGACCAACGTCGGATTCACCTGGGAGCCGGATGGCACTCTCGAAGGCCTGAGTATCAGCGTGGACTATCAGAAAGTGGAGTATGTGGACCGCATCCGCGCCTTGACCAATGATGACGTTGTAAACGGGGAGTTTGGGCGCTTTCTCAGTGAGAATGGCTTGACGAAGGAGCAGTATGTCAGAACACCAGATTCACCGACGCGTTTGCGCGCCAATGACTGGTTGGCCAAACCTGAAAACCAGCAAATCGTGTATCGTGATCCAGTAAGCCAGCGCGTTACCAGGGTGATTCGCCAGTCAGCCAACATCAGCTCGCTGTGGATTGATCTGCTCGATGCGCGGGCTCGCTACACGTATGAGAGCGACAATTGGGGAACTTTCGAACCCACCCTGACTCTGTCGCAGTTTCTGAATTACGAGTACGCGGATCTGACCGGCGGAACAAAGGATGCCAATGGCCGTCAGAATGCCAATACCTCCATCGTGCCGCCTTTGCCTGAATTCAAAGGGACATTCATGCTGAATTGGTTTCTTGACAAGCACAGTGCCAGCCTTTCAAGCAATTTCTACTCCAGTGTAATCTGGGACAACGTGCTCGTCGACCGCTACAGCCAGGGCTGGGTTGCGCCACGCAAGATCCATGGTCAGGACATCTGGAACGTGCAGTATGCCTATGTGCTCGATCAGTATCTGGACAGCCAGATAACACTGAGCGCAGGCATGACCAATATGTTCAACACGATGCCACAGCCAACTCCTGAACTGGGCGTAGGCGCTGGGTTCGAAAGCCGTCTACAGGATCCATTCGGCCGACGCTACTGGGTGTCGATTGACTGGAGTCCCAATAACTAAGAAGTTGTCCTCTCACTCGAGAGCATTTCAGCATGCTTTCAAAACCGGAAAGGGAGACTGTAAAGTCTCCCTTTTTTTCATGTCTTGCGGACGCATTAGGTGACTCTCACCAATCTGCAATGCGTTGTGAGTTTCGCCAACTGGGTCAGCATAGTGCCAACAGAAAGTCGTGATACTGGCCAGGGGGGACATCCCGGGGTGCTTTTTCTAGGGGTTGGTGATCGGTCGCCTGCAGGCGACCAAAAACATGGTGTACCTGAGCCATTTCTTTAGACGTGAATTTTCCTGAACCTGGCACAGACGAGGCGGCCGATGACCTG
>CAMCRC010000041.1 GCA_945877175.1 Klebsiella pneumoniae | reverse complement strand
AGGCCAGTGCCGCAGGTTGAACAAGACGCCACAGGCCCAGCTCGCTGTCCAGACTGCCGCGCTCAAGCGCGCCCTGCCAGCGCAGTGTTTCGCCACTGGCCAACCCGGCAAAGGCTCCTGAGAAGGCAAGGTCGGCCTGCAGCTGGCTGCTGTCCAGCACCAGGCTCAGGCGGTGCGAGTCCGCGACGCCTTCCCCGCGCAGCACAACGCTGCTGGCAGCCAGGCTGCCTGACTGCAAGTCACTGGCATTCAGCTCGACGGTATTGACGCCGTTTTCATAGCGACCTTCTCCCTGCAACCGGGCGATGCGGGTCTCGCCAAGGCGCAGGGCGGCACCGGTGGCGGTCAGAGTCAGCTGTGGGGCAGCGGCGGTGCCGGCAATCTGCGCGGCGGCGGAGATGCTGCCATCCAGCAGCGGAGAAAGGGCACTGAGCTGCGGAGCCTCCAGCACGGCGCGCAGCGCCAGTGTGTCGGCCCATTCACCCTCCAGCTGCAGTGTGTTCGGTCCACTGCGAAGACGCAGCGCGTTGAGAGACAAGCCCGCGTTGGAATAAGACACGGCCCCGCCGCCGCTCAGCGGATAGTCGTTCAGACAGCCTTCCAGCGAATCGATCACCAGATCCACGCCAAGAGCCCCGTCCTGAACGTTCAAGACAATATTGCCCGTACTGGCAAGTTCACCCGGCAGCACGCCTTCGGGCAACAGCGCCGCGTAACGACTGACGTCAGTCTCTCGCAATGTGTAGGTGAGCGCAGCGCGCAGTCCGGAGTTCCACTCCAGATCGCCGGTGGTGCTCAGGCTGCCAGTGGCGGTGCTGGCGCTGAGCTGGTCGATCTGCAGCGTCGAGCCGGACAGCAGGGCGTTCCAGCGCAGTGCCAGATCACTCATTGCCACTGTCCCCTGGCTGTCCTGCACCAGCAGCGCGCCAAGCCCGCTGATCTGCAGCGCGTCGAACCAGCCGTTGGTACTGATCTCGGCGTCGCGAATCTGCAGGGAGACGTCGCTGCCGGGCGCCAGTCCAGCCAGAGACTGGCTGCTGAACGTGTGCGTCAGCCCCAGGCTCCCTCCGGTGCCACCCCGCAGCAGGTTGAGGACAATGCTGCCCTGGGAGTCGACCTGCAGCGGGCTGTGCAGCACATGGGCAAGGCCAAGAGTGCCGAGATTGCCATTGAGGGTCAGACTTCCGGCGGGCTGCGCCAGCCCTTCGCCGAGGTCGATGGCGTAGTGCCAGTCCAGTGCGCTGCGCAGACTGACAGTGCCGCTCAGATCGGCCTGCAGCGAGCCACTGGCGCGCAGTGGGGCAGCTTGCAGACTCAGGTCGGTGATGTTGAGCGCCGTGCCGTCCAGACTGGCGGTCAGCGCCATGTGTTCGATCTGCTGCACTTGCCCATCCACGGTCAGCGTGGCCTGGTCCAGCGTGAACGCCATCAGATTCAGCGCCATGGGCAGGGGCAGCACTGCGGCAAAGGGGTCTGTGCCCAGGGGGGCGGTCGCCGGGCCGGGGGCGCTGGTCCAGTCCACGAGCAGCCCCTGCAAGTGCAGACTGTCCAGCACGAAGGTGCCAGAGAGCAGACTGAAAGGGTTCCAGCGTGCTTCGAGGCTGGCTATACGAAAGCTGTTGCCGTCCAGCGTCAGCTGTAGATCCCTGGCCTGCATGCCTCGCAGCAGCGTGCCGGCGCTGGAGCCGACGTCAATCTCCAGGCCTGGGTCTCCGGCAAGTGCCCAGACTCTGGCCACTGCCCAGCGGCTCCCGGCGTTGGTACTGACCAGCGCGGCGAGCGTGCCCAACGTCAGCAGCACCAGCGCTGCCAGCGAAGCAAATGCAATGAGTGTGCGGCGTACAAGCGGGCTCACAGGTCTGGCCCCATGGTGATGTGCAGGCGGAAGCTGCCGCCATCCAGCCCTTTGGCGATGTCCGCGCGGATCGGCCCGATGGGCGACATCCAGCGCAGCCCCATGCCGGCGCTTCTGGAGAGGCTCAGGGCATTCAGGTCGGTGAAGGAATTGCCGGCGTCCATGAAGACGGCCATCTTCCAGTTGGGGCGCACGGTGAAATCGTACTCGGCGCTGGCTGTCAGCAGATGCTTGCCCCCGATTACTTCGCCCAGTTCATTGCGAGCACCCAGACTGCCGAACTGGTAGCCGCGCACACTCTGGTCGCCTCCGGTAAAGAAACGGATGGAGACGGGCAGCACGCTCAATTCATCCACGTAGGTAGTGGCGGCTTCCATGCGCACCAGCGCGCGGCCGGGGCCGATGGTGTGCACGAACTTTGCACTGGCGTAAAGCTGCAGAAAGCTGAGGTCGGAGACAAAGGCATTCGAGGCTCCACTGACTTGTGTGAACACACGCCAGCCCCGGGTTGGAAAGATCGGATCATCGGACGCCGTCTTGGTCCAGTTGATACCGGTGATGGTCAGATTGCTGCTCTCGTGGCTGTTCACCGCCACGGTGTTCAGCGCCGAGTTCTCGCGCTGGAAGTTGCTGAAGATGTTCTGCAGCCATTCTTCCCCAAGCAGCGGAATGTCGATGGCAGAGCGGTAGCTCACCCCGAGCTTGTAGGTATCGATGCTGAAGGTGTCGTTGTCCTGGCCAACATAGCCCAGCGAGACGCTCAGGCTCTCGGTGGCAGGGTCGGCCATGGGGATGATGTGACTGATATTGGCGCGATTCTCCATGGTGGAAAGGGCAACGTCGCCATTCTGGCGGTGCCCGGAGCGGTTGAAGTAGCGATCTTCGTAATTGACCGTCATGCGTGGCCCGTTGTCCGTGGTCACCCCCAGGCCCGCCGTCCAGGACCGGCGCGGCCGCACCTGGAGCGCGATATTCACGGGCACTTCAGACACTGCGGCAGTGGGGGATGTCTGCGCGGCCGTGAGCTGCGGTGTCACCGCCACATCCATGAAATATTGACTGTTGTTCAGACTCTCGCGCAATTCCACCAGGGCCTCGGTGGAATAGGGGGAGCCGCTGGCAAAGGGCACGAAGCGGGAGATGAAACGGTCTGACAGCTCGTCAATCGGGCTGATGTTGATGGTGCCGAAAGCAAAGCGGGGGCCCGGGTCGAAGTCGATGTGCACATCGGCGCGATTGCGCGCCAGGTCGATGGCCAGTTCAGAGCGTGAAAAACGCGCACCGAAGTAACCATTCTCGACCGCCAGGGCGCTCAGTGCCGATTTCAGGTTCTCATAGGAGCGGTGATTGAGAGGCGCACCGCTGACCACGGGAGAGCTTGCCAGCAGCGCTTCGAAAGGCGCACTCTCCACTGGCTGGGCGCCGGCGAAGCGCACCGCGATATCCCCGAACAATACCGGCTCGCCCGGCACGACGTCGATCTGCAAGGTCCAGCAGGCGTCGCTGCGCCCGAAGCGCAGCTGCTGGGATAGTCGGTAGAAGCCCAGGCCCTGCGCAGCCCGGTCGACTTCACGTCGCACTTGCTCCCGCCGCGACTCGAGTCTGAAGAGATCGGCGTCGCAACGCTCGTCGTCGATGCTGAGCAAGGCTCGGATGTTGGCTTCCAGCGCGGCGCTGGCACCAGAGACGCTGATCACAGGCAGGGGGCCGGCGTCCTGCGCAAAGCCGGAGCCTGCCAGACTCAGCAGCGTCAACAGAAACAGAAAGCGTGAATTCATGGACCTCGGCATGGCGACTCGCAATGGGTTGGGCCGATTATGACACCCCGTTTGCGCCGGGGTATACCGCATAACCCACACAGCAGGCAGATTGCGGCCTGCTGCGATCCGGACGCAACTGTCATGGCAACAAGACCTGAAAATGCGAACAGTTCCGTGCAAGCGTCCCCGGCGGCCGGCGACGGTCCCACACGATTCGAACACGACTCCCTCGGCGCCGTTGCCGTGCCTGCGTCTGCTCTGTGGGGCGCGCAAACGCAACGCTCCCTGCAACATTTCCGCATTGGTCATGACCACTTCAACGCGCGCTTCATTCAGGCGTTCGCCCTGGTCAAGAAAGCTGCAGCGTTGAGCAATTTGTCGCTGGGAGCCCTCGACGACCGCCGCTGTGCCTTGATTGTGCAGGTGTGCGACGAGATTCTCTCCGGGCAGCACGCCGGTCAGTTTCCACTGTCTGTCTGGCAGACCGGCAGCGGCACGCAGACCAACATGAATCTCAACGAGGTGATTGCCAATCGCGGCAACGAACTGGCAGGCGGGCAGCGCGGAGACCATGCACCGCTGCATCCCAATGACCACGTCAATCGCGCGCAGTCTTCCAATGACGTGTTTCCCACCGTGATGCATGTGGCGGCACTGCAGCAATGGCAGCAAGCGCTGCGGCCCGCACTCGATGCCATGATCGACGCGCTGGCTCGCAGGAGCGCCGAGTTTGCTGGTCATATCAAGAGCGGGCGCACCCACATGATGGACGCGACGCCGGTGACGCTCGGGCAGGAATTCGGCGCCTGGTGTCAGCAGTTGCGTTATGCGCGCAAGGCACTGGAAGAGGTAATGCCGGGCCTGAGTCAGCTGGCGATTGGTGGCAGCGCGGTGGGCACCGGTGTCAACACCGACAGTCGCTGGGCCGATCTGGTCGCCTGGCAGATTGGCGAGCTGGCAGGCATCCCCTGCACGTCGGCGCCCGACAAGTTCATGGCGCTGGCGGCCCATGATGCGCTGGTGGACCTGCAAGGCCGCCTCGCGGTGCTGACCACGGCGCTCTACAAGATGGCCAGCGACATCCGCCTCATGAACAGCGGACCGCGTTGCGGCCTCGGTGAGATCCGTATCCCTGCCAACGAGCCTGGCAGTTCGATCATGCCGGGCAAAGTGAATCCTACCCAGGTGGAAGCGCTGACCATGGTGTGCCTGCGGGTGCTGGGAAACAACGCCGCCGTTGGCATGGCCGGCACACAGGGCCAGTTCGAACTCAATGTCTACAAGCCCCTCATCATTCACCTGGTGCTGGAGTCCATGACCTTGCTTGGCGATGCGCTCCACAGTTTCCGCGAAAATTGCCTGGAAGGGCTGACGGCGGATGCCGAACATCTGTCCCGCACCATGGAGCGCAGCTTGATGCTGGTCACAATTCTGTCGCCCGTCATCGGCTACGAGCGTGCCGCTGCGGCGGCGAGCTACGCCCATGCCCGAGAAGTCAGCCTGCGCGAGGCCGTGCTTGCGCTTGACTTGCTGAGTGCTGAGGAATTCGATGCCAAGGTAAATCCGCAGAAGATGCTGTTTCCGTTCGTCACAAAACCCGGCTAAACTCGGGCTTCCTTTTCAACCGACTGAGGGCTTATGGAATTCCTGTTGGACCCATCGATATGGGTCGCGCTGATCACTTTGATCATTCTCGAGGTGGTCCTCGGCATCGACAATCTGGTTTTCATTGCCATTCTGGCGAACAAACTTCCCCCGCATCAGCGTGACAAGGCCCGCGTCATCGGACTGGGTCTCGCGGTCATCATGCGCCTCGGCTTGCTCAGCGTGGTTTCGTGGCTGGTGACGCTGACAACCCCGCTGTTTACCTTCTTCGGGCACGCTTTTTCCGGTCGGGACCTGATTCTTCTTTTCGGCGGACTGTTCCTGCTGTTCAAGGCCACCACTGAGTTGCACGAACGCCTTGAAGGATCCATGCGCGTCCAGGTCGAGAACCGTGTCTATGCCGGCTTCTGGCTGGTGGTGTCGCAGATCGTGGTGCTGGACGCGGTGTTCTCCCTGGACGCTGTGATCACCGCCATAGGCATGGTCAACAACATCTACATCATGATGACTGCTGTCATCATTTCTGTGAGTTTGATGCTGCTGGCGTCCAAGCCACTGACCGAATTCGTCGGCAAGCATCCGACCATCGTGGTGCTGTGTCTGAGTTTCCTGCTGATGATCGGCCTGAGCCTGGTGGCCGAGGGCCTTGGTTTCCACATTCCCAAGGGCTATCTGTACGCGGCCATCGGCTTCTCCATCACCATCGAGTTCTTCAATCAGGTCTACAACCGCAACCGTCAGAAGAACGAGGCACGCATGCCCCTTCGCGAACGCACGGCCGCCGCAGTTTTCAGTTTGCTGGGCGGACGCGGCTATGATCAGCCGGAGACGGTAAGCGAGAAGGCCGCCGCTGAAGAGGAGGCGGCCTTCCACGTGGCCGAGCGCAACATGGTAACGGGCGTACTGACGCTGGCAGAACGCTCCGTGCGCTCGCTGATGACACCCCGCACGGATATTTCCTGGGTGGACCTGGAAGATGATGTTGGTGCGATCCGGGCCATGCTGATCGAGACACCGCACAGCTTCTTCCCGGTATGCCGAGGCAGCCTTGACGAGATCGTGGGTATCGCCCGCGCCAAGGACCTGCTCAATGATCTGGCCGTCAACGGCAGGATCACGCTGCGCGATGCCCTGCGCAAACCCATCTACGTGCCAGACTCGATTGCCGTACTGCCGCTCATTGAGACCCTGCGCCGGTCCAAGGGCCAGCTGGTGCTGGTGGTGGACGAGTACGGCACCATTCAGGGACTGATCACCCCCATCGACGTGTTCGAAGCCATTGCGGGCGAGTTCCCCGACGAAGACGAGACGCCCGCCATTGAAGGCCTCGATGAGAATGAGTGGCGTGTCGCCGGCCATGCCGACCTCCACGAGCTGTCCCGTGTGCTGGAGACCAGCCTGTTCGATGCGGACATTGACGACTTCGCGACGCTCGCCGGCTTCCTGATGAGCAAATTCGACGGCTTCCCCGAAGTCGGCGCTATCCTGGAGCTGGAGGGCTTTGCCTTCAAGATACTGGCGGTGGAAGAGCAGCGCATTGCCCAGGTGCAGGTCACGCGCGCGCTGCAACAGGAGCTCTACATCGGATGACGCAGTCGGAGTACCAGCAGCGCGTCAAAGCTCTCTCTGACCGGCTGATCGTGCTGCAGCAACCGATCCGCATCCTCGATGCCATCAAGTGGCCAGCCCGTTTCGAGCAGGAGTTTCTGGACTCGGGCGGCACACAGTTGCCCGCCGTGGATCGCGCCTACTACGAGCGGCTCGCGCTCAACTTCCAGCCTGACACCCTGCGTGACCAGTTCAAGAGCCTGCGTAAAGACGTGCACCGGCAACTGGGCGCCCATGACGGGCTGGGCACGATCCTGTGCGCCACCATCGATCAGTACCTGCTGGTGATCGAACTGCTGATTCACCGCGGGCTGCCCGCATTCGGTCAATACAGCCGCGAACTTTATGGGTCGGCTTCAGACAAGTTGCGCGGTGACCACAAGACCCTGCGCAAACTCGGCGAAAAACTGTGTCAGATATTCTCGCTGCCAGCGGCGGCCCACATGAGCCGGCCCTACGGCAAGACCATACCCGCGCCAGAGGCCGTCGCCATCCTGCGTCAGCGCCTGACCAGCTATTTTCCGGCCGGCGACATCCGCGTCATGCTCAGCGACGGTATCGTGTCGGATGCGGCGGCGGGGGGCGATTACATCAAGATCAACCAGGATTCGGACTTTTCCGAGTTCGATCTGCAGATTCTGGAAGTGCACGAAGGCTGGGTACACGTTGGCACTACACTGAACGGGCGCAAGCAGCCCTGGGCCAGCTGGCTGAGCGTAGGATCGCCACGGGTGACGGCGTGTCAGGAAGGCCTGGCAGTGCTGATGGAGACGCTGACGTTCAGCTCCTACCCGCAACGGGCACTGCGCGTGAGCGACCGCGTGGTGGCCGTTGACATGGCCGAGCAGGGCGCCGACTTCATCGAGGTGTATCGCTTCTTCGTGAATCGCGGTCTCACGGAGCACGAAAGCTACCGCATCACACAGCGCGTCTTCCGCGGCGGCACGCTGACAGGCGGCTCAGTGTTCACCAAGGATCTGTCTTACCTGCGTGGTTTCGTGGAGAACGTGAATTTCATCCGCAGCGCCATCAATTCCGGTGTGCCCGAGATCATCCCCATGCTCTTTGTGGGCAAAGTGACCCTGGACGATATTCCGATTCTCTATCAGCACTACCTTGAAGGCACCATCGCGGGCCCCCATCATATTCCCGCAATGTTCCGCAACATGAATGGATTGTACGTCTGGTTCGGTTTCTCCAGTGGGATATCCGTGGTCAATCTGGGAAGGGTGCAGAAACACTTCGACCTGATCTTCCGTGAGATGCCCCGCAGCGATCCGCTCTATGATGCGGAACAACATCTGCTCCATCCACAGGCTCCGCAGGACGACATCGAGTCCACGCTGGGCTGATACTTCGAGAGGTCCAAACCGCTATGAAACGCATTGCTCTGTTTCTGATGACCAACCTGGCCATCATTGTCGTCCTCAGCATCACCCTGCGTCTGCTCGGCGTGGAGCGCATCCTCGACGAACAGGGTGCCGGGCTTGATCTGAACAGTCTGCTGATTTTCTCGTCTGTCTTCGGTTTCGGCGGAGCCTTCATCTCGCTGGCCATATCCAAATGGATGGCCAAACGCAGCACGGGGGCACGTGTGATCACCGCGCCTGCCAACAGCACCGAAAAATGGCTCGTTGACACCGTTCGTCGGCAAGCACAGGCAGCGGGTATCGGGATGCCGGAGGTGGCCATCTTCGATTCGCCCCAGGTCAATGCCTTCGCCACCGGGGCATCACGCAACAGCTCCCTGGTCGCCGTGAGCTCCGGCTTGCTGCAAACCATGACCCGCCAGGAAGCTGAGGCTGTGCTGGCCCATGAAGTCAGCCACGTGGCCAATGGCGACATGGTAACGCTGACCTTGATTCAGGGGGTCGTGAATACCTTCGTGATTTTCTTTTCGAGGGTCATCGGGCACTTTGTGGACCGCGTGGTGTTCAAGACCGAGCGAGGTCACGGTCCGGCGTTCTGGATCACGACCATCATTGCCGAGCTGGTGCTGGGCATTCTGGCGTCCATCATCGTGATGTGGTTCAGCCGGCAGCGCGAGTACCGTGCTGATTCAGGCGGAGCGAAACTGGCGGGCCGTCAGAACATGATTGCTGCGCTGGAACGTCTGCAGATGGGGCAGTCAGCGTCACTGCCTGACGAACTCGTCGCCTTCGGCATCAACAGCAAGGCCATGGGTTCTCTGGCAGGCCTGCTGACTTCTCACCCACCGCTGAGTCAGCGGATTGCAGCCCTGCGCAACGCCCAGGGCTGAGCCTTCATTTGCGAGCCCGGAAGCGCATGTCCAATGTGTAGGGATGCGCTTCGTGCGGAGCTTCAAGATCCAGATCCATCACACCTTGTGTATGCCCATGCTGCCAGAAGCGCGCCACGCGGCGTGCTTCTGCTTCGTTGGCATTCACAGGGAATGTGTCGTAGTTGCGCCCGCCGGGATGCGACACGTGATAGGTACAGCCGCCCAGAGAACGCTTGTGGTGAGTGTCCACCACATCGATCACCAGCGGGGAGTGCACGTCGATAGTCGGATGCAGCGCTGACCAGGGCGCCCATGCCTTGTAGCGGATGCCGCCAACGAATTCGCCTTCAGTGCCGGTGCTGCGCATGGGCACCTTGCGGCCGTTGCAGGTCACGATGAAGCGGTTGCCCGTCATGTTGCGTGTGCGAATCTGCAGTCGCTCCACGGACGAGTCCACATAACGGGAGGTGCCCTGTCCCGTGGACTCTTCCCCCAGCACATGCCACGGCTCGATCGCCCGGTGCATGTCCAGCTGAATGCCTGCCACATGGATGGTGCCGTAGTGCGGGAAGCGGAATTCCTGGAAAGGCGCGAACCACTCCAGCTGGAACGGATATCCCGCCTTGTTCAGGTCGTCGATCACCCAGCCCAGATCCTCCCACACGAAATGCGGCAGCATGAAACGGTCATGCAGCTCCGTGCCCCAGTTGATCAGCGGGCGCGTGTACGGCGTCTTCCAGAAGTGGGCGACGAGCGTGCGGATCAGCAGCACCTGCAGGGCACTCATCTGCCAGTGGGGCGGCATCTCGAAATTGCGGAACTCGACAATACCGAGCCGGCCGCTGGCGCTGTCAGGAGAATAGAGTTTGTCGATGCAGAACTCTGCGCGATGCGTATTGCCTGTCAGGTCCACCAGGAAGTTGCGCAGTATGCGGTCCACGAGCCAGTACTGCCCGGTTTGCTCCTGCTCCAGCTGCTGCAGCGCTATCTCCAGTTCGTACAGATTGTCATCACGGGCTTCGTCCACGCGCGGTGCCTGGCTGGTCGGGCCGATGAACTGGCCAGAGAACAGATAGGAAAGGCTGGGGTGGTTCTGCCAGAAACGCAACAGACTGCCAAGCAGGTCAGGGCGTCGCAGAAATGGACTGTCTTCGGGTTTTGCTGCGCCGAGAGTCACATGATTGCCACCGCCAGTGCCGGTATGGCGCCCATCCAGCATGAACTTCTCGGTGCCCAGCCGGTTCTGCCGCGCCTGCTCGTAGAGCGTGTGCACGATATGCGTCAATTCCGGCCAGCTGGCAGCGGGCTGGACATTGACTTCAATGACGCCCGGGTCCGGCGTGATCATCATTTTCTGCAGACGCGGATCTCGCGGAGGCTCGTAGCCTTCGATCACCAGCGGACAGGTCAACTCCTCTGCCGTTGCTTCGATGGCGGCAATCAACGTGACATAACGCTCGAGGTCGGTCTGCGGCGGCAAGAACAGATATAGTCGGCCATCGCGTACTTCGGCACACAAGGCAGTGTGAAATACGCGGCCGTCGCCTGCGTCACCGGCGTCCAGCGCTTCCGTATCTTCTTCGGCCAGCAGCGGGTAAGGCAGCTCCTCGCGTGGTGAGAAGGGATCCCTGGCATGTTCTTCTTCCTTCTCCTCGGGCACTTCCCACGGCAGACTGTCCAGCGGCAGCCGGAACCCAACGGGGGAATCTCCCGGAATCAGCGTCAGCTTTTCCTTGCGGAAATACCAGCGGCAACTCAGCCAGCGGATGGTGCCCTTGAGTTCCGTCGATGCCAGCGGCAGGACGTAACCGGTCTCCTTGTCCAGTCCGTGTGCGAAGACGCGCTTGATGCGAGCGCTCTCCAGAGGGTCAATGATCTTGTTGTCCCACAATGACACATTGGCAGGGAGCTCGGACTCGCGCTTGAGGTACCACTCCTTGTTCTCGAAGGCCGGCAGAATGTAACGTGGACTGACCCCGAGTCTTCCGGCAAGCGAGGCAATGAAGCTCGCGGCCTGCCGATTGCTTACCGGACCATGAACACGATCATCTGCCAGCAACTGCGGGTTGTGCCAGAGCGGTTTGCCATCGGTGCGCCAGAAAAGACCAAGCGCCCAGCGTGGCAAAGGCTCGCCCGGATACCACTTGCCCTGGCCGATATGAATTATACCTTCGGGTCCATAATGCTTTTTCAATGCCAGTAGCAGTTCGCCTGCCAGCTTGCGCTTTTCCTTGCCAAGTGCGGCCGTGTTCCACTGGGCACTTTCCATGTCGTCAATCGAAATGAAAGTCGGTTCGCCGCCTACTGTGAGGCGGACATCGCCGGCTTCCAATTCTACGTCCAGGCGAAGGCCGAGTGCATCAATGGCTTTCCATTGCTCCGAGTTGTAAGGCTTGGTGACGCGAGGGTCTTCGTGGATACGCGTGACGCTGTTATCGTGAAAGAATGAGACTTCACAAACACCCGTTGCGCCCGTTATTGGTGCGGCGCTGACGGGGTCAGGGGTGCACGCCAGCGGAATATGCCCCTCTGCAGTGAGTAGTCCGGATGTCGGGTCCAGCCCGATCCAGCCTGCACCAGGGATGAACACTTCAGTCCACGCGTGCAGATCGGTAAAGTCTTCGGCCGGACCGGACGGTCCATCAATGGAGCGTACGTCGGAACTCAATTGCACCAGATAGCCTGAGGCAAAGCGTGCCGCCAGTCCCATATGACGCAGTGTCTGTACCAGCAGCCAGGCGCTGTCCCGACAGGAGCCAAGCACGGTGCCAAGCGTTTCCTCGCAGGTCTGCACGCCAGGCTCCATACGAATCACATAGTTGATGGCGCGCTGGGTGCGGCTGTTTTCTGTGGTCAGGAAACTGACAATAGGCTGGCGCGACTTGTTGACGCCCTTCAGCCATTCCTTCATGTGCGGACCTGGCGCCTCGACTTCGAGATAGGGGGCAAGATCACGTGACAACTGCGCGTCATATTTGAAGGGATAATGTTCGGCACTTTCTTCCACAAAAAAATCGAAAGGATTGATGACGGTCATGTCGGCGATCAGTTCGACAGTGATGAAAAGTTCGCGTGCAGGCTCTGGAAAAACCAGGCGTGCCAGGTGGTTCGAAAACGGATCCTGCTGCCAGTTTTTGAAGTGAGTAGCGGGAGTGATTTTCAACGAGTAGGCACTGATGGGAGTGCGACAATGAGGAGCCGGTCTGAGCCTCACCACATGCGGAAGAATCGGCACAAGACGATCGAATTTGTATGTCGTCTGGTGGTGTATTGCTACTTTAATTGTCATAAGGTAATGTGACTCGCATATGCGTATAGACTGGAAAACATATAACCCCGGAGCGTTTTACGACGAGCTCATAAGTTCGCCGGGACATGCTCGGAAGTCTGGTCGAATCCTCGCCCGCTACCTCAGTTCACTCAAAAGCGAAGACCTTCAAGAGCGCAAGACAGCCGCTGAACTTGCCATCAAGGCGATGGGAATCTCGTTTACAGTTTACAGTGAAGCGGGGAATATAGATCGAGAGTGGCCGTTCGACATTATTCCCCGAATCATTACAGAAACACAATGGCGCTCTACAAGTAAAGGACTTGAGCAGCGACTGCGCGCTCTGAACTGTTTCATACACGATGTTTACAATGATCAGAAAATTCTGAACGACAAAGTAGTCCCTAAGGAACTGATTGAGAAGTCTGTAAATTTCCGCAAGGAATGCATTGGCATGAAGCCCCGTTTCGACGTGTGGGCACACATCTGCGGCACCGATCTCATACGGGATACAGACGGGCGATTTTACGTCCTGGAAGACAATCTCCGAGTCCCCTCCGGCGTGTCCTACATGCTGGAAAATCGCAAGGTAACCAAGCGCGTTTTCCCCGAGCTTTTCGAGAATTACGACATCCTTCCGATTACGGAATACACCACGCAATTGTTCGACATGCTGGCGGCGATTTCACCGCGGCCACTGGACTATCCTGAAGTCGTCGTGCTGACACCCGGCATCTACAATTCCGCTTATTTTGAACATTCCTTCCTGGCGCAACGCATGGGCGCGGAGTTGGTCGAGGGCGGTGATCTGGTTGTTGAAGACGATTGCGTGTACATGCGGACCATCAACGGATTGTCGCGGGTTGACGTGATCTACCGGCGCATCGATGACATGTTCCTGGACCCCGAAGTATTTCACCCTGATTCTGTTCTGGGCGTGCCCGGCTTGATGCGCGCCTGGCTCAAGGGCAATGTGGCACTGGCCAACGCGCCGGGTGCCGGCGTTGCCGACGACAAGGTGATCTATACCTACGTGCCCGCCATGATCAAGTACTACCTCGGTGAAGAGCCCATACTGGAGAACGTGCCCAGTTATCTTTGCGTCGACGAGAAGCAGTGCAAGTATGTGCTGGAAAACCTCGACAAACTGGTCGTGAAACCTGCCAATGAATCAGGCGGATACGGCATGTTGATGGGGCCAATGGCAAGCAAGAAGGAGCGTGAGGAATTTGCGCGCCGCATCAAGGCTGATCCGCGCAACTACATGGCGCAGCCGTTGATATCCCTTTCCACCGCGCCTGTGCTGGGCGAGCGTGGCGCTGAACCCCGTCACATCGATCTGCGCCCCTTCATCCTGCAGGGGCGCGATGTCTATGTCACTCCTGGCGGACTGACTCGTGTTGCAATGGTCAAGGGGTCTTATGTCGTCAATTCCTCTCAGGGTGGCGGCAGCAAGGACACCTGGATCGTCATGGAAGAGGAGAGCTGAGCCATGCTGTCCCGCGTAGCAGAAAGAATCTACTGGCTGGGCCGCTACCTCGAGCGTGCCGAAAATACCGCACGTCTGCTGAACGTCTATTCGACACTGCTGCTGGACTTGCCGCGTGGCGCGAAGATCGGCTGGCACACGCTGGTCGAGATCACGGGCAGCCGGCCCGGATTTGACGAAAAGTATCAGGATACGGATGAGCGCTCAGTGATCCGGTTCCTGCTGTCAGACACTAGCAATTATTGCTCAATTTTGAGTTCACTGGCGCTGGCGCGGGAGAATGCGCGTACCACACGCGAGATCATTCCGTCGGAAGCCTGGGAGCAGATCAACAATCTGTATCTGTTCGCCAAGGAAAACGCCAGCAAGGGTGTTGCTCGCGGACCCCGGCATCAGCTTCTGAATCAGATCATTGCCCATTGCCAGCAGATTGCCGGACTCTTCGCTGGCACCATGAGTCACAACAGTGGCTACAATTTCATCCGCATCGCGCGCAGTCTTGAGCGTGCAGACATGACAACGCGGATTGTCGATGTCGGCTCTGTGACACTGCTGCCGGGGTTGCGGCAGGGCGGAAAATCTTCAGAGCAGATCGAGCCCTTCGAGAACATGATCTGGATGGCAGTCCTGAATTCCCTCAGCGCCTATCAAATGTATCGTCAGCATGTTCTTGATCGAGTGAATGGCGGGGATGTAGTGACTTTCCTCATGCAGGACCGGCTGTTTCCACGTTCCGTAGTGCACAGTCTTGCCAAGCTGGAATCTTGCCTGCAGTCCTTGCCAAACAATGGTGCGGCCCTGGCCGAGGTGTCTTCCACCCAGGCTCTCGCTATAGACGCTGATATCCCGCTCCTGGTTCAGAACGGGCTTCTCGAGTACATCGATGAGTTGCAGATTCATATCGCGGGCATTCATGCCCGTATCACTGACACGTGGTTTCTGCCCGTAGTCAGCGGGCAACAACAGTCCGCATGAGAAATTTCCAGTGTGTTTGCGGACAGATGTTGTTCTTTGAGAACACCATCTGTACGGCCTGTCACCGTCGACTTGGCTATGATCCGCTGCGGTCTGAACTGCTGGCACTTGATCCCGTGTTTGATGTGTATGGTCAGCCCACGCACTGGTGGCGCAGCGCTGACCTCGGGGCTCAATACCACCTCTGCTTGAACGACATAGAGTTCCATGTCTGCAACTGGCTGGTCACCAATCCTGAAAGCTCCTATTGCAGCGCCTGCGAGCTCAATCACATCATCCCCAAAGTCGAGTCGAGTTATCGTGCACTGCAGCGTCGCCAGTGGTGGGCGAGCATGGAGCAGGCAAAGCGCAGGTTGCTGTATACCCTGATGGCAATGGGTTTGCCTGTTGTAGGCAAGGCCGAGTCTCATGTCGAGGGCCTTGCATTCGCGTTCCTCGAAGATCAGCGCTCGAATCCTCGCGTACACGAGGAGCACGTCCTGACCGGCCATCTGAGCGGACTCATCACCGTGAATCTGGCAGAGGCCGATCATGTGGAGCGCGAAATCGCGCGGCAGGGTCTGGGCGAATCCTACCGCACTTTACTGGGGCATTTTCGTCACGAGAGTGGTCATTATTACTTCGATCAATTGATTGTGACGGAAGGGCTGCGCGAGGAGTTCCGTTGTCTGTTTGGCGATGAGCGAAAAGATTACGAAAGTGCTCTGGCGGACTACTATGCCCATAAGGATCACATGGTTCGGCAGCTGGACATGGTCAGCGCGTATGCGCAGGTGCATCCACTGGAGGACTGGGCGGAGTGCTGGGCGCATTACCTGCATATGATGGATACGCTGGAAACAGCATCGGACTATGGGCTTGTAGCAGGCGGGATCATGGATCTTCGGCGGCAGCCAGACATTGAGTGGTGCCTCGGGGAGTGGTCTCGCGTCTCTGTTGCACTCAATGCTCTGAACCGCAGCATGGGCCTGGAAGATGCCTATCCATTCGTGCTTTCGTCACAGACGCTCACGAAGCTCCGCTTCGTTCATCGGCTGATTTATCCCAGCTCGCTGCCCATGCAAATGGGGGCATCTGACGGAACGCATCCTTGAGACGCTGATCCCAGCTGCGTTTGAGTTCGCGCAGGAACTCGCTGTTTTCATCGAAACGCAAAGGCTCGTTCAGCGTGAGTGTGTCGGTGCGATAGACCAGTGTCTCGATGGGCGGGCCAACGCTGAGATTGCTGCGCATGGTCGAGTCCATGGACACCAGTGCACACAGGGCACAGGTGTCCAGATTCAGATCGGGTGTCAGAATGCGATCGAGAATTGGCTTGCCGTACTTGCTCTCGCCGATTTGCAGATAAGGGGTGTCTTTCGAGCTGGTGATGTGATTTCCCTGAGGGTATACCAGCATGATGCGGTGTTTGCTGTTGGCGATCTGCCCGCCGATAATGAAACTGGCTTCGAAGGTGTTGCCAAGTTTGGCGTGTTTTTCCTGTTGCGTGAGGCTCACATCGCCAAGATAGTCAGCTGCATCGCTTACCGTCTCCGCTGTCAGCAGGCTGACTTTGGCGCGTTCCTTGATGTCGCGCTTGACCTGCGCAATGGTGGCTTGTGTCGTGGCCAGGTTGCCCGCCGTCAGAATGACGAACTGGCGCTGCCCTTCCACTCCAAACCTGTACATCTTGCCATAGGTGCTGACCTGGTCGATGCCCGCATTGGTACGTGAATCAGAGCAAAAGACCATGCCTGCATCTACTGCGATTGCCACACAATACGTCATGATTCATAAACCGGGGTTGCTGGTGGGTTACTGCTGTTTGAAAGCACTTCGAATTGAACAGTACACTAGTTCTCAAGGAAGGTGAATAGAAGTTTAGGGTCCTTTTTGACCCGTGGGTGTGGTGTTATTTCCGGGGGAGCGAAGCCTCACCTCTGCAAGTTGGAGAGGTGTCATATCCGCATGTGCGGCAGATCATTGATCGTCGAGACTGTCCTCGAAATCGTCAAAATCGTCGACTTCGTAGCTGTCCTTGATGTTCTGGTCGCCACCGTCTTCTTCGAACTGAAGGTCGCCGTACATGCGCTTCCAGTCGAGTCTTTCTTCGGTACGTCGGCGAAGCTCAGTCAGGCGACGCTTGTGAACGCGCTTGTCACCGGGCTCTTCCAGCTCGGTCTCTGGTATGAAGGCAGCAGAATCAAAAAAGTCTTTTGACGCATCTGCGATATCATCCCATTGATGACTTTTCATGTGATTAATCTCTCGCTTAATCAGGTTGTATCAGACGAATTGCCAAGCAAAAATGCGTTGTTTCCATTCCACTTTTTGCGTTTTGTCAAGTGATTCCGACGGGGCGCATTACGTTGCGAATTATGGGGTTAAAATCCGAGAAAGCAATAGAGCTCCCCATTATTTTTAGGTGTTCATCAGTCAGCATAAATTGTCGAAAATTAACATTGAAACTGGCCGCAATTTCGCATAATCCAGTGACAGATTCGTGTCAGTCTGCAGGGGCAAAAATGTATGGTGCGTGATTGTCTGGACTGTGGAATGAGGATTTCTGCGGATGCGCAGGTTTGCCCCAAATGCGACGCTCTCCTGCACTCTCAAACCGATGGTTCCGTTCTGCATCGCGACATTGCGCATCAGCATGAGACTCTTGCGGTTGCGCTGCAAAAAATGGCTGCGACACTCGAGGAGGGGCGCAGCGGGCATGCCTGTGCAGTGCGACTAGTGGTAGGGCGGGGCTTGATCAGAGAGGAGGTCATGCGACAGCTCAGCTGGCTGGCCATGAGGGGAGAGATTCTCGAGTTCGATCACGATGCGGGCAATACTGGCGCCATTATGGTGACGCTGCGCAAGCTGCCAAGGCGCAGCGGCAGTTAGAGTCCGCGATCGATCAGCCGGAAGTCCGGAACAATTACCGGGTCAAGTTCTTCTTCAACCGGAATAAGTTCGGAAGGCGGCTTGGCGTTGGGGCCAAAGGAAAAGCTGAAGCTGCCTCGTGCGACAAAATTGCTTGAATCGATGGCTGCCCACTCAACGGTATAGTAGTCGGCTGCAGGCAGTGGCGGGAGATTCCAGAAAAATACCCTGCTTGCGTCCGGATCGTACCGAAAGCCAATGTCGACCGCCTCGTTACCCGGGGCCTTCAGGCTCAATTTGACAAGTCGCACATAAGTACTGAAGCGCATCATCAGATCGGCCGGTGCCTCGGCGAGCACTTCGTTCTCTACAGGCGCTGTTTCGGTAACCACATCACTGTTGGAATTGATTGTCATGACATGCTGCGCGTGCGACGACGCGGCAAGCAGAGTGATCAACAAAGTGACAAACCCGATCAGGTAGCGCGGTCCGCTGAGAGCGGCAGAAAAGCATTTCAACTTCATGGGGCCGTAATCCTTGCCAACGCGATAAGTGCACAACCCGGTTTTTATAGCATGACCGGGACCTGGCTTGTAAAGAAGAAAGTGGGCGGCCGAGGGGCTTGTCAAAAGCCGGGAGGCGTTTTGCGCGAGAGCCTGGAAATGGTGCCGGAATTCGCCAGAAAATTCAGTATGATTCTGGCTGATGAATTTCGAAACTCTCGAAATTCAGTAATACACCAGAATTTATTCGGATTGCGGGAGACGCTTGTTCATCGCCATGGTCATATAGCTTCGTCCAAAAGTGCCTTAAATGAGGCGCCAAGGCCACTGGATGACAGCTCCGTAGCTGCACCGCCTGACCCAATAACAATAAAAGGAGGCGCCCCATGCGTGTTTCGAAAGCACTCGCCCTATCCGTATTCCACAAGACTGACGGGAACTTGAAAGCCGCTGCTTTGCTGGCTTGCGCCGTGCTCAGCCCCTCCGGCGTGCTGGCGCAAGGGACCGACAGTGTTACCTTTCACAAGGACATCGAGCCCATTCTGCAGCGCAGCTGCCAGACTTGTCACCGCGTCGGCGGCGTCGCCCCGATGTCACTGGTTACCTATGACGAAACAGCCCCTTTCGCCGGGCTGATCGAATACAAGACCGGATTGCGTGACCGCGCGGGCGCGATGCCTCCTTATTACCTCGAAAAAGACATCGGGATCCAGGAGTACAAGGACGATCCATCTTTGACTGATGAAGAGGTAGCAGCCATCTCCGCCTGGGCTCGAGCCGGCGCCCCGAAAGGAGATGCTGCAGATGCACCGGCGCCCCGCCAGTTCAGTGAAAGCGGTGTATGGACTGCCGGTACTCCCGATCTGATCATCAGGACAGAAGACGTCACTGTGCTCGGCACTGCTCCTGACTGGTGGGGAGATATTCCCCGCGTTCCGACCGGCCTGACCGAAGATCGCTACGTTGCGTCGGTTGAGATCCGCGAAATCAATGATGTGGATACCAGTGGTGCCGCTGGCACGGTTGGCGGGCGCAACATTTTCCACCATATGATCTGGAGTACTCAGTTACTCGACGAGAATCTGGTTGCCGTGGAAGGGGAAGAAGCCGTCGGCTGGCCAGTGCATGAGATTGCCCGCAATCCCGACATATTCGATCCTGAGGGCGGACGCCTGCTGAAAGCCGGGTCCTACGTCGTTTCTGACTCCGTGCATCTACACTCCACCGGCGTAGATACCACTGGTCACCTGCTGATCGGTTTCCGCTTCCACCCCGTAGGCTATGAGCCAAAATATCAGCGCGCTCCTCTGTCGCTTGGCAATGGGGTGGACATCAGCATCACCGGCAATGAAGATGGTCAGGAATTGCACGCCTATGCCGTTCTCGAACAGCCAACCAAGATTGTGACCTTCGAGCCCCACCTTCACGCCCCGGGCGAGCGCATGTGCCTTGAGGCAATCTGGGGATACACCGTGGAGACACTTACCTGCGTTGGGTACGATCACAACTGGGTACGTGGCTACACCTATGAAGACCACACAGCGCCGCTGCTGCCAAAAGGTGCAGTGCTGCACATCGTGGGTTACATGAACAACACGCGCACCAATCCGAATGTTCCTGACTCCCGCAACTGGCAGGGCTCTGGCAACCGCTCAGTGACCAATATGTTCATCGATCTGGGCATGCGGGTTTCCATGACGGAAGAACAGTTCCTGGACGAAATGGCCAAGCGTCGTGAGACCTTGAATCTGGGGCCCAATGACCATCAGATCGGCTGTCCCCTGTGCCTGGCCCCGCTGGTTGCGCCATTGGAAGCGGAACCACAAAACAACAATGAAGTCGCTTCTGCGACCCAGGGAGTGAATTGATGTCTCTACGCTTGAGCTGGCTTTGCAGTGCCAGAGTTGCCCGATTTATCGCTGCCGTCCTCATTTCCACGTTCATGATGGAGGGCGCTCTGGCCCAGCCTTCCTACCGTAAAGGGCAGTATCTGGAACCAGCGTACGAAGGCTGGCGCCAGAATGCTGATGGCACCTATGTCTTCATCTTTGGTTACCAGAATGAAAACTGGGAAGAAGAGTTGAAAATCCCGGTGGGTGAAAACAACTTCTTCTCGCCGGGTCTCGAGGATCGCGGTCAGCCCACGCATTTCCTGCCGCGCCGCAACCGTTTCACGTTCGAAGTACTCATTCCCGCCGACTGGGGCGACAAGGAGCTGGCCTGGACAGTGACTGTCAATGGCGTCACCAAAGTGGCCTATGCCACCCTGGCCCGCGACTATGTGATCGACAATGTGGTGATCGCGTCTGAAACCGGATCGCTCGGCGCCGGTACCAGCAGCCCCGAATCCCGCTCCAATCAACCCCCTCTGGTGACAGTGCAGGGCGACCGCGTCGGTGACCAGATTGTGCGGTCCGTTCGCGTAGGGCAGCCGCTCAGTCTGCAAGCGCACGTTGCCGATGATGGCCTGCCGAAGCCCCGTGCCAGTTCTGCCGCCTTTACCGCGGCAGGTGGTACAGGGATCGCTCGCTGGATGCGTCCCCCGTCCCGGGTTACGGTAGGCAAGACCAATGGTCTGTTCCTGTCCTGGAATATTTACCGAGGGGAAGGCAATGCCACCTTCGATCCGCCCCAGGTCAAGCCCTGGGAAGATACCCGCAACTCCGCCAATTCGCCGTGGGGCGCTTTGTGGGTGCCACCGCCAGTTCCAGAGGATGGCATGTATTCAGTAGACGTCACCTTCGATATGCCGGGCACTTATGTGCTGTGGGCACGCGCTGATGATGGCGGACTGTTTCACGATCAGTACGTCACAGTGAATGTAACGCCCTGATCAACAAAGGATTGCAATGCGTCGGCCGGGCGCTAACCAACCGGCGGACGGATGACAATGGGTTGCGTGCCCCTTCGCGTCAGCGGTGGCATTGGTAACGTGACATAACAACAAGAAGCAATGCTACTAATCGACGGAGACCAACAATGCGAGATCATTTTCACCGCACAAGCTTGATGCAACTGAAACATTCTCTTTTATACACCTCTATTGCCATTGCCACTGCACTGCCAGGGGTCAGCTTCGCGCAAGCACCAGCGCCTGCCGCTGCCGCTGACGCAGAAGTGGAAGAAGTGGTAGTAACCGGTACCTATATTCGCAACAGCGCCTTCGCCGGCGCGTCACCTGTCGATACCATCGATCAGGAAGCAATGATGTCCACTGGCTCCGTCAGCACCGGCCAGTTCATGCGTGACCTCGTCTACACCGACAACATCGACGCGGTCGGCAACGTTCTTGGCGGTCCCGGCGGCGGTCAGGACGGCAACACTTCTGGTTTCAACCTTCGTGGCCTGGGTAGCAGCAGTACGCTGACCATGTTTGACGGCAGGCGTGTCGTGAACAACGAAGAAGTCGGTTCCATTGTCCCGGACATCGCCCTGAGCCGCATGGAAATCGTGCTGGACGGCGGTTCCGCTCTGTATGGCTCCGATGCGGTTGCTGGCGTGGTCAACCTGATCCCCATCAAGGAATATGACGGCATTCGCGCACGCAGCACGTATGGTCGCGATCAGGAAGGCACCATGGAGGAATACTCCCTTGGTTTGCTGTTCGGTCGTGAGATCAATGATTTCAACATCGTTGCGGCGCTGCAGTACAAGAAAGAGACGCCAATGATGCGGTATGAGCGTCCCAAATATCTGCGGGCTGACAACGATACCTTCACTGACGGCCCTCCTGGCACCTTCCGTAGCCTGACCAGCGCCGCGCCGCTGGTGGACCCGTCCTGCGGCACCTTCGGCAACAATCAGAATGACAAAGGCCAGTTCGACAGCTTCCCCAGCGGCATTCGTCTTGCCAATGGCACGCGCTGTGCGATTTTCTTTGGTCAGTGGATCGAGTACAACCGACCCAATGAGCAGTACACCGGCTACGTCAATGTGACACATCAGACTACAGATTGGCTGGAGCTTGAATATCAGGCAGTGTTTGACCACAACCTGAACACCTTCACTACGGAAGCTGCGTCGCCGATGAATACTACTCGCGGCCCGTCCATGGTGATACCGGCTGCACATCCCGCCAACCCCTTCGGTGTGGCGGTATATCCTCTGGCATTCCGTACCTTCAACGGACGTTCACAGTCGCCGCAGCCAAGCTACCTGAAGTCCGGCTCACAGTGGGATGATACAGTCCTGCTGACGGATCGTCATACTTTGTCTGCACGCTATGAACTGGGCAATGACTGGTCCGGCTCGACCTCCTTCAGCCACCAGCTGCGCCGTGATCGCTACACCACCTTCGAAGAGCAGGCCAGCCGCATTCTGGCGGGCTTCCAGGGCCGTGGGGGTCCGAACGGCAACGAGTGGTTCAACCCCTTCATGTCGTCCGATGCCCGTTCTCCGTTCTTCCGCAAGGGCGTGACAGAGAACAGTCAGGCGCTGGTGGATTGGCTGTCAATTCAGAAAACCACAGAAGACATTCGTCGCTATCGCGTATTTGACACAGTGGTCACTGGTCCGCTGTTCGAGCTTCCTGCCGGTGCCGTGCAGATGGCTTTCGGCGGCCACATCCGCGATGACAAGCTTGTCGACAATCCCGTAAAGGCCCGTACCATCGGCGAAGACTTCAACGCACCGGCGGCTATTCAGACGCAGGCAGCCTACGAGTCCACCACCCGTGCTGCGTTCCTGGAACTTGAAGTGCCGATTCTGGACAATCTGTCCATTCAGGCAGCAGCCCGCTACGAAAAGTTCGATGATCTGAACCTGCGCACCACCACACCGAAACTGGCACTGCGTTGGGAAGCACTTCCCACATTGGCAGTACGTGCGTCCTGGGGCGAAGGTTTCCTTGCTCCACAAGCCAGCCAGGTGGGTGCGGTCAACTTCAACACCTGTTCTAGTGCCCGCGATGGTACTGATCAGTTGACTGGCGTT
>CAMCRC010000040.1 GCA_945877175.1 Klebsiella pneumoniae | reverse complement strand
GTCATGGCGGCAGAACTCGTGAAATGCTGTGCCAGATCAGTGCGCCGCTGCAAAGTGATGGTGAAGCGGCGGCCATCGTCCGTGGCGTCGATTGCTGGCTCGTTCACATAGCGAGAAACGGCCTGCAGCAGTGCGCGGTTCTCGACGATCGCGTCTGTCCCCTGTGTGACGCTGAGTTGTGCCTGCACAAACAGGGGGGAAAGCAGATCGTGCAGGGACACACTGCGTGTTGCGTCCGGCATTTTGTCGAGGATCTGTTTGAGCAGCATCGAGTAATGGTCAATGCGGGCGTTGTCGGCGGCGCTCAGCAACAACTGTTCCGCCTGATTCTGCACGCGGGCAATGAGCTGTGGTTCCCAGTTCAGCGCAAGACTGACTGAATTGCCTTCGAAGGCGATGTCGTAAACGCTTTCCTTGAGCTGGCGCAACGCCCCGTAATTGACATAGCTGTTCGCCAGCCAGCGCTCTGAAAGTGATACGAGCAGGCGCATGGCAGGACCTGGTACAGGCAGGTTGCCGATCCACAGCGTACCGAGTTCTGCGCTGCCGGATTCAGCGCGTATCTCGATGTGCAGATTGAGGAAGGCCGGACGCAACGGGAGTGGAATGCTGATATCCAGCACCGCGCGCTTCTGCACGATGCTTACATTCGCGGCAACCTGGCTCAGGCGGGGAATGGTTTGCAGTGCAAAGGCGGCGATCAGGTTGAGCTCGCTCTGGTCCAGCTGCAACTGCAATTCTCCTGCCCTGCCAACGCGCGCTGGCGCGTTGTCTACAATCAGGTCTTCAATGGTGTTGATTGCAATGGCGTCCATCGCGACGCTGCGCGGCACAGCCGGGTGCCATTGCACGGCAAGCAGCGTTAGCAGCAAGACGAGGGTTATAAGAAGTGACAGCGTCAACAAAGCTGGCTTGAGGAAACCTGAAATGCGAGAGGTGCTCATGGCTGCTCAGCAAAAAGCTGACAAATACCTGAATTAGCTATATAAAGTACGCAATTCTCCGGTGTGACGCAGTGCACGGAAAGAGCTTGACCACGAGTCGGGAACTTGACGGTACTATCTTCGAGTGATTATGGTGCCGTCAAGCGTTTAATACCCGCCGGATTTTACAATCGCATTACAAGGACATGCCATGATGAATAGCCCCCGGAATACTGCTCGCGCGAGCGCTGTGAGCCGCGCACTGGCCTTGAGTCTGCTGCTGGCCACCCTGGTGGGCTGTGCCTCCAGTGGCAGTCAGCCCGTGGTCGATCAGGCCAGCGTCCTTGAGGCGCAACGCGCAGCCGATGCCGCCGAAGCGCAGCGCGCCGCCCAGGATAGAGCCCGTATGGAATCCGCTGAGGCCGAGCGGCTCCGCCAGGAAGCGCTGGCGCAGGCCGAGGCTGCCCGGGCCGCCGAGCAAGCCCGGGTGCAACAGGAGGCCGACGCCCGTCAGGCTGCCGCTGCCCAGGAACGACGTGAAGTGCAGGCTCGCGAACAGGCACAACGCGATCGTATCGCCGCACTGGAGGCTCAGATCGCCGAATTGCGTGACAGCAATTCTCGTGTCACAGCCGCCAATTCCAAGCTCGACCAGGCAATAGCTGCTGCAGAAGAGTTGCTGGAGGCACTGAACGAAGAACAGTTGAAGTATGGGAATACAGATGCTGCAGGCCAGCCGGTTCAAGCGCTTGAGAAGGACCTGATTGCCGATCTGGAAGCTCGCAAGGACAGTCTCAAGCAGGAAGCTCAGGCACTCGTGAACCAATGAGTGCAGATCTGATTGATATCAACCAGGCACTTGAGAAGCGCAAGTTTCAGGAACAGGACGAGCGCCTTGCGAAGATGCGTGAAGCATTCCGCGCGGCGCGTATCGGCACGTCGCCGCAACCGCCCGCCAAAGGCAAAAGCAGCCGCAAGGGACGCAGTCGAGCGCGTTGATCCACCCCGCAATGCCCTCTTGCATCTCCTCTGTTGACCTGCTTTCAAGAACGACCTCTCAGGTCGTTGCATTCCGGCCAGGCCCCTTGATTTTCGCCACTTTCAGGCGATTTGGTCAGCTTTGTTTGTACTGATCGATATGCTACAGTCGCGCTCGCTTGATCCAACAAAAACAATACGAGGGGTTACCGCAAGATGCCAGGCATGACAATTACAATATCGACATTGCTATCTCTATTCGGTTTGGGCGTGGCGTACTTCTATATGCGCCAGGTAATGAGCGTTCCTCTGGATCTCGGTCTGGAAGGCGAACAGAAATCCCGCTTGAGGTTCATTCACGGTGCGATTGCTGAGGGTGCGATGGCATTCCTGAAGCAAGAGTACAAGTTTCTCAGTATTTTCATGCTGGTGTTCGCGGCCATCATTGCGGTGCTGATCGACGACAACCACACGCCCGACACCCGTGAGGGGATGTTTACAGCCGTTGCGTTTCTCTTTGGCGGCATCATTTCCATCGCCTCCGGCTACATCGGCATGATGATCGCTACTCAGGGCAATGCCCGTACCACTGTTTCAGCCAAGGACAATATCGGCGACGCCTTCAAGGTAGCCCTGAACTCCGGCGCCGTCATGGGCTTCGCTCTGGTCAGTCTGGCAGTGCTCGGACTGGTAATTGTCTATGTGGTCATGAAAGCCTGGCTTCCGGCAGACCTTCCCAATCATGTGCTGATGGAAATCATTGCAGGCTTCGGACTGGGTGGCTCGACCATCGCTTTGTTTGCACGCGTAGGTGGCGGCATCTTCACCAAGGCCGCAGACGTTGGCGCGGATCTGGTGGGCAAAGTGGAAAAGGGCATTCCGGAAGACGATCCGCGCAATCCTGCCGTGATTGCTGACAACGTGGGTGACAATGTGGGTGACGTGGCCGGCATGGGGGCAGACCTGTTCGGCTCCTGCGCAGAGAGTACCTGCGCGGCCATGGTGATCAGCGCGGTAGTGTTCGCTGGCAACGTCGACGCACTGCTGTACCCGATTCTGATCAGTGCTGTGGGCATTCCCATCAGTCTGCTGACCATGTTCTTCGTGAAGGTGAAAACCGAAGACGACGTGTCGCCGGCGCTCATGAAGCTGCTGATCATCTCCAGTGCCCTGATGGCCGTTGCCATGTTCTTCGTGACCCGCTCTTTCGTACCGGCCGACTTCGAGATTCGTGGCGAAGCCTACACCAGCATGGGCATCTACTGGTGCTTCCTGTCCGGTCTGGCGGCAGGTCTGGTGGTGGGTCTTCTGACCGGCTATTACACATCGGGCTCATTCAAGCCCGTGCAGGAAGTGGCGAAGTCGTGTGAGACAGGTGCTGCAACCAACATCATTTACGGCCTGGCGCTTGGCTACAAATCCACTGTGCTGCCGTATATCGCCATCGCCATCGCCATCTTCGTCTCCTGGGATCTGGGTGGCATGTACGGTGTGGCAATCGGCTCGCTGGGCATGCTGGGAACATTGGCTATCGCACTGACGATTGACGCCTATGGCCCGGTATCTGACAACGCAGGCGGGATTGCTGAAATGGCTGGCCTCCCGAAGGAAGTGCGACGTCGCACTGACATTCTGGACGCGGCCGGCAACACCACTGCGGCGATCGGCAAAGGCTTTGCGATTGGCGCGGCCATTCTGACCTCGCTGGCCCTCTTTGCGGCGTTCCTGACCAGTGCTGATGCGTTGATGCGTGAAGAAAATCCTGGCTATGACCTGCTGGCGTCGATCAATCTGCTTGATCCGGTGGTGTTCGTCAGTCTGTTCATGGGCGCAGTGCTGCCATTCCTGTTTACGGCCATGACCATGAAGTCCGTGGGTAAAGCCGCATTCGACATGATTGAAGAGGTGCGTCGTCAATTCCGCGAGATCCCAGGGCTGATGGAAGGCACTGGCAAGCCCGACTATGCCCAGTGCGTGGCAATCTCCACTCAGGCGGCGCTGCGTGAGATGATTCCTCCGGGCATCCTGATCATGGGGTCTCCTCTGCTGGTGGGCTTCCTGTTCGGCGTACCAGCCGTGGCTGGCATGCTGGCCGGCTCTCTGGTCACCGGTGGAGTACTCGCAATCGCATCTTCCAATAGCGGCGGTGCGTGGGACAATGCCAAGAAATACATCGAGGCTGGCAATCTGGGCGGCAAAGGCTCTGAAGTGCACAAGGCCGCGGTAGTTGGCGACACTGTGGGAGATCCGCTGAAGGATACCTCCGGTCCTTCGCTGAACATTCTGATCAAACTGTCAGCGATTCTGTCACTGGTGTTTGCACCATTCTTCGTACAGTACGGTGGCATTCTGATTGGCGGCTGAGTATTGAATCTGCAATGAAAAGGGCTGCGGATGCAGCCCTTTTTTTTGGCGTGGCAATTGACGTATGCGAGTCAAAGACGGGGTCGACGCTCAAAGTGGTACATCAGCCACTCTGCGGATTCACCCGTCACGCCTGTGCCAGGCTCCTCCCAGTGCACCAATGCACTGCGGACACATTGATAGATTCGAAACGACTGAGTGTCCTCGATGATCAATCCACGAACTGAGGGGTTCAGAGGGTAATTGGAAATCTCAGCCAGCTTCCAGTCATCGTTCATGGTATCGAGCACGCATTTGCTGCCACTCAGAAGATCGAAGTATGGCAATTCCTGCTCAGCCCAGCCGTTCGCGGGGACCATCAGATTCAAGCCCAATCGCGTATCGCTGGCAGTGGATTCATCGGGATGAAGGGTCAGCTGTGTCAATCGAAGAGGGTAATCGCTCTGGTTCTGCGCGACCAGTCGCAGCCCGGCATTGCTGCGGGCATTCCAGGCTCCTGAATAGATGGCGAATTTGACTGGCAGCAGGCTTGCATCGTCCTTGATGTCATTGCCGGTCGGGCCTTGGGCAAAGACAGCAGAGCTCAGCAGCAGGCTGAAACTGGCGGCAAGTCTGGCACCCAGATTCACGGTATTTCCTTGCGCGGGCAGCACCCGAATGAGAATAAAAGTCGCGGTGAGCGTAGCGCAGTATCTGCCGTTTTGCCATGCCGGCTGCCGTGCTGCGACACTGTGTCGCCGGGGTATTCAACAGGCCGGCATCCGGTGATAATGCCCGGCGAGTCACTGCATCCTGCGGCTGCACAAAGTGCTGAAGACAAGAGAGCAAAGCGTGGAAAAACTGAAGGGCGTCAAACATCTCATCTGTGTGGCCTCGGGAAAGGGTGGCGTTGGCAAGTCCACAACCTCCGTCAATCTGGCACTGGCATTGCACCGACGCGGGGCCAGAGTGGGCCTGCTGGATGCCGACATCTACGGGCCCAGTCAGCCGCTCATGCTGGGTGTGGCACCCGGCACCCGTCCTCGAATCATCGACGGCAAGTCCATGGCACCAGTAATGGCTCATGGTATCGCGTCCAACTCCATGGGTTATCTGGTGGATCCGACAACTGCGATGGCATGGCGGGCGCCAATGATCGTCGGCGCCTTCAATCAGATTCTCAAGGACACACTCTGGGGCGACCTGGACTACCTCATCGTTGACATGCCGCCGGGGACTGGAGATATTCAACTGACGCTTGCGCAGCAGGTGCCGGTGACTGGCGCGGTGATCGTTACAACGCCCCAGGATGTCGCATTGCTTGACGCGCGCAAGGGCATGGAGTTGTTTCGCAAGGTGAATGTGCCGCTGCTGGGCGTCGTCGAGAATATGGGTACCCATATCTGCTCTGCGTGCGGGCACGCAGAAGCGATTTTCGGAACGGGCGGGGGAAAGATACTGTCCCGTGATTACGACACGGAACTCCTCGGCTCCCTGCCACTGGATCTGGCGATCCGGGAGAATACCGATCGCGGCACCCCGATCGTGGTGGCATTGCCCGATGGCGCGGTAGCCCAGGCCTATCTGGCGCTGGCCGACCGCGTCATGGAAAAAGTGGAGGCCCTGTCGCTCCGTGGCAGCCAGACGCCAACCATCAGCATCACTGACGATTGAATTCACGCACACTTCAAGGGGAACAGGTTTGGACGCGATCAATGCAATGCTCATCACGCTGGATGGTCTTCTCGCTGGCTCCTCCTGGTTTCCCTTCCTGCTGCTATTCACTGGATTGTTCTTCACGCTGTATCTGAAATTTCCGCAAGTGCGTTACTTTCGTCACGCCATCAAGGTGGCCCGAGGCCAGTACGACAGGGAAGGGGCACCCGGAGACGCAACGCACTTCCAGGCGCTATCCACCGCGCTGGCAGGCACGGTCGGCACAGGAAACATAGGCGGTGTGGCTTTTGCCCTGTTTCTCGGAGGGCCTGCTGCTCTGTTCTGGATGTGGATGACCGCGTTTCTGGGTATGACGACAAAATTCGTCGAAGTGACTCTGTCTCACAAATACCGTGTAAAGACTGCTGATGGCACCATGGCGGGCGGGCCCATGTACTATATGGAGTACGCGCTGAAGTCTCGCTGGCTCGCGATTCTTTTTGCGGTGGCAGCAGTGGTCACCTCCTTCGGTATAGGCAACTTTCCGCAAATCAACAGCATCGCAGCCGGCCTCTAAGGCTCCTTTGACATCAGCTCGCTCATTTCCGGAGCGGTATTGACCGTAATTCTGGCGCTTGTTGTTGTAGGAGGAATCCACCGCATTGCGCAGGTCGCCTCCAAGCTCGTTCCCCTCATGTCATTCATCTACATCGCCGGCGCACTTGCAGTGATCATTCCGAATTTCGGCAACGTCGGTCCGGCAATCGTGGCCATTTTTGCCGACGTATTCACAGGAACGGCAGCCACTGGCGGATTTCTGGGTGCCAGCATTGCCTATGCCTTCAATCGCGGAGTGAACCGCGGCCTGTTCTCAAATGAGGCTGGGTTGGGTTCATCTTCAATTGCTCACTCTGCCGCCAGAACCGACGAGCCGGCCGACGAAGGCATGGTGGCTCTGCTCGAGCCCTTCATAGACACCATTGTGATCTGTACCTTGACGGGCTTGGTCATTCTTTCTTCGGGCGTCTGGACGCAGAAGCATCAGAACGAGTTTGCACGTGCTGATCTGCAGATACTGCAAGGCGTGTACTCCGATCAGAACCCGGCAGAGCGCGAGCAGCTCTTTCTGCATCTGAATGGCGATGAATCCAGCGTAGCTGTCTACAGTGGCAACTTGCAGGTGTCGGATGGACGTCTTCAGAATGCAGGCGATGTGACTATCCTGCATGCGCGCTCGGTGGCGGAAGACGTGGTGTTTTCGCGGGAAGGTGCGCCGGCATCCGGCACATTCACTGTGACGCAGGGGCGGCTCGATGATCTCGCACTGCAGTTGCAAGGCAGGTCGTTACTGCATTCCGTGCCCTTGACTTCCAAGGCATTCGCCATGGGTTGGTTCGGGAATGCGGGGGAGTACATTGTCTCGATCGGTTTGCTGCTGTTCGCCTTTACAACGGCTATAGCGTGGTCCCATTACGGTGACCGCGCCATCACTTATCTGTTCGGGCCGGCAGCAGTGTTGCCGTACCGGCTGGTCTATATTGCCGGTTTTTTCCTGGCGGCGCAGGCGGATACCACGCTGATCTGGAACCTTTCGGCTGTCACTCTGTTCTTCATGGCAATGCCGAATCTTGTCGGCATTCTCCTGCTGCACAAGGACATGAAGAATACGGTGGACAGCTACTGGAATCGCATCAAGGAAACCCGCTGACTCAAACATGTTCTCCCGGCAGACGAATATTGCGGACGATCTCCTGGACTTCTTCCGGGGGTTCTTCCGTAAAGCGGCATACTAGGAGGGCCACCAGCAGATTTACAATCGTGCCCATAGTGCCAATACCTTCCGGTGAAATGCCGAACCACCAGTTCGCTGCCGTGCTCAGCTCAGGGCTGATGAACTTGAAGTAGATGATGTATGCAGCTGTGAAGGTGAAGCCTGAAAGCATCCCCGCGACGGCACCCTGTCTGTTCATGCGACTGTAGAAAATCCCCAGCACGATGGCTGGGAAGAACGACGCGGCGGCGAGACCGAACGCGAATGCCACTACCTCTGCGACGAATCCCGGCGGATTGATGCCAAAGTACCCGGCAATCAGAACTGCGAAGAAAATCGCCACCCGCGCATAGTTCAACTCCTGCTTCTCCGTTATATGCGGTGCGAGGCTGCGTTTCATCAAGTCATGGGAAATCGACGTCGATATCACCAACAGAAGGCCGGCGGCAGTGGAGAGTGCGGCGGCCAGGGCTCCGGCGGCCACCAGCGCGACCACCCAGTTCGGCAGCTGCGCAATCTCGGGATTGGCCAGAACCATGATGTCTCTGTTGACCGTCAGCTCATTGGTGGCCGCATCTCCCACATACTGGATACGGCCGTCATTGTTCTTGTCGTTGAACACAATGAGCCCCGTACGCTCCCATGTAGAGAACCACTCTGGCATGGCAGCGTATTCGGCATTGTTGACCGTGCTCATCAGATTGGTCTTGGAGAACGCCGCGATCGCTGGCGCAGTGGTATACAGGATTGCGATGAAGATCAGGGCATAACCCGCAGAGAGGCGCGCGGCGCGCACCGTCGGCACGGTGAAGAAGCGGATGATGACATGGGGCAAACCGGCAGTACCGAACATCAGTGCCGCAGCAATGAAGAAGACATCCTGGGTGCTCTTCTGTCCCTCCGTATAGGTTCCGAAGCCCAGCTCCTCACTCACGCCATCCAGGCGGTCAAGCAGATAGCCACCACCAAACTCAGGCGTCAACTCTGAGCCGAATCCCAGTTGTGGAAATGGATTTCCGGTCATCATCAGCGAAATGAAGACAGCGGGCACCATGTAGGCGAAGATCAACACGCAGTACTGTGCCACCTGAGTATAGGTAATGCCTTTCATGCCTCCCAGAACGGCGTAAAAGAACACGATTGCCATGCCGATGACGACCCCAGTGGTAATGTCCACTTCCAGAAAGCGTGAGAAGACGATGCCGGCACCCTGCATCTGGCCACAGACGTAAACGAAAGAAATTACGATGGCGCAGAAGACTGCGGCCAGCCGCGCACTCTGCGAATAGTAGCGGTCGCCGATGAAGGCGGGCACCGTGAATTTGCCGAATTTACGCAAGTAAGGTGCGAGCAGCAGGGCCAGCAACACAAAGCCGCCGGTCCAGCCCATCAGGTAGTAAGTGCCATCTCGGCCCATGAAGGAAATAAGCCCCGCCATGGAGATGAACGACGCCGCCGACATCCAGTCAGCGGCTGTCGCCATGCCGTTGACAATCGGTTTGACTCCGCCGCCTGCCACATAGAAGTCATGTGTAGAGCCGGCCTTCGACCACAGGGCTATCACGATGTAGAGGCCGAAACTCAGGAAGATGAGCAGGTATGTCCACAGTTGCACGCTCATGATTGCGGCTCCTGCTCGACACTTGTCGCTGACTTGCGGGGGAGGGTGTCAGTCTTGCTGACTTGATCGAGATTGTACTGGTGGTCCAGCTTGTCCATCTGGCGGATGTAGACAAAAATCAGGATGACAAACCCGTAGATCGACCCCTGCTGGGCCATCCAGAACCCCAGTTTGAAACCGCCGATGCGGAAATTATCGAGAAAATCTACGATCAAAATGCCGCAGACGAAGGAGATGAAGAACCAGATGCACAACAAGGTGCCTACAATCTTGAGATTAGCCTTCCAATACGAGCGAGCGTTTGTATCCGACATCGATGGCCTCGTTCTTTTATTTTTTGATTTATTGATTTTCTTGTTTTCTGGATTCCTGTTTAAAGCTGACTGCGATACTAACACTAAAGATTTCAGGTGCCCATGGCGTTCAAACCAGTGCTACTCGATGTACTCCTTGATATAACTCATGAGTCGGCGACGATGGACTCGCGCCGCTTCTTCATCATCCTTGCTGTAGTTGCGCACAATCTGCCGAATGGCCTGGCGCTCGGCCAGCGGCCATAGTGCAACGAAGGCGTTTATGTCGTCTTCCTCGCCATCAAGAAGGCGATCGCCCCACTCTTCAATCAATTGTGCTCGCCGCACCTGCGTGCGGTCGGGCGTGCGCATCTTGTCCAGCTCAGCCTGAATCTCATCGTGGTTTGCATCGCGCATCACTCGGCCAATGAACTGCAGCTGGCGCCTTCGTGCTTCGTTGCTGTTGGGCAGTCGCTGGTACTCGGCAAGAGCAGCGATCAGAGTGTCGGGCAAGGGAAGCTTCTCAAGCTGTTTCTTTCCCAAGGTAGTCAAATCCTGTCCCAGCTTCTGCAGGGCCGTCATGTCGCGCTTGCGCTGCGACTTGCTCGGTGGCTCCAGACTCCAGTCGATGGGTTCTCGCTCTTTCATGCAGTTTCCTTCATGTTCATTCGCTTTCGTCAAATCGATTGTTGACCAGTGCCGTCACGGCATCCAGCGCTGCCTGCTCGTCGTCGCCCTCTATGATGAGGTTGAGGACTGTCCCCTTGCTGGCTGCAAGCATCATGAGCGAGAGAATGCTCTTGCCATCCACAAGTTTGTCCTCACCCACCTTGATGGCGCTGCGGAAGGTAGAAGTGACCGAAACCATGCGCGACGCAGCACGCGCGTGCAATCCAGCCTTGTTGCAGATGGTGATGGTGGACGAGATCATGTGGCGTGGGCTCCTTCCCGCTTCAGCAGTTCGCGGTGCATTACCTGCACATTCCTGACCTTGGCTGCAAAATGCACTTTGAGACGCTCGCTTAGATATACCGAACGGTGTTGACCGCCCGTGCAGCCGATCGCCACTGTCATGTAGCTGCGATTGTTTGCCTCGAATCTGGGCAGCCATTTGTCGAGGTAAACGCAAAGATCTTCATACATGGTCTGCACGTCCGGCTGTTGCTGCAGCCAGGCAATCACTTCCGGATCGGTACCAGTGAGCGGGCGCAGGGGCTTCTCCCAGTATGGGTTCGGCAGGCAGCGCACGTCATAGACGATGTCGGCATCAATTGGAACGCCGTATTTGTAGCCGAATGATTCGAAGAGCAACGCCAGACCACTGTCGTCGCGCTCGACTACCCGAGTTCTGATACTTTCACGCAATTGATGCAGTGACATGTTGCTGGTGTCTATGGAAAGGCTGGCCAGCAGGGCGATCTGCTCAAGCAGCTCGGTTTCCATGTTGATGGCCTGGCGCAGCCCGATCTTTTCGGTGGTCAGCGGGTGCTTGCGCCGACTTTCACTGAAGCGCTTGATGAGAGTCGGGCTGCTGGCGTCCAGGAAAATGACTTCAGTCTTGATGTTGGACTGCTTCAGTTGTTCGACGATCTGCGGCACTTGCTTCAAGTCTGCCGGGATGTTCCGCGCATCAATGCTTACCGCTACGCGCGGCAGTTCGGTGGTCTGCGAAATGACGCGCTGCACCAGTGATGGCAGCAGGCTGGCTGGCAGGTTGTCGATGCAATAGAAACCGTGATCTTCCAGCATGTTGAGTGCGGTACTCTTGCCGGAGCCGGAACGGCCGCTGATGATGAGCAGTTTCACTGTATCGTTCGCCTGGGATTTGAAGCAGGAGTCAGCTCTTCGGAGGGAGCCGCTGTTGTCAATGTGGGCCTGACTTTAGCAGGTTTGACCTTAGGTGAACAGTTGTCAGCCAGCCGTCGCGATGCGGTAGAGTTCCTCCGCAGACTGAGCGTGGCGCAAGCGATTGCAGAGGCCCTCCTGGTGAAAAAGAGCTGCCAGGCTACCGAGTACCTTGAGGTGCTCTGCCATCTCTTCTGCAGGCACAATCAGCACAAACAGCAGGTCTACGGAGCGTGAATCGATGGCGTCGAAGTCAATGCCTTCATTCAAGGTGACCAGCGCCCCGGTGATGGATTCGCATTCTGCTACACGGCAATGAGGAATGGCGATGCCGTTGCCAATGCCGGTACTTCCCAGTTGTTCCCGGGCCAGAAGTGCACTGTAGATATGATCCGCAGACAATATTCCGGTTTGTTCGGCAATGAGTTCACTGACAGTTGTCAGAAACCGCTTCTTGCTCACCCCAGGCAGCTTGCAGAAGCAACGTTCCGGTGTGAGGATCGTGTCTATGCGCATTGTCGCGAAGTCTCATATGGCTGAAATTCGGGCGCCATTCTAGCATCGCTGTTCCCGATTTCATGTAACATTTTCACGCTGGGTACCCGTGTCCTGCACTCGCGACTGCCTCAGACCAGTTTCTTGCGCTCGTTCGACGGTGGAATCGACAGTGACTCCCGGTATTTCGCGATGGTGCGGCGCGCTACGTTTATACCCTGCGCTTCCAGCAGTTTGGTGATCTTGCTGTCGCTCAGTGGCTTGCGGGTACTCTCTCCAGCCACCAGTTTCTTGATGAGCGCACGGATGGCAGTTGAGGAGCATTCACCTCCGCCTGCCGTGCTCACATGGCTGGAAAAGAAATACTTAAGCTCGAATATCCCTTTCGGCGTATGCATGTACTTCTGAGTGGTCACCCGGGAAATGGTGCTCTCGTGCATGTTTACTGCCTCGGCAATATCGTGCAGGACCAGAGGTTTCATGGCCTCTTCCCCATATTCAAAAAAACCCTTCTGATGCTCGACGATACGAGTTGCGACTTTCATCAGCGTTTCGTTGCGGCTCTGCAGGCTTTTGATGAACCAGCGTGCTTCCTGAAGGTTGTCGCGCAGGTAATTGTTGTCGCTGCTGGTGTCTGCACGGCGAACAAGTGCCGCATAGTCGGAATTGATCCGGATGCGCGGGGCAGTTTCGGGATTCAGTTCCACGCGCCAGCGCCCGGTATCACTGTCCTTGCTGACGATGACATCCGGAATGATATAGGTAGTGGAGGGCGGCGCGATGTCGGACCCTGGTCGCGGGTTGAGGGACTCGATGATGCTGATGGCTTCACGCAGTTCCGGCTCTTTGATGCGGGCAAGGCGCATCAACTGTGCATAGTCGCGCGCGCCAAGCAGGGCCAGGTGATCCGTGACGATGATGCGTGCATGCTTGATCGCCTGTGTGGCCTCGGAGTTCTCGTACTGGTTGAGCTGGATCAGCAGGCATTCGGCGAGATCACGGTAACCCACACCAATCGGGTCAAATTGCTGGATGCGGTGCAGAACGGCAAGTACTTCTTCCGGCTCGATGTCAATCGAGCGCATCAGGCTGGCATGGATAGCGTCGACGCTGATGGTGAGCATGCCATTGGAATCGATGGCATCGATGATGGCCAGTCCAATCAAGCGATCAGGATCTGACATGGGCGTGAGATTGAGCTGCCACATGAGATGATCCTGCAAACTTTCGGCGACGCTGTTGCGTGATTCGAAGTCCATGCCTTCACCTTCAGGCGCCCCGCTGCCGGTGGTGTAGGTGGTCTGGTAGACATCATCCCAGCTGCTGTCGACAGAGAGGTCGTCAGGAATATGGTCCTCCCAGCGGTTTTCTTCATAGTCACTGCCTGTGTCTCCTTCGCTGACTTCATAGCTCTCGGTGGCCGTGCCACTGCCAGCGATCCGGTCGGTATTGAAGTCGTCACTGGACACACTGCTTTCGGTATTCTGCTCGGCAGCTTCGTCAGCACGGGCATGGAACTCGTCATTGTCTTCGTCCAGCTCCAGCATGGGGTTGGATTCAAGGGCCTGATGAATTTCCTGTTGCAGATCGAGAGTGGAGAGCTGAAGGAGGCGGATAGCTTGCTGCAGCTGCGGCGTCATGGTCAGTTGCTGACTCAGCTTGAGCTGTAGCGAGAGTTTCATCGTGTTGAATGCTTCATGGTTTGGTGTTGGTTGCGAGTGTTAGCAAGTATCGTGCCGTAAGTACACAGCAAATTTCAAGCCCGATCTGCATCAGATTCTGAATTGATGCCCGAGATACACTTCGCGCACTTTCTGATTGGCGAGGATTTCCTCGGACGAGCCCTCTGCGATGATCTGGCCTTCGCTCACGATGTAGGCTTTTTCACAGATGTCGAGCGTCTCCCGCACGTTGTGATCCGTCAGCAGCACGCCGATTCCTTTTTGCTTCAGGTGTCTGATTATGTCCTTGATATCGCTTACAGAAATGGGGTCTACCCCGGCAAAGGGTTCGTCCAGCAGGATGAAGCGTGGTTGCGTGGCCAGTGCTCTGGCGATCTCCGTGCGGCGTCTCTCACCGCCGGAAAGACTCATGCCTTTGTTGTTGCGGATGTGGCCGATGTGGAACTCTGCGAGCAGGCTTTCCAGCTTCTCTTCCCGCTGCACGCGATCAAGGTCCTTGCGTGTCTCCAGAATGGCAAGAATGTTCTCAGCGACGGTCAGCGTCCGGAATATCGAAGAGTCCTGTGGCAGGTATCCGAGCCCGCGCTGGGCGCGGGCGTGGATGGGCAGCGAGGTGATATCGCTGCCATTCAGCTCGATGCTGCCTCCTTCTGCCTTGATCAGTCCGACGATCATGTAGAAGCAGGTTGTCTTGCCCGCACCGTTTGGCCCGAGAAGCCCTACGATCTGGCCGCTTTCGAGGCTCAGTGACACATCCCGGACGACTTGGCGGCCTTTGTAGGATTTGGCGATGTGTGTGACTTTGAGGCTGTCCATCAATTGGTCTGCGGACTGAGTGAGCCGCTGCAGGCCTGGCCTGAGGTGGCCCCCGTTTCGATGGCATGGCGTATCTGCGCGCACAAAAGACTGGTGCCTGGCTGAGTGAAGCTGGCGGTGCCGATGAACTCCACAACGGAGTCCAGACCGGCGAAATAATTAATGGTGTCACTGTAGCCGGACATGGCCGCTGAAGGGTTGTCGGACTCCTGCTGGAAACGGGCAGGGGTGCCGGTCAGGGTGACCTTTTGCAGCTGATTTTCGAGATTGTATTCGAGCACGGCGACATTGCCGGTCAGCTCCACGGCGTTCTGGCGGACAAACACATTGTCTCGCAGCGTGATTACTCGCAAGCCATCGACGGTTTCAATGGTGGTTTCGCCATCGGCGCGATATTCGTGACTGCCAGCGGATTCCTGTGCGGGCAATGCTGCCGCGCCAAGCAAGAACATGCCGACCACCAATCCAAGCGGCAAGCGTCTGGTAACGAGGTCATGGTTGACTGCTGGGTACTTCATAACGGCCTCTGACCTGTCCGAGAAATGTCAATTGATCCTGCTGAAGGTCGGCGCGCATGCCAGTGGCTGTCTGTTGCAGGGAATCAGTATTCATCGTGACTTCGCGGTCTGTGCTCATGGATTGCGTGTCTGGGAACACGGACAGGAATTCTGTCGTCAGGCTCATGCGCCTGCCGAACTCGTCGATCTGAAAAAGTTCAACGCCATCCTGCAGGTCGAGCCGCTGTATGGCGTCGCCGTTTTCAGCTGCATGGATTCTGCCCGAACTGGCCACGATATTCCAGAGAACACCGGACGAGCGATAGAGGCGCACCAACGGTGACTGGAGCTGGGTAGTGTTGTCGAGATAGTGCACCTGTTCCGAGGCGTCGAGAGTATATTCAATCTGGCCGTCCGCGTTGTACAGGACGCTGGTGACGCCGGTGGCATAGGCGTCATATTGCAAGGGCGCCAATGACTGCTGCAGTGGCAGCAGCGCTGGCGGCACGTCGAGAATGCGCCGGCCCCCAAAGATGGCGAGCAGCACCACTGCCGACATCAGCAGCAAGAACCGACCTGTCCGGGGAGCGGTTCGGGTTCCAGCGTGATCCTCTGGCTCAGAGGAAGGGGGCAACAGCAGCATCGTACTTGTCCTGTGCTTGCAGAATGAAATCACATACTTCGCGCACGGCGCCGTGTCCTCCCTGCAGATCCGTAATGGCGTGGGCAACCTGCTTCACAGCAGCATGCGCATTCGCTACAGCAAACCCGAGTCGGACGGCTTTCAAGACACGAATGTCAGGCAGGTCATCGCCGACATAGGCCATCGTATCCGTGTGGAGCCCCTTGGCAGTGCATAATTCCTCAAGTGCTGTGCGCTTGTCTTCGCGACCTTGAATCAGCAGCGAAATACCGAGGTTCGCCGCACGGCGCGCAACCAGCGCCGAGGTGCGGCCGCTCAGAATTCCAACCTGCACACCTGCGTTCTGCAGAAGTTTGATGCCTTGGCCGTCCAGTGTGTTGAACGCTTTGATTTCCTCTCCGCTGTCAGCGAGATAGAGCTCCCCGGCGGTCAATACACCATCAACATCCAGAAGCAGCAATGTGATGTCGCGTGCGCGTGCCAGCGCCTCGGATGGATCTACAGAGAAAATCATCGTCAAGTATTCCTGATGTGCAGAAATGGGGGTTGCAAGCTGTCAGACCACATTGGCCTGCAACAGGTCGTGCATGCGTATGACGCCACGCAAAACGTCAGCATCGTCTACTACGATGAGACTGTAAATGCTCTTCTCCTGCATGATCCGGACTGCTTCGGTCGCCAGAGCATTCTCTCTGACTTTTTTCCCGCCTGCAGACATGACGTCCCGGATCAGCGTTTCGCGGATATTGTGACCCGAGTCGAGTGTACGGCGCAGGTCGCCGTCAGTAAAAACACCGCACAAAGTCCCGGATGCATCCACAACGGTTGTCATGCCGAGCCCTTTGCGGGTCATTTCCAACAGTGCATCACGAAGCAGTGTGTCGGGGCTGACACAGGGAATGGACGGGCCGCTGTGCATGATGTCTTTGACTTTGAGAAGCAGGCGCCGTCCAAGTCGCCCGCCCGGATGTGAGAAGGCGAACTCTTCCAGCGTGAATCCCCTGGCCTCAAGCAGTGCCATGGCGATGGCATCCCCCAGTACCAAGGCAACGGTGGTGCTGCTGGTGGGGGCCTGGCCCAGAGGGCAGGCCTCCTCACGCACGCTGGCATCGATGTGAATGTCCGAGGCCTGGGCGACTGGAGAGTCTGGCGCCCCTGTCATGGAGATCAGCGGTATGCCCTGACGCTTGAGCATGGGCAGAATGGCCATGATTTCGCTCGTAGTGCCCGAGTAGGAAAGCGCCAGTACAACGTCTTTGTCTGTAATCATGCCCAGATCGCCGTGGCTGGCTTCGGCAGGATGCACGAAAAACGCAGGACTGCCGGTGCTGGACAAAGTGGCGGCAATCTTCGATGCGATATGACCGGACTTGCCCATGCCGGTCACGATGATGCGCCCCGTGCACTTCAGCAGCCGTTCACATGCCATGGCAAATGATGGCCCGATCCTCTGGGAAAGCTCGCCGACGGCCCTGTATTCGATGTCAATTGTGCGACGGGCGCTCGCCATGAAGGTACTGTGCTCGGTCATTGCTGATTCCATACGCGATAATTTTCTACGGGAGAGATGCACACGTGCGCTTTCCTGAATTTATGGTCCAGAAAAAGAGGGTCCTGATGGGTGCTGACAGACGTCGATCTGCTGGCTGAAAAGGAGTGCTCGTCTGTGCAGTTCACTGTCGCGAAGTTCAACAATCTCGGACTTGTCCGGTCGGTACTGGTAATAGGCCTTCAATTAGACGAGGGTTTATTATTGTTTGCAAGTAGTAATTTATTGCGGTGGCGGATTGAGGTAGACTCCGCGTCGTACCGAATCGGCAGATATCAGCGCCGCACACACAGGAGATCATACGGGTGACATTTTTCAAGAACATTTTCGCGGCTTCGGTCCTGGCTCTGAGCATGCCGATGGTTTTGCAGGGCGCAGAGGAGCTGACTGCCTTGCAGTCTGCCGAGCAGTCCGTCAATGCGCTGCTGGCCACTGTTCAGGAAGTAAAGCCTTATTTTGCCACGGACCGCGAACGCTATTTCGCCGGTATTGAAGAGTCCCTCATGAGTTTTGTCGATTTCGATGAAGTGGCCATCGGGGTCATGGCTCGTTTTGCAGAGCAGGCGACACCCGAACAGATCACCCGCTTCGGCGAGAAGTTGCGCGTGACGCTGACCCGCTTCTATGGAGCGGCGCTTGTGGGCTACGACGGCCAGGAACTGGCATTCCTGCCCGCCGGCGAACCATCCCCTGACCCTGAAGTGAATACCAGTGTCAGGATGCAAATCACGGCAAACAACTCCACGGTCGAACTGCAGTACACGCTGTTCCTGAACGAGGCGCGGGAGTGGAAACTCAAGAACCTGTTTGTAGGCGGTATCAATCTGCGACGTCAGTACTTTACCCAGTTCACGGCACTTATGAACCGTTATGGCAATGACATCGATCAGGTCATCGACAACTGGCAGTAAGCGGACTCAACGTCTCAGACACAACACAGGACGACAGGTAGAATTCATGGCAATAGATGCAAATCAGATCAAGGCGCTGCTCGATGAACAACTGCCGGATTGTGACATTACTGTTCAGGGCGAGGGAGCCAAGTTTCAGGTATTCGCCGTGGGTGACACCTTTTCCGGTCTCAACCCTGTGAAAAGACAGCAGAGAATCTATCAAATTTTGAATCCGCATATCGCCTCCGGTGCCATTCACGCTGTCAGCATGCGACTCATGACCGTAGCCGAGCGTGCTGCGCAACTCTGAAAATTCCTTCCAGACCCGGACCGGTAACAACATGGACAAACTATTGATTCACGGGGGTATCAGCCTCAACGGTGAGATTCGCATCGCAGGGGCGAAGAACTCCGCTCTCCCCATTTTGGCTGCAACACTGCTGACCCGGGAAACCGTGCAGGTGTGCAATCTTCCACATCTTTACGACATCACCACCATGCTTGAGCTTCTCGGCTGCATGGGTGTTCAGCCCGTGGTGGACGAAAAACTCAATGTGGAAGTCACCAGTGGCACGATCACGCAGCTGAGCGCGCCCTATGAGCTGGTCAAGACCATGCGCGCCTCGATCCTTGTGCTGGGCCCTCTGCTGGCCCATTACGGTCGCGCTGAAGTCGCGTTGCCCGGCGGATGTGCCATTGGTAGCCGGCCCGTCAATCTGCACATCAGTGCCCTGGAGAAGATGGGTGCCACCATCGTGGTCGAGGACGGTTACATCAAAGCTTCCGTGGATGGTCGTCTCAAGGGGGCCCACATCTTCATGGATTTGTGCACCGTGACCGGTACTGAAAACGTGATGATGGCTGCCACACTGGCCGATGGGCAGACCATCATCGAGAACGCCGCACGCGAGCCTGAAGTCGTGGATCTGGCCAATTGTCTGAACAAGATGGGTGCTGACATTCATGGTCAAGGAACAGACACTATCGTCATCAACGGCAAGAAATCTCTGCATGGCTGCAGCTACTCCGTCATGCCCGACCGCATCGAGACGGGCACTTACTTGATCGCCGCCGCCGCCACGCGGGGCCGTATCAAGGTCAAGGACACCCGTCCCGACATCCTGGAGGCGGTGCTGAGCAAGCTCGTCGAAGCAGGCGCTGACATCAAGGTAGGTGACAACTGGATCGAGCTGGACATGCATGGCAAGCGCCCTAAATCGGTATCCTTGCGAACGGCCCCTTATCCGGCTTTTCCAACGGACATGCAGGCCCAGTTTACCGCTCTCAATGCCATTGCATCCGGTACGGGCTCCATCACTGAGACGGTATTCGAGAACCGCTTCATGCACGTACACGAAATGAACCGCATGGGAGCTTCCATGCATGTCGAAGGCAATACAGTGATCGTCACGGGCGTGCCAATGCTCAAGGGCGCGCCGGTGATGGCGACCGACTTGCGCGCTTCGGCCAGCCTCATCATTGCCGGACTCGTCTCAGACAGCCAGACCATCGTCGATCGCATTTATCACATTGACCGTGGCTACGAGTGCATTGAAGAAAAACTGCAACTGCTCGGCGCTCGCATACGCCGTGTTCCGTCCTGAGGGTCCGGCTGCGACGATGAACTCCAACAACAGCCAGAAAATCGTGATTGCTCTTACCAAGGGTCGCATTCTCGAGGAAGTGTTGCCGCTGTTCGAAGCGGCAGGAATCACCCCTCTTGAGGACATCAACAGCAGTCGCAAGTTGATATTCGACACCACTGTGCCCGGCGTACAGATCATGGTGATCCGCGGGTCAGATGTACCTACCTATGTGGAGTTTGGCAGCGCGGACCTTGGCGTGGTGGGCAAGGACCTGCTGATGGAGTATGGCAGCGAAGGCTTCTATGAGCCGCTGGATCTGCGTCTGGCAAAGTGCCGTTTGATGACGGCCGCTCCTGTAGGGGCTGCGCCGGTAAAAGGGCGAATGAAGGTGGCCACCAAATTCGCCAACATTACCAAACGTTACTTCGCGGAACAGGGTGTGCAGATTGAAGTGATCAAACTGAACGGCGCCCTGGAGCTTGCGCCCTCCATGGGACTTGCCGACATCATTGTCGACATTGTGGACAGTGGCAATACCCTCAAAGCCAATGGACTGGAACCCTTGCAGCTGATTGCTCAGATCAGCTCCCGGGTCATCGTCAACAAGGCAGCGCTGAAGATGAAACATGCTCTGATCCGGCCGCTGCTGCAGCGCCTTGCCGACGCCGTCGAGGCCAGAGCGCAGGTGTGAGATCTTCCAATGAGTACTGAACTCCCCGTGATCACCCGGCTGGACACGCGTTCCAGCGATTTTGACGCAGCACTGCGTGCCATGCTCAATCGCGCAATGCTGGGCAATCCGCAAGTCAATCAGATTGTCAGTGGCATCCTGGCAGATGTGGCCAGTCGCGGCGATGCAGCTGTGCTTGAGTATACCCAGCGCTTCGATCGCGTGGCCGCAGAATCCATGGCCGATTTGACAGTTTCCCGGGAGCAGATGCAGATCAGTCTGGAACGGCTGCCACCGCACCAGTCCAAGGCTCTGCGCGATGCCGCCAGCCGCATACGCGACTACCACGAACGTCAGAAACAGTCGTCTTGGCAGTATCAGGATGCCGAAGGTTCCATTTACGGGCAGAAAATCAGTCCCCTGGATCGCGTCGGAATTTACGTGCCTGGTGGCAAGGCCAATTATCCATCTTCCATGCTGATGAACGGCATTCCTGCACAGGTGGCGGGCGTAGGTCAGATCATTGCCGTAGTGCCTACGCGATGGAGCGAACAGGGCGACCTGATTTTCGCGGCGGCCGCACTGGCTGGTGTGGAGCGGGTAGTGACAATTGGCGGTGCCCAGGCCATTGCTGCGCTGGCCTATGGCACGCAAAGTGTACCGCGTGTCGACAAGATCACCGGGCCGGGCAACATTTATGTCACAGTCGCCAAGAAGCAGGTGTTTGGCGATGTGGGTATCGACATGATTGCCGGCCCTTCTGAACTCACGATCGTCTGCGACGGTCAGACCGACCCGGACTGGATTGCAATGGATCTGTTCTCGCAGGCAGAGCACGATGAGCAGGCGCAGTCGATTCTGATCAGCAACAGTGCCGCGTATCTGGACAAGGTAATGGCCAGCATCGCGCGGTTGCTGCCCACGATGGAGCGCCGCGAAATCATACACAAGTCCTTGACCAACAGAGGAATTTTTATTCTGGCACGTTCATTGGAGGAGGCTGCAGCTGTCAGCAACAGCATAGCGCCTGAGCATCTGGAATTGTCAGTGGCTGACCCGGACGCACTCGCTGCGCACATTACCCATGCGGGCGCGCTGTTCCTCGGTCGCTACAGCGCTGAAGTGCTTGGCGATTATTGTGCCGGCCCCAGCCACGTCTTGCCGACTTCGGGTACTGCGCGCTTCTTCTCAGCGTTGGGAGTTTATGATTTTCAGAAGCGCAGCTCGATCATTCACTGCTCAAGGCAAGGCGCTGCGACGCTGGCGGGAATCGCATCAGAGCTGGCCAGCAATGAATTTCTGCAGGCCCACGCGCATTCTGCAGACTATCGCCGCTAGCACTTGCCGCTTCAATTGGCTGGGAGTTCGGGGATCCGGTACTGCGATGTGCCTGTTCCCAGCTCCACCGGAAATTCTGAATTTTCCCCTTCTCTGTAGATCCCCAGATTGACGAGCTGTCCGGGAGCCTTGCGGTTGATCTGGTCGATCGCGCCAATAACACTGCTGATTGCCAGCCCGTCGATGGACGTCATGACATCACCCGCCAGGATACCAGCCAGTTCAGCCGGGCTGCCTTCGCTGACTTGCTCAATCAGAAGTCCTTCAATATCGTCACGGCCAAAGAAATTTATGCTGGATTCTTCCGTCAGCATCTCGCCGGTGATGACTCCCAGATAACCTGGGGTCACTTCGCCAAGAGTCAGCAACTGGTCCACAACCCCCATGGCCTTGTTGATAGGCACCGCAAAGCCAATGCCATCGGAACCCCCTGACTGAGAATAAATGAAGGAATTGATGCCGATCAGCTCTCCTCTTTCGTTCACAAGGGCGCCCCCTGAATTTCCATAATTGATCGCAGCGTCTGTCTGAATATAGTCGACGATTGGCAGCCCGTTCTGCGGAATTCCCAGCGCGCTGACAATCCCGCGAGAAACAGATTTCTGACTGATCAGCTCCTGACTCGGAAACCCGATTGCCAGGACGGTGTCGCCTACTCGCACATCGTCCGATGACCCAATCGGGATCGGCTGCGGGAATCCCGCCACGTCGATCTGCAGCAAGGCAAGGTCTGTTCCGGGGTCAGAGCCAACAAGGCGCGCCGCGCTGATGAACGTGTTGTTGTCTTCATCGACATAGCGCACTTCGATGTCCTCAGCCCCTTCAATCACGTGAAGAGACGTCAGCACATAGCCGTCGGCGTTGACAATGACGCCAGATCCCAGGCTGCTGAAGGAGCGCTCTGCCGGAATGTTCTGCAGCAGGTTGCGAAAAATGGGTGGGATCTCCTCCGGGGGCGGCAATTCAATCTGCTGTCTGATGGTGGAGTGGATGCTGATGACGGATGGCGCTGCTCGATCCACTGCTTCTGCCAGCGAGAGTCCTTCCGGTGCAAGTGTCGTCGTTGTGCTGGCTGGCACTGAACTGACGATGCCTGCCAGACGATTGATCTGCTGATACTGGACAAGGATGACGGCGAACAAAATGCCGGCGATGACGGGCCACGTAATGAACTGCAGGAACTTTTTCATGGGATCTCGCAACGACTCAGGGCACTGCCGGCGAGTCTGTTACCATACGTTGCACGAATGGCGCACGGCTCAGGCGCTGGTTCGAAAGTGCGCTCATTATGCGAGTTATCGACTGACAAGTGAAGGTGAATTCCGATGATGGTCATGCAGGAAAATGTGCTTAAAGAGTTGAAATCGCTGCTGCGACCAGAGCAGTTCAATGACTACTGTCCCAATGGTCTGCAGGTGGAAGGCAAGAGAGAGATCAGGCGCCTGATATCAGGAGTGACTGCATGTCAGGCACTGATTGATCGCGCCATCGAGCTGCAGGCAGACATGATTCTGGTCCACCATGGTTACTTCTGGCGAGGCGAAGATGCGTCAGTGACGGGCATCAAGCGCTCTCGTATCAGGGCTCTGCTGGAACATGACATCAGTCTGCTCGCCTACCACTTGCCGCTGGATGTGCATCCGGTTCTCGGCAACAATGCACAGCTCGGCAAGCTGCTCGAGTTCCTGGTGACGGGCGATCTGGGCAAGCAGAACAACAACAGCATTGGCCTCACGGGCACGTTGGCAGAGCCTTTGGACGGCGATGCGTTGTCCAGGCATCTGGCGGCCAAACTTGGACGTGTGCCGCTGCACGTTCCTGGGGTTGCGCGGCCAATCCGCACAGTGGCCTGGTGTACGGGAGCCGCACAGAATTTCATTGAGCTGGCCGTGAAAGCCGGAGTCGATGTTT
>CAMCRC010000039.1 GCA_945877175.1 Klebsiella pneumoniae | reverse complement strand
GGCGCGCTTTGCAGACCGTTGGCCGCCGGGACGGCGGCCACCGAGCCCCCAGGGATGGGTTCACGGCGTGTCTGCGAAGCGCGCCTCGCCTCCCGGGTCCGGAATCAGCGCACCTTCGCGGGCAAGCCCGCTCCCACAGTGCAGTGCCGGCCCACGAACTCAGGGCAGCGCCAGCGCCACTATACGCGCCGCTTCGCCGCGCGGGCTCACCGCCATCACCAGATATTGTTTGCCCACGTACATGTACGTCATCGGCACGCCCGTGACAACCCCCGGCATGCCGATCTTTGCCACTATGTCACCGGTTGCTTTGTCATGGGCCCACAACACCGGGTCACCGCCAACGCCCTCGCCCGCAAACAGCAGGGTCTTTGTCAGCACCAGACCCGAGCGGGTCGGCTTGCCGGTACGGCCAATGTCCAGACCTTGCAGTAGCGGGTGGTTCTTGATGGCAGCCGGCGTGTCGCCGTTCACCACCTGCCAGACATGGTCGCCACTGTTCATGTCGATGGCGGTGATGCGCCCGTAAGGCGGCTTCACCAGCGGAATGCCATCCACCGACGGCGTGCGGCTGCCGCCCTGGATGTAGCGCACGCTGGACACGTCCGGCTCATTCACCAGTGACAGCACGCTGGTGGCGGTGCGCGAGGGCACGTACAGCAGGCCGGTCTCGGGGTCGTAGGCCGCGCCTTCCCAGTTCGAGCCCCCGGTGGACGAGGGCAGGTGCAGCGTGCCCTGAGTGCCATCGGTCGGGTCCTGGAACAGCGAGGGGGGCGTGAACACCGAGGTGCTGAAACGGAAGGGCTTCGCAGCCTCTTTCGCCTTGGCCAGAATCTCGGGCGTGAAGTCCACGAGGTCCTCTTCCTCGAACCCCTGTCGGTCATAGGGCAGCGGCAGCACCGGGAAAGGCTGGGTCAGCGCCGTCCACTCCCCCGCCACATCGGTGCCAGGCACGGGACGCTCCTCGATGGGGAACAGTGGCTCACCCGTGGCGCGGTCGAAGGTGAACAGATGGGACTGCTTCAGCGTCTGGATCAGCGCCTTGCGGCCATCGGGCAGGTCGGCAAGGATCGGCGCAGACGGGGTGTCCCAGTCCCACACGTCGTGGTGCGTGCTCTGGAAATGCCAGCGGCGCTCGCCTGTCTTGTAGTCCAGCGCCACGGTGGAACTGGAGAACAAATTGTTGCCAGGACGGTCTCCACCGTAGCGGTCGCCCGTGGCGGACTCCACCGGCAGATACACCAGCCCCAGTTCCTGGTCAGCGGACATCGGCGCCCAGACGCCTGCATTGCCTGTGAAGTCTGCGCCGGCAATCCAGGACTCGTACCCTGCTTCGCCCGGCTCGGGAATGGTCTTGAAGGTCCACAGCAGCTCGCCCGTGGAGGCATCGAAACCGCGGATGTCGCCCTTCACATTGCTGGCAGAGACCGGACGCATGCCCACCAGGTGCGCAGCGCCGGTGATCACCACGCCATCGACGGCCAGAGGCATGAAGGACATGCCGATGTCGATGTCGTCACGGCCCGGCCCAAGGCGCAAACCCTGCTGCAGATACACCCAGCCGTGCTTGCCGAAGGACTCGATCTCGCGACCCGTGCGGGCATCCAGCGCCACCAGGTAGTAGCCGGGAGTAATGGTGTAAATGGTTTCCTGCCCATTGTTGTCATACCAGGTCAGGCCCTTGCCCGAGCCCTTGCGGGGCGCGTCGTCGAAGCGACCGCCCTCGTCGGGGCGCCACAGCCACTGAATCTGGCCGCTGGCGGCGTCCAGCGCGACGATGTTGCGGGTGGCCCCGGCAGTGACATACACCATGCCATTGACCATCAGCGGCGTGGTGACACTGGTGGATTCTGGTTCCGGGCCGAAGGCGCCTGCTGCAAATTCCCAGGCAATCTGCAGCTCGTCGACATTGTCTGCAGTGATCTGGTCCAACGGCGCGTAGCGCGTGGACGCATTGCTGCCATTGAAGGCCGTCCACTGGAATTCGTCAGCCACTTCTTCGGAGGCGGCAGCCGGAGTAATGATGGTGGCCGCCAGGGCCTCAGCGCCAAGGACATCGGGCACGGGCACGGCGGCGTTGCGCATCAGGAACGCGGCCAGATCCATGTACTGGGCATTGCTCAGCGAGCCGGGGGTCTCCGCCGGCATGGTGGTGCGGATCAGTTCATACAGTTCCGCCCCCGGGCGTCCTAGCCAGCGGGCATTCAGCCGGGCCTGCATCTCGACGGGCACGTGACAGCGGGAACACTCTTCCTCGAACACGGCCTGGCCGCGCGCGACACTGACATCCTGGGCCAGTATTGGCGTGCTGCTCAGGCCGACAAGAACCGCGAACAGGACAACAATCGATGCTTTCAAGAGGACTCTCCTTCGTCTGACGGCAATATGCCGATGAGCTGACAATGCCATCTGGACGATGAACTTCAGCTGAACCGAAAAAATCGCGGGGATGGTAGCGGGTTATGTGTCGGGATGAACACCGACCAGATCAATGTTTGGTGTGTTGTAGGAGCTTGCCCTTTTGTAGGAGCTTGCCCTGCAAGCGAACTGTTCGCGGGCAGGGCCCGCTCCCACAGCTAGCCCGCTCCCACAGCAGAGCACTGTTTTCTGGAGCAGAAGCTCAGTCCTCGCGCACGCAGCGGGGATCGCCATTCTGGATGGCATGGATCTGTTCGCGGGTAATGGGCAGCGGAGCACAGCCGTGGTCGGTGCCACAGATCAGGTCCCACTCCGAACGCGCCAGGGTGTGGCAGCCGAAGCAATTGCCACCGAAGCGGTTGACGACTTCCGTCGTGCCGCGTACCCCGATGGCAGTGCCTTCTGCCGAGACATTCAGCTCGAAGAACTCCCAGTCATTGGTGGCCGGGTTCCAGCCTTCCTGGTGCTTGACCATGACTTCCGAGGGGATAAGCGATACCACGGAGCCCGCAGGAAATGTGCCGCCGGTGGCGGACTGGGCCACGGCCACGGTGGCGTCAAGATTGCCCAGCAGATTGTCGACAAAGTACTCGCCGACCTGGGTCATGGCAGTCAGGCAGTTGAAGGAGTCATCGGACACCTCGATCTGCTTGCTGTTGTCAGCCGTCATGGCCTGGCCTGCCAGCAGCAGGGCAGCACCCGCCAGCAGTGTTCTCGTGAATGTCTTCGCCTTCATGGGATGTCCTCGTCGCAGTCCGCGGACCGATTTCCGCGAAAGTGCCGGCATTCTCCTCTTCGGCACAGCCCAAAACAAGCCAGCCGCTTTGTGCTGCGGGCCGCTTCTGGCTTAGAATCGCGCCCCTTTCAGACACCCCGTCCGCCACAAGAGGTTCACCCCCAGCATGAGCACCCTGCCCCCCTGCCCGCAATGCGGCTCGGAATACGCTTACGAGAGCGGCGACCTGCTGGTCTGCCCCGAATGCGCCCACGAGTGGCCGGCAGTTGCAACGCCCGCTGCCGGCGACGAGGCCCGCATCATCAAGGATGCCAATGGCACCGCGCTGCAGGACGGCGACACCATCACCGTGATCAAGGACCTGAAGGTCAAGGGCACGTCCCTGGTGGTGAAAGTCGGCACGAAAGTGAAGAACATCCGCCTGGTGGACGGCGATCACGACATCGACTGCAAGATCGACGGCATAGGCGCGATGAAGTTGAAGTCGGAGTTTGTGAGGAAGGTGTGATAAAGGAATTACTGTTCCAGCAAGGTCCGCATCATCTCCTCGGCAAAAACCGGTGCGCTGCGAGCGATAGCCTCCCGCGGCACATCGTCCCCCAGCTCATAGGTGATGGCGGGAATCTGGTAGCGGCGGAAGAAATAATTCTTGGTGTTCTGCTGCGCGGACGGCGCCAGCGCATCGTGGCGGAACGGGAAGTCTGGAATTCGTGCCCGGGCCCTGTCCAGCCACACCGTGGCGAAGTCCTTTTCTCCCGGCAGCTCGCCCGCCACCTGAGTGTAGAAGCGGCTCTCCTGGGTAGAATGGAAATCCAGCATCAGTCGCGGCTGCATCGGCTGGGCATCCATGGCGTCCAGCAGGCGCGCCACGGCCTGCGTCTCCGGCTGGGTGAACGGCCCCCAGTCGCGGTTCAGATCCACGCCGCCCGTGTTGTGGCGCCAGTAGCCTTCCACCACGCCGTCCGGGTTGAGCAGGGGCAGCAGCACCAATGCGAAGCGCGAGCGGAAGGCGCGGGCCAGGTCGGTATCCGCAAACACGGTGTCGACGAAATGCTGCATGGCCAGCGCGCCCGTGACCTCCGGCGGATGCTGGCGCCCCAGCAGGTAGACCACCTCGGCCCTGGGCTCGGTGCGCAGCATCGTCAGCGGGCGCCCTTGGGCACTGCGGCCAATCTCTTCGCGCTGCAGCGGCACCCGCGCCTCAAGCGCGGCGTACCAGTCTTCGTAGTCATCGGGCTGCAGTAGCTCCTGCGCCGACACCCACAGCGGCGCGTCCACGTCGGGCAGCGCAATCTGCATCGCGCCCTCTTCCAGGCCGCGCTGCACCTGCGACTCGGGCAGCCGCGTCCAGTCCTCGCCATCGGCGCTCACCCAGGGCCAGTAGCGCGCCGGGCCATCCTGCACCTGCAGCGTAATGGCGAGCGCGGTGTTGCTCTGCGCGGGCGACACCCGGAAGGCATACCAGGCACTGGGATTGATAGGCGGGGCGTCTTCGGGGTGGATCTCGATCAGCACCGCATCGGTAGAAAGGAATTCACAGCGGTGGAAGTTGCCGCCGTCGAAGGCGGCGTCCACGGCGAGCAGTGGCGAGGCGCAGACCTGCGCACTGGGCTCCTCGGTCAGCCCGGCGGTGGGGGTGCAGGCTGTGAGGCAGAGGGCGAGGATGAGCCATAGTGGGTGGGAGCGAGCTTGTGGGAGCGGGCTTGCCCGCGAACAGTTCGCTTGCAAGCAAGCTCCCACAGGCCCGAACAGACTGGAAACACCTGCGCGCAAACATTTCAGGGACAACTGACCGCCATCACTTGCCCCTGCCCCTATGCTTCCTTCCGCTCGCTCACGCCGCAACAGCGCGACACTCACGGGCACACGCCGCGCAGGAATCCGCCAGTGTGGCGCACTGCGCATGCTCTGACGCGTGCGTGCGGCACACGGCTTCACACTCTTCGCTGATGGCAGCTGCCACGGCGGCCAGAGCGGGCAGGTTTGTCGAGTGGTTGGATGCCATCGTGATCAAAGGCTCGCAGATGGCCAGCATGTCATTGACACCCGCCAGGCAATTCGCCAGAGACGTGTCGCCCGCCACCAGCAGCGCCTGCAGATGCTGCATGCAGGCCAGGCCGTCACGCTTGCAGTGCAGCGCGGCTTCGATCAGCGCCATGTGGCCCGTCATCGCTGCATGGTCATGCTCGGCAGCCATGCTGCGGCTGGCAGCCAGACCGGTGGCCAGCAGGGCAGCACCCTGCAGCAGGGTGCGGCGGGAGACGGTGGTGGCGTCTTGTTCGTTGGACGAATGCGCGTTGTTGGTGTCCATGAGGGCTCCTTTAGAAATGGGGTGAACAACATTTCGCCAGAAGGATACTCCAGGCCTGTCTGGCTTGTCGCTGCGAAGACAGGATTTGGCTGCGACACTGTGTCGCAGAGTTACTGAATTCAGCGGGCGCAATAATCAGCTGGCCGCAAGAATGCCGTACCATGCGTTGTGGACTGGCTTTGTGCGCGATCCCGACGGTAACCTGATCGGCCTGATGGAAGAAAAGCAGTGACGCCTGCCTGCATGGCGGGCTCTATACCCGTGCCAAACCAACGAGACTCCTATGCAATACGTATTGATCATTCATGAAGTCGAGGACTACCCCGCGTGGAAGAAAATCTTCGACAATGCAGCCGGCATCCGCCGGGAAGCCGGAGAGCGCAGCTACCAGGTGCTGAAGTACGAGGATGACGCCAACCGGATCGTCCACTTCTCAGCATGGACTTCTATCTCCGCAGCCAGGGCATTTTTCGAATCGCCCAGACTGGTGGAAATTCGCAGGCAGGCAGGCGTCAAGGCGCCTGAGTTCATCTATCTGGATCAGCTTGAAGCGGGAACTCTGCCAGGCTGAGCAGCAGGGAGCACTTGGCGAGATTGTGGCGCTCCTGTCGCCCTATACCTGAACCGAGTCTTCTATCGTTGGTCAACTCGGGGTGAAGGCGCTATGGTGGGACGAACGCTGGCACGCAAAGCCAGTCACTCCCGCGCCGCCGTACACCCCGAGGTCCCCATGGATACACTTCAGCACACACTGGCAGACCTGTTCCAACAACTTGGCCTGCCTGCAGCGCCCGAGGAAATTGGCGATTTCATTGCCTCAGGGCGCCCCCTGCCGGATGAGCTGGCGCTCCATGCAGCGCCCTTCTGGAGCCCTGCTCAGTCCGCCTTCCTGCTCGAAAACCTCCTCACTGATGCGGACTGGGCACTCGCCATCGATCAACTGAACGTGGCACTGCGGGAGCCGCGCGACCATCTTGGGCGAACCCACCAGCAAGCTGAGTGAAGTCGCACCAGCAATTGACCAGGACCAGGTGACTGCAAGTCACTTTGCCGGCAATATGCGCGTGACGCGAATTCAAGCCCCAACAAGGACCCCACCATGCTCAACCACATCATGATCGGCACGAACGACATTGAGAAATCCAAGCAGTTTTATGACGCAGTACTCGGCGTGCTCGGCGCCGGCGAACCCGTGCGCAACATCGGCCCTTCCGGCCACATACGCCTGTTCTACCGCCATGACGGCAGCTCCTTCTGTCTCACTCAGCCCATCAACGGCGAGCCGGCCAGTGTTGCCAATGGCAGCACCATCGGCTTCAAGTGCAGTTCTCCGGAACAGTTGCAGGTCTTTCACGACACGGCAGTGGCCCATGGTGGCACCTCCATCGAAGAGCCGCCGGGACCGCGTCAGGGCGCCACAGGTGCCATGTACCTGGCCTATGTGCGCGACCCGGACGGCCACAAGCTTTGCGCCATACATAGGCCAGGCTGAGTGCAACAGGAATTTGCAATGCCATGACCCCCATCGACTGGAATGACTTCCTCAAAGTCGACATACGCGTCGGCACCATCATTGAAGCCGAGGATTTCCCGGAAGCGCGGCGTCCCGCATGGAAGCTGAAGGTGGACTTCGGTCCCGAGATCGGAATCCGCAGGTCGAGCGCGCAGATCAAGGCACTCTATACGCGGGAAGAACTGCTTGGGCGTCAGGTGCTGGCAGTCGTGAACTTCCCGCCCAAGCAGATCGGGCCTTTCATGTCGGAGTGTCTGGTGACGGGATTGCACCAGCCGGATGGCTCCGTAGTGCTGGCGTCGGTGGAACGGCCGTTGCCGAATGGGGCAAGACTGGCCTGAAGGGGAACGTGCTGGAGCGGCCCCGAGCGGGACCGCTCCCTCACATCATCAATCGCGGTAAGTGCTGACAGGGGGCAGCTGCGACCCGGACAGATCAGCCGGCACGCTCTGTTCCACACGGACAGTGTGGGTCAGCGTGCCAATGCCTTCGATGCTGGCACTGACTACTTCACCGTCTATCAGGTAACCCGACCCGGAGGCACGCTCGACGCGTCCTGCACCAGTGCCGCCGGAGGTGCCGCTCTGCAGCACATCGCCGGGGAACAGCGTGATCAGGGACGAGGCATACTCGATCAGCTCGGGGATGTTGTGGATCATGTCGCCGGCCTGTGCTTCCTGCACGGTCACGCCGTCAATCACCAGGGTCTGGTGCAAGCGCTCCATGGGGTCGCCGAAGAACTCCTTGGGCACAATCCACGGCCCCTGGGGTGCAAAGGTGTCATGGCCCTTGCCGACGAACCAGTCGGAAGTCACGCCATAGCCACCGGGCGGACGGCCACCTCGGTCAGATATGTCCATTGCCACCATGTAGCCGAACACGTGGTCATACGCACGTGTTGCGGAGACATACTTGCCGGTACGTCCGAACACAATCGCCATCTCCACTTCCCACTCGATACGGTCACGGCCGAACGGCATGATGATGTCCTCACCGGCACCGATCACGGCACCGCGGGTGGGCTTGAGGAACAGGTAGGGTACACCACGATTCTCCTGACGCTCGCGGATGCGGCTGGCCAGTTCGTCGTCGTTGCAGCCTTCGCAGGCATGGGTGTAGAAATTCACGGCGGCGTTCATGATCTTGCTGGGGTACTGAATCGGCGCCATGATGTCCACGGAGTCGACCGGATGCACAAAGCTGCGCAGGTCACTGCCTTCCAGCAGGTCTTCTTCCACCATCCAGTTGACCAGTTCGTAGATACGGTACTTGAGGCCGTATTCGTACTGCTCGATCAGCCCGATCATGTTGTCAGGCATGGGCATGTTGCTGTACTGGGGCAGAAGCTCCAGCGCCCGGTTGGCGGCGGCGAGATCGACAATGTACTGGTCGTTGCGCACGACCAGACCGACTGTCGGCACGTCATTGATGGCGAAGGTGCCGACCTTGAAGGGTTCGACTGATTCCATGGCCTGGGCCAACACCTGTGACGGACTGCCCGCCATGGTCAGGATTGCCCCTAAGGTCAGGCAATACAGGGTTTTTCTTTTCATTCTTGACTCCTGTGAAAGCACTTGCTTGTTGGGTAAGGTACTTCTACTTGTGCCGATGACCAAGCAGGCCATCCAGACGCACCGAAGGTAATCCTCTGAATGGCACTTGTCCAGTTGGAAAAATCGTTCAAACACGCCAGGACCTGAGCGCCATGAGTACACATGCACACCGTCTCGATCGCTACCTTTTTGCCAGGCTTGGGATTGCACGCCGTGCCATCAAGCCGCTGCTGGCGCAGGGGCGCATTCTGGTGGACGAGGCCCTGGCCACCAGCAGTGATCAGCAGGTGGATCAGTTTTCCCGCGTCGTGGTGGATGGCGCTGCCCTGCCCTTTGTCACACCGGTTTATCTGAAACTGCACAAGCCAGTGGGCGTGCTGAGTGCCACCCGCGACCCGCATCACCCTACGGTGATCGATCTGCTGGACCACCCCGCGCGTGACACTCTGCACATGGTGGGACGGCTCGACCGCAGCAGTTCGGGCCTGGTGCTGCTGACCAATGACGGACGCTGGTCACGGGCGCTGATGGCCCCGGAAGCAGGCGTTGAAAAAGTCTATGCAGTGCGGGTGGCAAAATCGCTGACCCAGGCCATGGTGGACGCCTTCGCGCAGGGCATGCACTTTGAGTACGAGGACATCACTACCTTGCCGGCGCGCCTGGAGATTCTTGAGGACACGCTGGCACGCGTGACCCTGGTGGAAGGGCGATATCATCAGATAAAACGCATGTTCGGCCGCTTCCGCAACCAGGTGCTGGCGCTGCACCGCGTGCAGATCGGCAGGGTTTCACTGCCTGGCGACCTGCTGCCGGGGCTCAGTTGCCCGCTCAGCGCGGATGAAGTCAGCGGCAGCGCCCAAGCCTCTCTACGTACTGACCGCGAGGCGGCTGGTCGCAAAGAGCGCTGATTCAGGGTCAGGGGGCCGTGCAATGGGCGGCAGTCGGTGCCACGCCGGACCCCAGCGCCACTGGCGCGGGAGCCTGATAAGGGTTGATTGGGCGTGACTGCCCATGATCGACAAGCAGCAACACCAGCACAAACACCATGCTGAGACTGCCCACCAGCGGACGGCCCGGGAGTTTGGTGAGAGACATCAGCGCCCTCCTCCCTGGCTGGCTGCCACCAGAGGCAACAGCAACCGTGGGCGCAGCCGAATACCCAGCAGCGAGCCGCCAAACGCGGCCACGAACCACACCCAGCCGTGCAGGCTGCCGGTGGACACGCCACTGAAGAACGCCCCGACATTGCAACCCAGTGCCACCCGTGCGCTGTAGCCAAGCACCAGGCCGGCCACGAGCACGATGGTCCAGCTGCGTGCCGTGATCGGCGCCACCTGCGGATCAGGCTCTGCCCGCCAGCGCATCACCACGAAGGCCCCCGCGATCAGGCCGATATTGGTCAGGGAGGTGACATCCGTCAGCAAGGACTGCACCAGGCGCTCGGCGTGGGCCGGCGCACCCCAGAAGGCATTGCCCGCCAGATCAGCCCCTGCGGCCGTTGCCAGTTTGGCCCCCCACAGGCCCAGGCCATAGACAACGCCCCAGGACTGCCCGGCAATCACCAGATTCAAAATGGCCAGACCGGCAATCAGGGCCGCCGCCAGCAGCAGTCGACGCGGTGGCAGGCGCTTGCCTGGCGCGGCGCGGCGCAGCACCAGCATTGCCAGGGCGCCAAGACCGAGCAGCGTCACCACCAGCCCGCCGCCACTGCCGAACTGGTCCTGCAGTGTAATCAGTGGCAGCACGCCGAAGCTCTGCCACCAGCCCAGATGCAGCGTGCCGAAGAAGCTGCCGGCAATGAAACCGAGCAGGGCCACCAGCGCGATGGCATTGCCGCTGCCGGCATTGACCAGCGTGCCCGAGCCGCAGCCCATCACCAGCTGCATCGCCATGCCGAACACAAAGGCGGCCACAATCATGGCGATGCCGACAGGGGCGTGGGCCCCGTTGAGTTCTGTGGGAAAGGAGGCAAGCAGCGGAAAAGCGAACACGGCCGTCAGGCCGATGGCAAGAAACTGGGCGACCAACCCCCGGCCATCACGCTCCGTGACGATGTTGCGCCAGGGGCCCGTGAAACCGAAACGCAGGCCTTCAAGGGTGAGCCCGAAGCCCAGCCCCACCAGCATCAGCAGCGCAGCGCGCGGCCCGGCCATGGCAAAGGTGCCGAACACCAGCCCAAGGGCGAGCAGAAGAAGCACGGCCCGTCGCGGGGCCGGATTCACAGTGGATTGATTCACCAGGGATGGGGTCACGAATCATGCACCGAACAGCGTGCCGACCCAGTCCGTGGTCATCTGCCAGTAATGCTTGAGTCGGCTGGGCTGATTGTCCATGGGGCGGTCTGCCAGGCTCCACTCCGTCATGCTCTCGGCATACAGGCGCGTATTGGGCACGTTCTGCAGCTCGCTCATGATGAACCAGTTCACGGCCGCCTGATGCCCGGTGTTGCAGAACGATACCGTCATGGGAGCGGACTGCTGTGGATAGGACGCCAGAATGCTGCTGACCTGGGCCAGCGGCTTGACGCGGCTGCCTTCGAAAAAGGTCTCGAAAGCCAGGTTGCCGGCGCCCCGGATGGTGCCTGGACGCCCGGAACTGGCCTGCAGTCCCTCGAAGAAAGTCTGTGGACGGGCATCGATGAGACGCGCACTGCCCTCGGCTACCAGCGCTTCGATCTCTTCCGTCGTTGCGCGCCAGTCATTGCTCCACTGTGGGGCGAAGCTGGATGCTGCCACAGTACTTGCCTCGGTGCTGCTGGGCAGATTCGCGCCAGTCCACGCGGCAAATCCGCCATTGAGGATCGCCAGATCCTGAACGCCCAGGGATTTCATCGTCCAGTACACACGTGCGGCGGCGCCGAAGTCCGACGCATTGGAGCCCTGGTGCACTACCACCACGGGCGTGTCGGCACTGATCCCCAGTGTCTGCACCGTGGCCGTCAGCTCCGAGACGTCGCGCAGCTGACCCGGGTTCTCCTGGGGGCCACGGAACTGCGGGTACGGCGCCGCCACGGCACCCGGGATATGCCCGGCTGCGTAATCTCCCGTCACGTGCAGCACGCGCACTTGCGGCGCGCTTTGCAGGATGGCAGAGAGCTCGGATGCTTCAAGCAGCCTGGACCAGCCCTGGGGGGCGGCCAGTGCCAGGCTGGAAAACAGTGTCAATGTTGTTGCCAGAATCACGCGCAGATATCGAGAAGTGATCATGATGGTGTACTCGTCCGAGGATATGCTTGCGTTGTTGTCAGGGCTTGCGTTTTGGCCTGGCCGGCGTGGTCGATCATACCCAACACCCATCCGGACTTCAGCACTCTTTTCACTTCGGACAGAAAGCTGGCGTCCGCCGGCCGCGATCAGGTCAAGCAACCAATCTCCCGCTTCCATGCCGAAGAGCTCCAGCGCAACCACGGACAGCACAATTGCCCAGCGAAGAAAATGCGGTTTTCCACCTGATCTGTGATTGTGAGTGACAGCGGGGAGCAGCTAAGATGACACCCGCGCACCCGCACTGTGGACGCGCCACACACCTGTTCCAGAAACCTGTCCCGAGCCGTACCGATGATCCGCAATGCCACCCGCGAAGACGCCCCGCAGATAGCCGGCATTTACCGCCACTATGTGGAATCCACCTCCATCAGTTTCGAGGAAGTGCCCGTCACTGCCGTTGAAATGGCCGACCGTATCGAGGCCGTCCAGGCTCTGGCGCTGCCATGGCTGGTCGCGGAAAGGGACGGCGTCATCACCGGCTATGCCTACGCCACAGCATGGAAAGCCCGCTACGCCTACCGGCACAGCGTGGAAGTGACGGTCTACCTGCGTCCGGATACCCTGGCGAAGGGCCTGGGCACCGCGCTTTACGGCGCCTTGTTCAAGGCCCTCGAACAACGCCCCATTCATGCCGTGGTGGCCTGCATCGCGCTGCCCAATGCCCACAGCGTGGCCTTGCATGAAAAATTTGGAATGCGCAAGGTAGCCCACTTCGCGGAAGTGGGCTACAAGCTTGGGGAATGGCGGGATGTGGGCTACTGGCAGGTCAATCTGGACAAGGATGTGTACTGAGCGGCCATTTGAAAACGCAGACGTCACGGATGCGCCGCTCCGTCATACTGGATGGAACGCCCGGTTGCCTTTTGACCGGTGAAGGAGTAAACAGGCATTGTCCCCTTGTTACTCCTTGTTCCAATACCGTGGCGAATGCTGCACAGGAGCCTCCATGTCCCACGCCTTGACTGCCTTCCCCGCTCTGACCTTGCTCGCCTTGCTGTCTGCCTGTTCCAGCGCCCCGGAGACATTCGAGACTTCTGCATCGCCAGCGGCAACTGCCGCCAGGCCCCAGGAATTGCTGCAGGACTCTTACTTCGTCGATGCCAGTGCTGCCCAGTTCACGCCAGTGGATATCTTCGCCCTGCCACCGCAGATCACCGCCTGGCTGGATGAGAACATCGCCGGCCTCGGAGACGAAGAACGCAAGTACCGGGCCCTGCGCAGCTGGGCGTTCGATCTGGCGGACCAGTATGAGTACAACCCGGAAGTGACAGCCTCGCTGGACGAGCTTGACGAGATCGGTATCGTCAACTGCTTTTCGTTCTCCAATCTGTTCGTGGCTGCCGCGCGGCATCTGAATGTGCCGGCCGAATTCCAGCTGGTCTACACCCCACCCAGCTGGGGCACAGCCAATCAGGCCTGGGTGCTCAACCAGCACGTCAATGTCACAGGCCGCGTCAACCGCATTACCGACCGTGGCAGCGAGCGCAGCGCGAAAGACCTGCCTCTGCAGACGGGCACCTACCTGAATCCGGAGGCCATCCGGGAAGTGTTCGTCCGCTATGTGGTGGACCTCAACCCGCGCATCGTGGTGGATGAATACCGCACCGAAATTCTGACCGACCACCAGGTGCTCGCCCTCTTCTACGCAAACAAGGCCGCGGAAGCCCTCTTTGCCGACAAGCTCGGCCTGGCCTACCAATACACCAAACATGCCGTCCTGGCGGACCCGGCGTCAGCCACGGCACTCAATACCCTGGGCGTGTTGTACGGACGTGTGGAGCAGACCGCACTGGCGCGCGATGCCTACCTGGCGGCCATCGCGGCCGATGCTGATGCCGACTCCGCGCGCAGCAATCTGGCGGCCCTGTACCGACGCATGGGCGAAGTGAACAGCGCCAGCGACGAGCAGCAACGACTGAACCGTCGACGTGAGCGCAACCCCTATTATAACTTCACGCTGGGAGAGGAAAAACTGCAGGCAGGGCAGTGGGAATAAGCGCTTGCACATTACCGCGACGCCGTCCGCCGCAAGAAAGATGAACAACTGTTCTATCTCTCGCAGGTTCAGGCCCATCTGTATCTGGGAGATCAGCGCGAGGCACAGCGCGCTCTGCAACTGGCCGAGCGCCATGCCGACCGGGACAACGCTGAGCGACTTGCCCAACTGCAACAGGCCGTGCAATCGGGAACGGCCACTGGCATCGGCGTGAGTCAGCCCTCGCAGGTTCAACCTGCCGGATTCACAAGGCCGTGACGGATTTTTCAAGCCGGTAGAAAGCTTTGCCCTCCACCTGATGCGAGAAGCAGGCACCGATCTTCTCCAGTGCCCGGCGCGAACGTCCGTTGTGTTCGCCCACATGAAACCATACGGTATCAGCCCACTTGAAGGCATGGCTCAGCATCAGCTGCTTCATTTCGTGATTGGCGCCGCCGCCCCAGTACGGCCGTGTCAGAAACGTAAAGCCGATGGCGATCTCGCGTGACTGCGGCCACCAGTCATAGTAGCGCGTGGAACCGATGATGGCGTCCGTGGCATTGTCCAGCACCACAAAGGCGCTGCCGCTGGCCAGGGCCCCTTCAAAGAAATTGCTGCGGAAGACGTCGCGCTGCCAGCGCGTTGGCTGCGGATGCTGCTCCCATATCAGCGGGTCCGAAGCTGCAGCATGCAGGGAGTCGAAGTCCTCCGCCACCAGCGGACGCAGGGTGAGGGCAGCACCCACCAGCACAGGGCGACTGTCGAAGCACTGTGCCTTCACACAACTATCCCCGAGAGTGTCGCCAGGGCAGCGCGTTGCTCTTCGGTGAGCGATTTCATGAAGGTGCGGGCACTCTGACTGAAGGATTTTTCGGCGTCGGCCAGAATGCGCTCACCAGCCTCCGACAGACGCACGAGGCTGACGCGGGCATCCCGTGCCCCTTCCTCCTTGCTGATGAGCCCGATCTTCTCCATGGGCAGCAGTATGCGGGTGACACCTGACGCACTGAGTCCCACCTTTTCCGCCAGGTCGATGCGCTTGAGCGAATGCGTGCCGGCCTCGCTCAGAGCGCTCATCACCTGAAACTCCTTGAAGCTGATGCCATGGGCTGCCAGCCATTGATCCTGCCGTTTCTGCAGCCGGGTCTGCACATGCGACAGTCCCAGCAACACCTTGCCATCCGTTCCGACACCCACAAGCCACCTCCTTGCTTATTACTTGATATAGCAAGTATCACGCAAGCATCATGGGGATGTCAATCCTGCAAAAGCAGACCTGGAAGTGCGCGCGGATGCTTGACGCCTGCAATTACAAGCGTTTCAGGTCCGGCTTGACCACCTTGCCCATGGCATTGCGCGGAAGCGTTTGCATGAGACGCAGGCTTTTGGGGATCTTGTAGGGCGACATGCGCGTCTCGCACCAGGACTTGAGCTCGGGCAAGGTCAGTGTTTGCCCGGCTTTGAGCGCGACGAAGGCCGTGACAGCTTCGCCCCAGGTTTCGTCTTCCATGCCGACCACGGCGCACTCGGCGATCTTGTCGTGGGTCAGCAAAGTGCCCTCTATTTCCAGCGCAGACAGCTTGTAGCCACCCGACTTGATGATGTCGACAGACGAGCGGCCCATGATGCGGTAGTAGCCCTTTTCGCGCACGGCGACATCGCCGCTACGGAACCAGCCGTCGGCAAAACTTTCTTCAGTAGCCTGCGGGTTGTTCCAATATTCGAGGAACACGTTGTCCCCGCGCACGCGGATTTCACCCGGGACGTCTTCCTTGTCAATCAGCTTGCCGTCGTCATCGAACAGAGCCACTTCAACGCCCTTGAGGGGAAGACCGACTGCACCCGCGCGGCGTTCGCCCAGATAGGAATTGGACAGGCCCATGCCGATTTCTGTCATGCCGTAGCGTTCCAGCAGCGTCTGGCCGGTCATGGCCTTCCACTGATTGAACAGCTTCACGGGGCAGGCAGCCGAACCACTGACATTCAGACGCATCCCCTTGAATGCCGAGGTGATGGCTTCACGACGACCAGCATCCAGGCTCTCCAGATACTGAATGATCTTCACATAAATCGTCGGCACGGCCATGAATACCGTGTATTTGCGCAAGCGGACCTGCGTCATGAGCAGATCCATCTCGAAGCGCGGAAACACCGCTACGCGGGCCCCGATCCACAAGCCACAGCACAGGATATTGACGATGCCGTGAACGTGATTCAGCGGCAGGAACAGCGGTATGGAATCCTTCTCCTGCCAGCCCCAGGCCTCGAGCAGAGTTGTCACCTGAGCACGGATATTCTTGTGGGTACTCACCACGCCCTTGGGCTTGTTGGTAGTGCCACTGGTGAACAGGATCATCGCGCGACGCTCGGGCGCAATGACCGGCAACTTGCCGGAGCCATCGGCCAGCGTTTCGGCCACGGTCAACATCTCGATCTTGAGGGCCTGACACAGGATGTGCAGTGCCACAATCTGGTCGGTATCCAGCGAAAGGCATACGACAAGCCGGGTGACTTGTGCGCAGGTCAGGGAATGCTCCACTTCCGGCAGGGCCCCTTCGGCATTCAACGGCACCGCAATGCCGCCTGCACGCCAGATACCGAGCAAGGTCGTGACGTAGTCAACACCGCCGGGAATCAGCAGGCCAATGCGCTCTTCCTTCAGATCAGACTTGCCCTCCAGCAAGCCACTCGCCATCTTGTTGACCCGATCATGCAGATCGGAGTATGTCCATTCGCCCGCCGTGGTATGCAGCGCGACACTGGAATTGTCGAACCTGAGCGCCGGAAAACTGCGCTGATCCTGCTGACTGCCTTTGTTCATTCCTGCGTTTTCCTTGTGTGGCAACTGACACTCTTCAGACGAGTGCACGAACGATGAAATAGAGCACGGACGGCCCCAGCAGGCAGCCTATCCCGGTATAGAACGTAGCCGTCATGGCGCCGTAAGGCACCAGGCGTGGATCGGTGGCCGCAAGCCCTCCCGCTACCCCGCTGGTGGTGCCCATCAGTCCGCCGAACACCATGGCGGACTGCGCGTTGTTCAGACCGATATGGCGAGCAACCAGTGGCGTGCCGATCATCACGAGGATTGACTTCACCACGCCCGCTGCCACTGCCAGGGCAATCACATCGGAGCTGGCGCCGATGGCCGTCCCCGTCACGGGGCCGACAATGTAGGTGACAGCACCTGCTCCGATGGTAGTAATGCTCTCGGCATCGGTATAGCCGAAGGCAACGGCCACCAGGCCTCCCGCAATGAACGAGACCAGGACCCCCAGAAATATAGACACTATGCCCACGATGCCGGCTCTGCGCAGCTCCTGCAGCTGCACGCCGAAGGCCGTGGAGACAATGCCGAAGTCCCGCATCATGCCGCCGCCCATCAGTCCGATGCCGGCCAGCAGGCTGATATCCGCCACGCCCCGTGAGCCGCCGGTGAACTGGCCAGCGACATACGCGGCCAGCAGACCAAGTATGATGGCAATGGCCGAGCCATGGATGCGCCCACGCGTGAACTGGCGCGAAATCCAGTAGGACAGCCACACACTCAGACCCACTACCAGGAATGCCACGATCAGGCCATTGGCCTGCATGACCGTACGCAGAGTCTCCATCAGAGGTCTTCCTCGAGCGGAGGCAATGGCGGACTCTGCGGGCCGATCCTGCTGAGGACGGGCACCAGTGCGAAACTGACCAGCACTGCCAGCACGCCAGCCAGCACGGCCAGCATGCCGCCACTGACAGCTGCCACTACATTCTGACTCGCCGCCATGGCCACCACGATGGGGATATACATGGCGCTCCAGAACTTCACACCGTCCCCGGAAGCGCCTGTGACCAGCGACTGCATCCGCGCCGATCCGCAGGCAAGCACCAGCAGGAGCATCGCGACGCCCACACCACCCACATTGGCCTGCACGCCCAGCAATTGACCGAGCAGTTCACCAAGATACAGACCGGCAAGCAGACAGGCCGCCAGCAGCGCCACGCCGTAAATGATCATGGGAATTCCCTGTTGATAGTTGTTTTTCAAATTCGCGCGGGAGTATAGCCGAGCCATTGCAGATGTAACCACCCTTGAATGGGTGAGTGCTCGAGAATTACCTGCAACTTCGCGCCTGATATGCACAAATGGTAGAAGCCCCCCCCCTGTGCCACACCGTAACAATCAGGCTACACTCCGCAACGTATAGTTTCCTTTCCCTTTCTTGCCAAGACGATACTGAAACAGGAATGCACCATGAGAACAACAATCCTGCTGGCAGCCCTGCTCGCCGGCACCTGCGCTACGCAAGCCTCGGCGCAATTGACGGAATCGGCGAATTTCGCCGCTGAAATTGAAACCCGCTATCAGGTCAGCATCGACGTACCTTACACGTCCCAGGGCGGCGCACAGCTGGCTATGGATGTCTATTCCCGCCGCGATGTGACGTCTCCCCAGCCCACGCTGGTGTTCTTCCACGGTGGCTTCTGGGTGGCCGGCAACAAGAACGCGCAGATAATGGCGCTGCTGCCCTGGCTGGAGATGGGCTGGAATGTCGTGAATGTCGGCTACAGACTCGGCGGAACGGCACCCGCTCCGGCAGCGGTCATCGATGGCTTCTGCGCACTTCGCGCCATCGCCACCGAGGCAGCGCGCTTCAACATCGACACGCAGAAACTGGTGGTGAGCGGCCAGTCAGCAGGCGGCCATCTCGCTCTGGCCATGGCCATGATTCCCGACAGTGAAGGATTTGCGGCAGGTTGTCCGGACGGCACCACACCTTTGGTGGCAGCAGCCATCAACTGGTTCGGAGTAACCGATGTGCAGGACGTTATTCAAGGGCCCAACATGGCAGAGAACGCCGCCCGCTGGTTCAATGGCGTGGCACAGCCGACGGCGCTGGCACAGCGTCTGTCGCCGATCCGCTATGTGCGCAACGACCTGCCCCCCATCCTCAGCATTCATGGCGATGCCGATGCCGTGGTGCCCTATGCCCACGGTGTGGAACTGCACCGGGCGCTGGCGGCCACCAATGTGCGCAATCAGTTGTTGACCATTCCTGGCGGCGGCCACGGCCGCTTCACAGCGGAAGAGCGCACTCGCATCTACGCCACCATTCAGGACTTCCTCATGGAAGCAGGACTCTGACATGCAAGCGCTTTACGCCGCCAACCCGCCGATGTTCAAGAACAACCCGCTGGGCTTTCTGCTCTGTATCCTGCTGATTCCGCTGGGCATCGGCATCCTGATCCTGATGTACTGGCACCTGCAGAACAAGTCGTCCCGTCTGACCGTCACCAAGGACCATGTACTCTATGAGAAGGGGCTCCTCAGCAAGGAGCGCTCCGAAGTGGACATCGACGGTGTCCGCACTGTGAAAGTGAAGCAGTCGTTCTCCAACCGTATTTTCGGTACAGGCACCATCGAACTGTACACCTCGGGGGACAATCCCGAGATCGTCGCCAAAGGCATGCCAGACCCCAACAAGGTTCGGGAAATCATCAAGGCCAATCAGAAGAGTGAATGACGATGGTGGGAGAAACAGACAAGAAGGACAAGGATGATTCCCGCAAGATCGCCATTGCACTGATCTCGCTGATCGTGCTGTTGGTGATCGCCGCCGCGCTGATGCTGCCATTGCTGGCGGAACTGGCGGCTACGCATCTGGCCCCGGGGCTGGGCATGCGGGACGCCGCCGTAATCTCCTTCTTTCTGACCATTGTCGTGATGGTGGTGTTCACCATCACCTCAGGCGATGGCTTGCTGGGCGAACTGCAGTTCATGCTGGCCGGATTTCTAGCCTTTTTCGTGATCTTCTGGCTGCTGATCGCCTGGGCGTTCTAGAGCGCCGAGACTCAGCGGCGCAGCTCCTTGGGCATGCTGAAGACGATGTTTTCTTCCACTCCCGCCAGTTCTTCGGGGTCCATGCCACAGATCTGTCGCAAGCGCTCCACCACCTGCTGCACCAGAATCTCCGGCGCTGAGGCGCCGGCTGTCACACCAAAGCGGGTCTTGTTCTCGAACCATTGCGGTTGGACATCGTCGACACTGTCGATCAGATAAGACTCGCAGCCGAGCCGTTCGGCCAGCTCCTTGAGACGATTCGAATTGGAGCTGTTGGGCGACCCCACCACCAGCAGCAGCTGGCACTCCAGCGCCAGTTGCTTCACGGCATCCTGGCGGTTCTGCGTGGCGTAGCAGATATCCTTCTTGCGCGGCCCTTCTATGTCAGGAAAGCGCAAGCGCAGCGCATCGATGATGCGCGAAGTGTCATCCATGGACAGCGTGGTCTGAGTGACATAGGAAAGGCGCTTTGCATCACGTACTTGCAGACGCTGTACGTCTTCCACGGATTCCACCAGATAAATGTGGCCGCCGTTGCTGTCGTCATACTGGCCCATGGTGCCTTCCACTTCCGGGTGAAACTGGTGTCCGATCAGGACACACTCACGCCCTTCTGTGCTGAAGTTGATGACTTCCAGATGTACCTTGGTGACCAGGGGGCAGGTGGCATCAAAAATCTTGAAGCCGCGTTGCTCGGCTTCTTCTTTCACGGCCTGCGCGACCCCGTGGGCACTGAAGACCACGATGGAGGCACGCCCTGCCGAGTCAAGCGACGGAATGTCCGCCAGCTCATCCACAAAGATCGCACCGCGCTGCCGCAGAGTGTCCACCACAAACTTGTTGTGGACCACTTCATGTCGGACATAAATGGGAGCGCCGTAAATATCGAGTGCCCGGTTCACGATGTCGATAGCGCGGTCCACCCCGGCACAGAAGCCGCGGGGGTTGGCGAGCTTGATCTGGGCCACTGCGCCCGCCTGGGACGGAGTGACATGTTGCACGACAGTCATCAGCGTATCTCCATGACCTGCACTCCGTGGGGCAGCACCGCCAGGATGTGCGCATTGAAGCGAATCTCGCGACCCGCCAGCGGGTGATTGAAGTCCACTACCAGCGTGTCCTCATCGATGGATTTCACGACGCCGGGAATCTCGAATCCCCCGGCATCGGCAAACGAAAGCACTGTCCCTTCCACCACAGGGTCTGTGGAATTGGCCAGCAGGGCTGCAAACTTGCGACGCGGCAAGACTTGCACATTGTCAGCATTGACGGCGCCGAAGCTTTTCTCGACCGGCAGCAGCACGTCAAGGTATTGTCCGCTCACAGCGCCCAGCAAGGCCTCTTCGAAGCCAGGCAAGAGACTGCCGTCGCCCATCACGAAGTTCGCTGGGGCCTTGTCGAAATTGCTGTCGATCAGCGTTCCGTCGGAAAGCGCCAGGGAAAAATGCAGCGTCACACGCGCCCCTTCAGCAATTCTGCTCTGTACCAAAGACTCAGGCATAGTGACGCGTCTCACCGGCGCCGGCGATATTCTCGACGCAGCGCGCGCAAAGCTCCGGATGCTCGGCGTGCACGCCAATGTCGGGGCGATGATGCCAGCAGCGCACACACTTGGTATTCGCCGACGGCGTAATGCGCAGACTCAGCCCGGGAACGTCCGTGCCGGCCGCATCCCCTGCATCTGCAAGCGGGCGCAGTTGCGCCTGCGACACAATCAGCACGAAGCGCAGTTCATCCTGCAAGCGCGCCAGCATGGCATGCAGGGGCTCCGCGCAGAACAGCGTCACCTCTGCGCTCAGCGCAGCGCCGATCAGCTTGTCATTGCGCTGCTTCTCCAGCTCCTTGTTGACGGCCGTCTTCACCGCCATCACCTGCTCCCAGTACTTGTCATCCATGGCGGCCTGCTCGGGGAGCAGGGCCAGGGAGTCGCCGAACAGGCTCAGGAAAACCGATTCGGCGCGAGCGCCGGGAATGCTCGCCCAGATCTCGTCCGCGGTAAAGCTGGTGATCGGCGCGATCAGCCGGCAGAGGATCTCTGCAATGTGGTACATGGCGCTCTGCGTGGAACGCCGCGCCAGACAGTCTTCCCGCGTGGTGTATTGACGGTCCTTGATCACATCCAGATAGAAGCTGCCCAGTTCGATCACACAGAAGTTGTGCACCTTCTGGTACACGCCAAGGAAGTGATATTGCGCGTAATCGTCCTCGACCTGCTTCTGCAGCAGCTGGGCCTGACGGGTGATCCAGTAGTCCAGGGCCATCATGTCCGCGGGCGCCACCAGATTCTGTGCCGGGTCGAAGCCGGTGAGATTGGATAGCAGGAAGCGCGCCGTGTTGCGGATGCGGCGATAGGAGTCAGCCACGCGCTTGAGCACTTCCGTTGAGGCCGTCATTTCGCCGCGGAAATCGGTGGAAGCCACCCAGAGACGCAGGATGTCGGCACCGTATTCCTGGAACACTTCCTTCGGCGAAATCGTGTTGCCAAGGGACTTCGACATCTTGTAACCCTTGGAGTCCACCGTGAAGCCGTGCGTGAGGACCTGCCTGTACGGGGCTACACCATACATCGCAATGGAAGTCTTCAGGGACGACTGGAACCAGCCGCGATGCTGGTCCGAGCCTTCCAGATAGAGATCCGCGGGAAAGCCGAGGCCTTCGCGCTGCTGCAGCACCGAGTAATGAGTGACACCAGAATCGAACCACACGTCCAGCGTATCCGTGACCTTGCTGTACTCGGCGGCTTCTGCGCCAAGCAGATCCTCTGCAGTCATTTCAAACCAGGCGTCGATACCGCTCTTCTCGATGCGCAGCGCTACCTCCTCGATCAGCTCGGCCGTGCGTGGATGCAGCGCCTGGGTTTCCTTGTGCACGAACAAGGTGATGGGAACGCCCCAGGTACGCTGGCGCGAGACACACCAGTCCGGGCTGCCCTTGAGCATAAGATCGATGCGCGCCTGGCCCCAGTCGGGAATCCACTGCACCTTCGCCGTGGCCTCCAGCGCGGAGGCCAGCAGGCCCTGCTCGTTCATGCTGATGAACCACTGCGGTGTGGCGCGATAGATCAGCGGCGTCTTGGTGCGCCAGCAGTGCGCATAGCTGTGCACGATCTTTTTCAATGCCACCAGCGCACCGCGCTGCTTGAGCACCTCGATCACGCGTTCATCCGCCTTGTAGACATGTTCGCCCGCGAACTCACCGGCAGCCGCCGTGAACAGCCCATCGTCATCCACCAGGTTGAGGGTGCCGATGCCGTATTGCCGACCGACGTTGAAGTCGTCCACGCCATGATCCGGGGCCGTATGCACAGCGCCCGTACCGGCGTCCGTGGTGACGTGCTCGCCGAGTATCACCGACACCTGCCGGGCGACGAAGGGGTGCTGCAGGGTCTGCAACTCCAGTGCCTTGCCTTTGGCAGTGCCCAGCACGTCGAAGCTATCGCAGCCGTAGCGTTTCATGATCTCCTCGACCATGGCGGCAGCGACGACAATGGTCTCGCGGCCGTTCTCGATCTCGCAGTCCACCAGCGCGTAATCCAGGTCCGCATTCAGACATACGGCCTGGTTTGAAGGCAGCGTCCAGGGGGTGGTGGTCCAGATGACGACGGACAGTGGTCTGCCTGCAACTCGGGCGGGCGGCGCTCCGAAAGGCGCCAGGAAGCCCGCCACATCCACCACCGCAAACCGTACGTCGATGGCGAACGAGGTCTTGTCCTGATACTCCACTTCCGCCTCTGCCAGCGCCGAGGCCCCGACCACACTCCAGTACACGGGCTTGTAGCCCTTGACCAGATGGCCGTTCTGCGCGATGCGCCCAAGCGCACGCACCGTATCCGCCTCTGTCTTGAAGTCCATGGTCAGATAGGGGTTGTCCCACTCACCCAGTACGCCCAGACGGACGAAATCGGCCTTCTGAATCTCAACCTGCTTGGCGGCATATTCACGGCAGGCCTTGCGGAAGTCCGCGAAGGACACTTTCTTGCCGGCCTTGCCGAGTTTCTTCTCGACGTTGATCTCGATCGGCAGTCCGTGGCAGTCCCAGCCCGGCACATAAGGTGCGTCGAAACCGGCCAGAGTTTTCGACTTGACGATGATGTCCTTGAGCGTCTTGTTGACCGAATGGCCGAGGTGCAGCTCACCATTGGCATAGGGCGGCCCATCGTGAAGAATGAAACGGGGCCGGCCCGCACTCTTTTTCCTGATGCGGGTGTAGAGGTCCATGCTTTGCCAGCGTGCCAGCATTTCCGGCTCGCGCTGGGCAAGACTGGCCTTCATGGGGAACTCTGTCTGCGGCAGGTTCAGGGTGCTTTTGTAATCTGTCATCTCATCAACCTTGTCAATTGCATATTGTATCCGTTGGAGCGGGCTTGCCCGCGAACCACGCTGCGAC
>CAMCRC010000038.1 GCA_945877175.1 Klebsiella pneumoniae | reverse complement strand
ACCGCACTGATCTCCGTCATCTGGCTGGTCGCAGGCTACAGCATCGCCTTTGGTCCGGCCGAAAGCGGTTTCTGGGGCGGACTCGACAAAGCTTTCCTGAACGGCGTTACCAGAGACTCTGTGTGGGGAAACATTCCCGAGTCACTGTTCATCGCCTTTCAGATGACGTTTGCCATCATTACGCCGGCGCTGATCGTCGGGGCGTTTGCCGAGCGCATGAAGTTTTCCTCCATGCTGATGTTCAGCGGACTTTGGGCGGTGTTTGTGTACTTCCCTGTTTGCCACTGGGTCTGGGCTGAGCACGGCTGGCTGTTCAAGATGGGGCTGATAGACTTCGCGGGCGGCACTGTAGTGCACGTCACTGCAGGCGTGGCAGCTCTCATCACAGCAGTGATGCTGGGCAAGCGGCAGGGCTTTCTTGTGACGCCGATGATGCCGCACAACCTGACCATGACCATCACTGGCGCAGGCATGCTCTGGGTAGGCTGGTTCGGCTTCAATGCCGGCAGTGCTCTGGCCGCCAACGGCAGTGCAGGCATGGCGCTGCTGGCCACCCACATCTCGGCAGCAGCAGGCGCACTGACATGGATGACCATCGAATGGGTGCGTCACGGCAAGCCCAGCGGCCTGGGCGCCGTCACCGGCATGGTGGCGGGTCTTGCCACCATCACGCCAGCCTCGGGCTCCGTGGGTGCAGCAGGTGGTCTGCTGATCGGCATCATGGGCGGCGCGATCTGCTTCACTGCCACCTACTATCTCAAGCGCAAAGTGAAGATTGACGATTCTCTGGACGTGTTTCCGGTCCATGGCGTCGGCGGCATTCTGGGCACCTTCCTGGCTGGTATTCTGGTATCCCAGAATCTGGGCGTGTTCAGTGGCAATGGCTACGCAGAAGGAATGACCATGGGCTCGCAGCTTGTCGTGCAGGTAATCGGCATTGTGGCCACCGGCGCCTACACAGCTGTTGTGACCATCATCCTGCTGAAAGTTGTATCGGCCCTGACGTCCGGTCTGCGGGTCACCGCCGACGAAGAGCAGATGGGTCTGGACATATCCGACCACGACGAGAAGGGCTACTCTATGTAAGGCCATCTCCGCGCCGGGACTTCCCCGGCGCGGCGTTTCGTCTGGAGTCCCGCATGCCCCGCTCCCTGTCTCTGTCCGCGCTGTTCCTGTCTCTTCTTGCGGCCTGTGGCCCCGACGATCCTCCCGAACCCGTCACCCCCGCTCAATCCCTTGGCATTGCCGTGCTCTCCGGCCGGCCCGACATGGTGTCGGGCGGTGACGCGCTGATCCATATCACTGCCACAGGTCTGCCTCTGAGTACCGTGCAAGTGACGCTGGAGGGTCGCGACATTACCGAGCTGTTCGCCGTGGACTCCGCTGCGCAAAGCCTCACGGGGCTGGTAAGTGAGCTGGCAGACGGTCCGAACGTTCTTGTCGCCATGGACGTTGCAGGCAGCACCCGCGCGCAGATCACCCTTCTGAATCATCCTGCCACAGGGCCCATCCTGTCCGGACCGCATCTGCAGCCCTTCGTGTGCACCGCCGCTGCGGAAGGCTTCGGCGAGCCTCTGGACGCCGACTGCTCGACCGTCACGCAGATACGCTATTTCTATCGCAATACCGCCGGCAGCTTCGCGCAGATCAGCGATGTCACCGCCCCCTACCCCGACGATCTGGCCTGGACTGAGTTCCGACCCGGCGAGCGCCTGCCCTTCGTGGTGCGCCTTGAATCCGGCACCCGCAATCGCGCGCTCTACCACATCGCCGTCCTCGACGACCCGCAGCGCACCTACGGCGAGTGGGATGACATTCGCAGCTGGAACCAGCGCCTGGTGTTCAGCTTCGGTGGCGGCTGCGGCACGCAGTACAACCAGGGTTCACGCACGCCCGAGAGCGCACTGGACGCTCTGGTGCTGGGCAAAGGCTTTGCGCACGTGGTGTCGTCCTTCAATGTGATGGGACACCAATGCAATGACGCGTTGTCGGCCGAAACCCTGATGATGTTGAAGGAACATTTCATTGAGCAGTACGGACTGCCCGTGTGGACGCTGGGCAATGGCGCCTCGGGTGGTGCCATCCAGCAGTTGCTGATTGCACAGAACTACCCTGGGCTGCTGGACGGGTTGCTGCCCGCGATGAGTTTTCCGGACTCCTTCAGCGTGCTCCCCGGCGTCACCGACTGCCGCCTGCTGGCCCGCTATTTCGACAGCGCCACGACGCCCTGGACTGAAACACAGCAGCAGTCCGTGGAAGGCTTTGCGCCAGGGACCTGCGCAGCATGGGAGCGCAGCTATCTGGATGTGATCGTGGCCGATACCGGTTGCGGCATTGACGAAGCGCTGGTCTACCACCCCACCCGCAACCCCGGCGGTGCGCGCTGCACCTTGTATGACACCAATGTCGCCAGCGTGGGCCGCGATCCGGCTACTGACTTCGCCCGCCAGGCGCTGGACAACGTCGGCGTGCAGTACGGCCTGCAGGCCCTGCTGGCCGGGATCATCAGTCCTGCCACGTTCGTGGACTTGAACGTCGGCATCGGCGGTTATGATCGCGACGGCAAACCCGTCTCTGTGCGCACGACGGCTCAGCGTGAAGGCGTTGCCCTTGCTTACCGCACCGGTCGCATCAACAGCGGCGCCGGATCTCTGGCCAGTATTCCCATTCTGCACCACCGCCCCTACACGGATCTTGCGGGCGACATCCATGACCGCGTGCGTGACCTGCAGATCCGCGAACGGCTGCGCAACGCCAATGGCAGTGCCGAGAATCAGGTGATCTGGCTTTATTCCGGAGCTGAGACGGGTGCGCTGGTCAATGCGCTGGCGCTGGACACCATGAGCCAGTGGCTGGATGCCTTGCAGGCCGATGCTACCGAAGCCCCGCTGCTGACCCGAGTTGCCCGTGCCCGACCCGCTGCTGCAGTGGATGCCTGCTGGACTCCCGAGGGCGTGCGCATCGATGAAGCGCTGGAATTCGCGTCGCCCGGGCAATGCAACGCCCTGTACCCCACGCACACGACTCCGCGCCTTGCGGCCGGTGCACCGCTGGCGGATGACGTCATCGTCTGTGCCTTGAAGTCCCTGCAGCGGACCGATTATCCGGTGGAGTTCAGCGGCGCCGAGTGGGCAACGCTGGAAGAGGTGTTTGCAGAGGGCGTGTGTGACTACAGCCAGCGTGGCATGGCGCAGGAAGCCGTGGACGGCCCGTGGGTGCGCCTGCCCTTGTGAGCCACCTCGCGGGGGGCGGTTGACTCAGAAGTCGAAGAAATACACTTCCAGATTGAACTGGAAACGCGGCTCCGGGTCCCAGCTCTCATCGCGGGCCATGATCAACTGCGGCACCAGTTCCATCACCAGCCAGTCTTCATGGATGGCCTTGCGATACACGGTCTGCAGGTAGTAGTTCTCCACCCGCGGATTCGGCTGACTGGCGCCGATCACGCCAGCCTCATAGGTCAGGGTTTCGCGCTCGCCCAGCGACTGATGCACGGACACCGTCTGGGCATACTCGAACTGGTTGTAGCGGTCCTTGTAGTCCACTTCCGTGTCAATGCGCAGGAACATGGTCTCCGTCAGCGGGCGGCTGAAATAGATGCGGGCATCCTGTCCCCAGCCGTCCGCATGGTAGTACCAGAGCTTGTTGTCGGCCCCGAAATACCAGGTGTCATTCAGATCATGTCCGTAGCGTGTGCGGAACCGGTAGAAGGGGTCCAGAGGGATGCGCCCCTTGACGCCGATGTCGTGGGTGAAGCGCAGGCCATTGCGCTCGGGCAACTCGTAGCTGAAGCCGCCGGAGACTTCCGAAGGGCGAATGTTGCTCAGACGCTGGTCACGCAGGGAATCCGTTTCCGACTGCTCGGACTCGAAGATCAGTTTCCAGCGTTCTGTGGCCCGGGGCAGGTCGATCCGGCCGCTGATGCGGGCCGTGGAGTGATAGTCGCCATTCTCGCTGACCTGCTGGTTGAGCTTTACGCGCAGGTAACTCTGATTGCTGCGATCACCAACGCTGTCCCCCGCCAGCCAGTCGTCCAGGCCGCGGCCTATGCCGGAGACATTGCGCGAGACATTGTCGCGGCGCGTTTCCAGCCAGCTCCAGGCCGAGGTCTCGGTGATCGCTTGCATGTCGGGCAGGCGCAGGCGCCCGCCGTCCGAATCAGCGGATTGAGCCAGCACCGGGGCGCAGACACTCATCGCCACAAGGCCGGAGGCAATGACGTGCGCGAGCAAACGGGTGGGGACGGATAGTGATTTCATACGGCATTATCCTGAAAAACCTGCAATAAACACCAGGGAGTGTCCTCGTGTCGGAGTCACAAAGCACGCATTCGTTTCCACTCAGTGCACATGGGTGGCGGGCGAACTGAGCACGGAAATCACCCACTCGGAGCCATGGTGGAGGGGCTCGACCATCAGCGCCAGGGCCAGCACACCAGTGGCCACCAGCAGACTCAACTGCCAGGCGGGCAGGGCCACGCGACCAGCAGCACGCAACAGTGCCTTGATGCGGATCTCCACATCGCGCTCGGCAAACGCCATGGCTTCCTGCGGCACGGCAGAGGGGTGCATCATCAGCAAGCGTTTGACCTTGAGCAGAGTCTGCGCTACCGACACCGCGCCGAAGCGTTCGGCCGCCCGGAAGTCGCAGGCTTCTTCGGTGACTACCTGCAGGTCAGCGAGAACGCGGCGGGCCAGCGGACCAGGCAAAATGGCGCAGCACAGACGCGCAACGAGCAGGCGCAGGTTGTCGCGCCGCTCCTGGTGCGCACGTTCATGCTGCAGGATGATCTCCATGTCTTCGGGGCTGCAGGCAGCGCGCAGCCCGGTGCTGACGTAAATGCGCGGCTGCCACCACCCGAGAGTGAATACCAGCGGGCACTCAGACTCCATTTCGAACCACGCCCCCCGGCGCTTGCCCAGAAAATCAAACTGCATGTGCAGTTGTCGAGACTTGCGCAGCGTCGTGACGAATCGCACCAGCAGCGCTGCCACGGCGAGCGAGCCGATGGCAACGCCGAACCAGGCCAGCGCGGCAGAGCCGATCAGCGGCACGTGGCTGGCACAATCGTCATGGCAATGGGCATCCACCAGCAGATTCTCGGCGCTGGGCATGAACAGAAACAGTGTGCTGCTCAGGGACGCCGCCAACGGCAGCACCCACCAGGCCAGCAGCAGGGCGCTGCCATGGCGCGGATGCAGCGACAGCAACAGCGGTCGCACCAGAGGATAGACCAGCACAAAAAGCACAGAAAGCGCCAGCCACAAGGCCAGCCAGATAGACGAAAAAGTGCCGATGGCGTTGATCATTCCGACGCTCCCATGTCCCGCTTCTTGCGGGCAATCAGGGCTTCAAGCTCCGCAAGTGATTTGTCGTCGAGGTCGGCGGCTACATTCACGAAACTGCTCAGAATGGTCTCCAGCTTGCCGTCATGCAGCAGGTGAATGATGTCCCCCATCAGGCGCCCCAGCAGATTGGACCGGGACACGCGCGGCGAATAGGTATAGGCGTGGCCGTTCTTGCTGCGGGACACCAGTTCCTTGCGGTGCAGGCGCTCCAGTGTGGATTGCACGGTGCTCAGGGTAGGCTGGCGGATAGCCGGGATGCGTTGGCAGATGGCCTTGGCATCCAGGTGGGGCTCCTGCCAGAGCGCTTCCAGCACACCGAGTTCCAGTTCGCCCAGCGTGTTGGGCAGCATATTGGATGAGGAACGTTTCTTGATCATCTGGTTGTGCAGTGCGGCGTGTTGAAAACCGATTGCCACGCGGCCCTTTTGCATCCTTTTTAGTGTAATTATTTCAATTAGTTACCAAATACTTGCCGCGGGTTTGCGGGCTTTTCTGGCTCCCACAGAGCTCCGGTGCTTAGACTCTGCGCCCGGTACCGCCGGAATTCCGGGAAGATCAGGCCGGTGGCGAAGATAGCACAAGACTATTTCAGGACACATCAGGTAACCCCCTCATGAGAATACTTGCAACAGCCATTGCCGTGGCCATCGCCGGCAACGCGCAGGCCGCCGGGATCGCCGGCAACACTATCGAAGAGATCACCGTCTACGGCAGCGACAAGGTGCTGACGGGCAATCCGCTGTCCGCCACCGAAGGCTATGTCTTCGGCGCGCAACTGCAGCAACGTCCGATTTCCCGCCCAGCCGAGCTGCTGGAGCTGGTGCCCGGCCTCATCGCCACCCAGCACAGCGGCGAGGGCAAGGGCAATCAGTACTTCCTGCGCGGCTTCAATCTGGACCACGGCACGGACCTGGCCCTCAAGGTGGATGGCCTGCCCGTCAACATGCCCTCCCACGCCCACGGCCAGGGCTATGCCGACCTGAACTTTCTGATGCCGGAGCTGGTGGATCACCTGGAATACCGCAAGGGGCCCTATTACGCCGAGATCGGTGACTTCGGCACTGCCGGCTCGTCGGAATTCACTTATGCGGACACACTCGACCAGGCGAATGTCACGCTGACCGCCGGGCAGGACGCGTACCAGCGCCTGTTCGGTGCGCAATCCTTTGAGGTGTTTGCCGGCACCCTCACGGCGGCAGCAGCAATCACCGGCTATGACGGTCCCTGGAAGCATTCGCAGGACCTGGACAAGCGCAATGCGCTGGTGAAATACCATCAGGAAACCAGTGACCAGATCTGGAGCCTCACCGCACAGACCTTCGACAACACCTGGGATTCCACCGACCAGATTCCCGAGCGTGCCGTGCGCAATGGCAGCCTGCACCGGCTGGACACTGTTGATCAGAGTGATGGCGGCGACACCTACCGCCGCAGCCTCTCGGGCGACTGGCGCAAGGATACCGGGAATGCGGTCTTCAGCCTGGACGGCTATGTCATGGACTATGGCCTGGAGCTGTTTTCCAACTTCACCTATTTCCTGGAAGATCCGCTGCGCGGCGACCAGTTCGAACAGTCCGAAGACCGCCGCGTCTACGGCATGAATGCCAGCTATGTGCGTCCCCTTGCCCTCGGCGTACCAGGCACGCTCACGCTCGGGCTGCAGAACCGCACCGACGACATCGATGTCGGCCTCCACAAGACGGCGCATCGCGTCCGCCACTCCACCACCCGGGAAGACAACGTGCAGCAAGCGCTGACCAGCGTGTACGCCTCGCTGGGGCAGGAATGGAATGAACAGTGGCGCACCGTGGCCGCCCTGCGCGCCGACCACTATCACTACGATGTCGATGCCGGCCTGGCCGCCAATGCCGGCGATGGCAGCGACGACCTGCTGAGCCCCAAGTTCAGCCTGATCTACGCGCCTTCGCAAAGCACCGAGTTCTTCTTCAGTGGCGGCCAGGGTTTCCACAGCAATGATGCGCGCGGCACCACCATCACCATCGATCCGGTGAGCGGCGATCCTGCCGATCCAGTGCACCCCCTGGCCAAGGCCCGCAGCTTCGAGCTGGGCATGCGTACCTCAGCCTTTACCAACATGCAGGTCGCGGCATCGCTGTTCTCGATGCGTCTGGATTCCGAATTGCTGTATGTGGGCGACGCCGGCACTACCGAGGCGCTGGGCGAAAGCAAGCGGCGCGGCATCGAGATCGGCGCCATCTATGCCCCGCGACCCTGGCTGCTGGTGGATGCGGATGTCACGCTGACGAAGGCGCGGCTGGTGGGTGTTGGTGCCGATGACCGCATTCCCAATTCCGTGGACCGCACGGCGTCTCTGGGCTTGATCGTCAACAATCTGGAGAACTGGAGCGGCGGGCTGCGGGTGCGCTACCTGGGCGATGCCCCCTTGATCGAAGACAATTCGATGAGCTCGGATGCCACCTTGCTGCTCAATGCCCAGGCGCAGTATGAGTTCAATCCGAACTGGACGCTGGGCATCGAAGTCATGAACCTGCTGGACAGTGACGACAACGACATTACGTACTTCTATGAGTCGCAGTTGGCGACGGAAGCGGCGCCCGTGGAAGACATCCACTTCCATCCCGCAGAACCCCGCAGCGTGCGGCTGACCTTGCAGGCCCGTTTCTGATTGCGGCGGCGGGCGGCAGGGACTCAGAGGAAGTCCATGTCGCCCGCTGTCAGCCACCAGGCTCCCGCCAGCGAGGCCGCGTCCGGCCCACGCGTCCAGATGTTGCAGGGAATCTCTATTTCCAGATCACGCCAGTCACTGCCCGGCAGCGTCACCGCCGGCGCATGGGCGCGGGTGATGCGGCAATGCAGTCCGATATTGCCGCCCGCCAGAGTGCCTCGCACCGCTTCCAGCGCGGCCGGGTAGTCAGCAACAGCCCCGATGATGTCCATCAGCAGACGTTCCTGACCCAGGCGTTTGAGCACCACGATGGCCACTGGCGCGGGACTGCCCTCCCCCGTCACCGCCACGCACTCATAGCCGCCCTCCGCCCACTGCGGGTGTGAACAGTAGCGATAGCGCAGGTAGTCCAGATCGCGCACGCCCACGATGCCGCCCCGCAGGTCCTCTGCCATCTGCTTCCAGCAGGAGGCCACCGCGTCACGGGCTGACTCGGCATCCAGCGCGAATGGCTGCACCTGCAAGTCCGGTTCGTCCGCCGCACGGACTGTGCGCGGATAGTGAATTTCGATGAAGCTGTCAGTAACGTCGTAAAGGCCGAGCCGGCAGGCCATCCTCAGTACGCGGATATTCGGGAACCCGAAGCCCAGCAGATGTTCGGCGCAATTGCCAATCTGCTGTTCCAGAAAGGTGGCAGCGGTTTTGAAGAACAGCGTGTCGCGGCTGACGAAGCTGCGGTGCTCGGGCATCACCATCACGTCGCAGATCTGGATGGCCCGGGCGCAGTTACCGAAAAAAAGTATGTCCCGGGGCGCACCGCCGTAATGAGCGATGAGCTCGCCCTCTTGCCTGGCGCTGACGGCACGGCCGCGGCCATTGCCATATTTCCACTCCCACACGGCCGCACTGAACGGCACTTCAAAACTGCGCTCGAACAGAGGCAGCACCTCCTCCAGCGTGAACGAGTCCGCGTTGCCATACACTGTCTGACTGGCATCGAGGGGGCCGCGCCGCAGATCGAGCAGGGTGTAGCCCAGCCGCGCGCTGGCGTAGTTGTCAGCCAGCACCAGCAGTTGCCCGTGCAGGGCACCAAGTGCGGCGCCCGGCAGACTCAGCAGCTCTCCCAGTGCCTGCTGCTGTGTCTGCAGCAACTGCGCAAACTGCAGCAGTCCCGGGGCCACCTGGCGCCCAAGCTCGCGCTGGCGCTCGACACGAAATCCGCAGCGCTCGGCAAGGCGCAGGAAATTGCTCAGCAGTGGCCGGGGTTCAGGACGAATGACACTGTCGTCCAGCAGAAACTCGTCGGCAATCAGCAGCTGTCCACCATCGACAAGCCAGGCATTGGCGCGGGACAGCAGCAGGAGCGGGTCGTAATACTGCGCCGATTGCTGCAGCAGCAGGATGTCAAAGCGCGCTGGCGGAACGTAATCCTCCAGACCCTGCAGCACACAAAGCGCCTTTTGCTCCGGCAGTGCACTGGCTGTCCGCCACTCTTCCTCGATGTCGGTCAGTGCTGTGACGTCATAGCCTTGCGCCGCCAGGTCACGGGCAAACGTGCCCGCACCACAACCAATTTCAAGAACCCGTGCGGACGGCGGCAACATCAGGGCCTGCAGCTGATCCTGCGCCCGGCGCTGCGCTGCCGCATAGGACAAGTGCGAGCGCTCCTGGGCATAGTAAACGCCAAAGTGCAGAAACTCCGGCGGCTCGCCAGAGGCAAGCGCCAGGGTCTGGGCATACACGTTCAGAGGAAAGGAAAGATGGCGGGGATTCATGGACAAAGGTCAGACGCGCTGTTGAGAAACAGGCTGCACTATACCCCACCCGCACTGCACGGTGAAACGGCCGCGTTCCTGCTGCATTTTGTCGCACCCTCTTGCAGGCGGACCTGGGGTAGAATGCCGGCATGACAAGCCCAAGCAAACGCCTCTCCCTGCGCGAACGCGCACTGGAGATACTGCGGCCGGAAATCGCCGGCACCGAAAGCTCATCCCGTCAGGCTCTGCAGCGCGTGCTGCTGCTGCGCCTGCTGGTGACCATTCTCAGCCTGATTGGCGCGGCCATCTTCCACACCTTCTCGCCACTGAATGTGTCGGTGCTGTTCCTGCTCGCAGTGGTAGCGGGCATCGCGGCATCCATCGTGTTCGGCTTCTGGCGTCTGCGCCACGCTACCCTCATCTCGCAGAAGGAGTTGTTCGCGCAGCTGGTTATGGACGCGGCCTTCCTGATTCTGCTGTTGTTCTACACAGGCGGCGCCAGCAATCCGCTCATCTCCTACCTGCTGGTGTTGCTTGCAGTGGGCGCCACGCTGCTCATCCAGTTCTATGTCACGCTGTTCTCCATCGGCAGCATTCTGGTGTACACCCTCTTTCTGCTGAGCGAACTGCAGAACGAACACTCCGACCACATGATGGCGAACTTCCAGCTGCACCTGGTAGGCATGTGGGTGACCTTCGTGCTCAGCGCCGTGTTGATCACCCTGTTCGTGACACGCATGGCGGCCGCTATCCGCAGTCGCGAAGTCACCCTGGCCAAAGCCCGCGAGAACGAGATGCGCAACGAGCAGCTCGTGGCCATAGGCACCCTGGCAGCCGGCACCGCCCATGCGCTGGGCACGCCACTGTCCACCATGTCGGTACTGCTGACCGATCTGGACAAACTCAGCGCCGAAGAACTGAAGAACACTCCGCTGAAGGAAGACATCAGCCTGCTGCGCCAGCAGGTCATGCGCTGCAAGGATTCCCTGAATCAGCTGACCCAGTTCTACAACAAATCCAACAAGGCGGAACTGCTGGGCACTGATTGTGCCGAGCTGATGGCCGACATTCGTGACTACATCGTCAATATCCATCCACGAGCCCGGGTGCAGTTCAATGTCGATGCTGCCAGCGGCGCGCTGCGCATTGCGGCCGACCTGAGCCTGCGCCACGCCGTGATCAACCTTATCGAGAACGCCATCAAGGCAGCGCGCGTCAATGTCATCGTCGACTGTCGACTCTGCGCGGCAGACAAGAACAGCAAGTCCACTGTGGAGATCAGCATTCAGGACGACGGCCCCGGTATTCCCGCTTCGGTCATGGAGAACATGGGAGAACCCTTCATCTCCACGCGCAAGGACAGCATGGGCCTGGGCATCTTCCTCGCCAATGCCGCCATCCAGCGCCATGCTGGCAGCATCGAGATGTTCAACCGCAAGTCCGGGGGTGCCATGAGCATCATCCGGCTGCCGGCAATGCCGCTGAGTGAGGACCCGGCACCCGCGGTGCAGACAACAGGAGTTCCGGCATGGAAGGTTTGAAGATGCTGGTGGTGGAAGACGACGAAGTGTTTGCCCATGTAATCTGCCGCGCCATGCGCCAGCGAGGCTTTGAAGTGCTGCACGCGGCAAGCCTGACTGCAGCCACCGAGCTGGTGCAGCAGCACCGCTTTGACCATGCCGTGCTGGACTTGAATCTGGGAGGGCATTCGTCTCTGCCTCTGATTCCTGTGTTGAAAGCTCAGCACCCAGGCATGCGCATTCTCGTGTTGACCGGTTATGCCAGTATTGCCACGGCTGTCGATGCGATCAAACTGGGCGCGGACAATTACCTGTCCAAGCCTGCCGATGCTGACGAGATTCTGGCTGCTCTGGACGATACGCCGGAACTGCATCTTGACGATGCCTCCGTGCAGGAGCCGATGTCGGTAAGGCGTCTGGAATGGGAGCACATACAGAAAGTGCTGAAGGAAAATGACGGCAATATTTCAGAGACAGCACGCCAACTGAAGATGCACCGGCGCACCTTGCAGCGCAAACTCCAGAAGCGCCCGGTACATCGTTGACGCCACAGGGATGTGAGCTGTCTGCGATCTGCAGAGACTTCATCCCGCTGGAGCGCCCGTCATTGCTGCGATAGAACGCACATTGCCACGTTTTTTTGCGTTGCAATGCCAATTTACTTGGTTACAATGCGTAACACAAAAAAGCGAGGCATCCTTGTGAACTGCTGCCAGGGACGCCATCAGAAAGCAGCGCACTATCACCTCTGCAATTCTCGTAAACAATCAGCAGTCACCGCTAACCTTTCCAGAGACATTCGCGCCTTCGTCGTCAGGCAGCGATGCATCCAATGCCTGCGTCTCTTTCGTACATTCTTGCCTGATATGCGTGAAAACGGACCCCGTGCCTGGCCGAACAGCTACGCATGCACACCCATCGAACACTGGAGATTGAATTGAAAATCAAACATGTAGTGGCCACAGCACTGCTTGCTGTCGTTGTCGTGTGGATGGCCTGGCCGCGTGAACGTGGCGCTCTGGTAGACGGGTATGCCCTGCCGCAGAACGACTCTGCCGTGACTGCCGTGGCCGGCAACAATGCCATCACCAGCGACAACCAGACCTTCACAGTGCGGGTGGCGCGTGCCGAGGCCCAGAATTATGTGCAGCGCATTCGCGTGCGCGGCCAGACCAAGGCTTTCCGCCTGGTGGATGTGCGCGCAGAGGTCGGCGGGCGCGTTGTCGCCACGCCTGTGGCACGCGGTGCGCGAGTCAGTGCCGGCGAAGTCCTGTGCGAGATTGCCATCGACACCCGCGCCACTGATCTGCAGGAGGCCATCAGCCGCGAGGAACAGGCGCGCATGGAGTATCAGGGCGCGATAGACCTGCAGGCTCGCGGCCTGCAATCCCGCGTGGGGCTTGCTCAGTTCAAGGCAGCCCTGGATTCCTCTACGGCGGCGGTCAAGCGTGCGGAACTTTCACTGGCACGCACCCGCATTACCGCTCCGTTCGACGGCATCATGGAAACCCGTGCGGTGGAAGTGGGCGATCTGATGGACATGGGCGGTCAGTGCGCCTCACTGCTGGATGACACCCCGATGTTGCTGACGGGCGTGGTGCCTGAGCAGGATGTCGGAAGAATGTTCCTTGGCGCCCCGGTGACGGCTGAGTTGCTCACAGGGGAAACCGTGTCTGGGGAAGTCACCTACATTTCCCGCGCCGCAGACACGCGCTCCCGCAGCTATGCCATAGAAGTCGAGATCGCTGCAGGCGAAAACTCCATCCGCCAGGGCATCACCGCAGAGATCTACATCGCAGCCAACGAGACTCAGGCCCACCTGATCCCCGCCTCGGCGCTTACCATGGACGATGCCGGCATCGTCGGCATCAAGACCGTGGACCAGGCAAACATGGTGCACTTCGCGCCGGTGACTGTCGTCGGCGAGAACAACAGTGTTGATCCCGGCATGTGGGTCACCGGACTGCCTGACAATGTACTCGTCATTACCCATGGTCAGGAGATCGTCTTCGCCGGCCAGACAGTGACGCCTGACTCTTCCTGGTCTTCCCTCTAAGCGGACAAATGCCATGAGCTACATAAAAGCTTCAGTTTCAAGGGCTAGAACGACGCTGAGTATCTTTGCGGCCATCATGGCCACGGGATTCGTTTCTTACCTGACCATTCCCGTTGAACTCAATCCGGATGTGTCGGTACCCATCATCGTCACCACGATCATCCACGAAGGCATCTCGCCAGAAGATGCCGAGCGTCTGCTGGCCAAGCCAGCCGAAGTGGAACTCAAGTCCGTGGAGGGCATCACCGAGATCAGTTCCTTCTCCAGCGAAGGCGCCGCCACCATCATCGCCGAATTCGACGTGACGCTGGATTCCACCATTGCCCTGCAGGAAATCCGCACGGCCATCGATCGCGCCCAGGCGCGTTTCCCGCAATCCACCGAAGAACCGATCGTGCAGGAAGTCTCTGCCGCGTCGGTACCGCTGGTGCAGATCGCCATCAGCGGCAAGGACGTCCCCGAGCGCGTGTTGCTGCAGGTGGCGCAGGACCTGCAACGCCGCGTCGAGACCTTGCCTGAGATCATGTCCGCCGACATGGTGGGCGATCGTGAAGAGCTTCTCGAAGCCATCATCGATCCGGCCCAGCTGGAAACCTACGGCATCACAAACCAGCAGATCGTGCAGGCGGTCACCAGCAACAACCGGCTGATTCCTGCGGGTGCGGTGAATACCGGCCAGGGCAGTTTCTCGGTGAAACTGCCGGGCCTGATCGAAACACAGGAAGACCTGTTTGACCTGCCGATTGCCGCCAACCAGAACGGCGTGCTGACCTTGAGTGACATCGCGGAAGTGCGCCGCACCTTCAAGGATGCCCAGCGTTATTCCTATGCGAACGGCGAACGCTCCATTTCCATTGATGTGCAGAAGCGCAAGGGTGCCAATCTGATCGCAGCCATGGACAAGATCGATGTCATGGTCGAGGAGATGCTGCCGACCCTGCCTCCTGCCGTGACAATCGCCTACATGAACAACACGGCACCCATCGTGCTGGAGCAGAACCTCGGCCTGCAGGGCAACATGGTCTCCTCCATGGCGCTGGTGTTGATTGTCGTGATCGCTGCCGTCGGTGTGCGCTCCGGCATTCTGGTGACGCTGGCCGTACCCTTCTCCTTCTTCTTCGCCTTCATCGTCATATCCATGCTGGGCTTCACCTACAACTTCATGGTGATCTTCGGCATGCTGCTCGGGTTGGGCATGCTGGTGGACGGGGCCATCGTGATGGTGGAATTCGCCGACACGAAAATGGCCGAGGGCTACACGAAGGAAGATGCCTACCAGGAGGCGGTGAACCGCATGTTCTGGCCCATCATTGCCTCGACCATGACAACCCTGGCGGCATTCCTGCCCATGATGTTCTGGCCGGGGGTGGCGGGCGAATTCATGCGCTACCTGCCCATTACCGTGTTCGCGGTGCTGGTGGGTTCACTCTTGTATGCCCTGTGGTTCGCGCCGGTGATTGGCGCCTTGTTTGCCAAGGCACCGAAGTCGACCGGCATGCAGTCGGTGTCACACTACGATGAAGTCGACTCCAGCAATCTCACAGGAGTAAGTCGTGCCTACGCGTCCGTGTTGCGTGTTGCCATTCGATCACCCGGGACGATCTTTGTTGGCAGCGTGGCAACCCTGGTCTCCATCGCGTACGCCTATTTCAACTATGGCGCTGGCGTGGAGTTTTTCACCGCCGTCGAGCCCAACCAGACCCGGATACAAGTCTTTGCGCGTGGCAATTTCTCGCCGGAAGAAATTCGCGACATGGTTGTGGACGTTGAAAAGCGGGTCATGAACGTAGGCTATTACAAGAATATCGTGACACAGTCCGGTTCTGGACAGAGCCTGGGCGGCGGTCAAGGCTCTGCGCCTGACCTCGTCGGCACGATCTTTGTGGAATTCACTGACCGCCGCATTCGCGATGCGGATGGTTTCGAGATTGAGAACCTCTACCGCGACGCCATCAGCAACATTCCTGGCATAAGGGCCGAGATCGCCACCATCGAGCAGGGCCCGCCCGTTGGCAAGGAGCTGCAGATCGAAATCTTCGGCGACAATCTCCAGGATCTGATTTCCGAAGCCAAGCGTCTGCGCGCCTATCTGGAAACCGGCATGACCGGGCTGATCGACATCGACGACACCACGCCGATCCCTGGCATTGAGTGGGCCATCAATGTGGACCGCGCGCGTGCAGCCATGTTCGGCGCCAACATCAGTGAAGTGGGAACCGCCGTGCAGCTGCTGACCGACGGCGTACGCATGGGCGATTACCGACCTGATGATACGGAAGAAGAAGTGGACATCCGTGTGCGGTATCCGGAAGAGTATCGCGGCCTGGAGCAGATCGAGAAGATTCAGGTCACCACTGCTACCGGTATGGCGCCAATCAGCAGCTTCATCACGCGCGTTCCAGAACCCAAAGTCAGTTCCATCCAGCGCGTCGACGGCAACAAAGTGATCTATGTGCGTGCCAACCCGGCGCCCGGCGAGGTCACTGCCAACAAAGTGGCCGAACTGGAGCAGTGGCTCGAGACCAATCCCATGATGCCTGGAGTCGATTATCAGTTCCGCGGCTCCAACGAGGAACAGGAGCAGTCCTTCGCCTTCCTGCTGCAGGCCTTCAGTATTTCGCTGATGCTGATGGCAGTTCTGCTGGTCACGCAGTTCAACAGCTTTTATCAGACGTTGCTGATTCTGTCTTCGGTGCTGCTGTCCACCACAGGCGTGTTGCTCGGCTTGTTGCTTACGGGACAGACGTTCAGCGTGATTCTGACGGGCGTCGGCATTGTCGCCCTGGCAGGGATCATCGTGAACAACAACATCATTCTGATCGACACGTTCAATTATCTGCGGGAAACCCGCAAGGACTGGAGCCTGGAAGAGATCATCATTCAGACAGGCGTACAGCGCCTGCGTCCGGTGTTCCTGACCACGTTCACGACAGGCTTGGGACTCTTGCCGCTGGCCATGCACTGGTCGTTTGACCTGATCACGGCTGAAGTGGAATTCGGCGGCCCGATCACTTCTCAGTGGGTGCAGCTGGCCAGTGCCATTGTTTACGGGCTGACTTTCGGCACAATCCTGACCCTGATCGTCACGCCTGCGCTGCTGGCGTTGCCGTCCAAACTGCGTGAGTATCTGCGTGCGGGCAGGAAACTGCTTGGACGTGGGAACAGCACACAGGGACCACGCATGGAGCCCGGCATCGGCAACTGAAGCGCATGACGAAGCCAATGAGGAATCAGGAACGCGCGTTCGCATCTGACGGGCGGCCACGGAAGTGGCCGCCCGTCTCATTGAAGGTGATGGCAATTTCTTGCATGCCCCTTTCAAACGCTGAGTTGCTTTCCAGCTCCTAACCTCAGCGACTTTCACCCCAGCCTGCTTCCCGACGCCTCACTAGTTCCACGCAACCTGCTCGACCAGGCTGAGTCTGACACCATCAAAGGCGGATTCCGCTGACTGCCGTTCGGCCATCCGCAAATAGTGCGTCGTCACTTTGACATTGTGGCGCAACACCTCCAGTACCTTTGCGTCCGTGTCAGCAGACTGTTCCGCCAGTTGCAGGCGTTGCCTGAGCAATCCATGTGCCTCGCGCAGATGATCGGAGTTGTTGGTCTCAAGGCCGTGGTTGATGACCAGCACATGCCAGTCAGACAGCTGGGCGATACCGCGGGCCCAGCCTTCAGAGCCTTGTTCATACACACGTGAATACAATAGTTCCAGATAACGGAACTGCTCATCCACGCTTGGCCAGTCGCCGGTAGCGACATTGCAGTCGATGATTTTTTCGACGAGAGGGATCTGCTCCTCGCTGTAAAGGCCCGTACTGATGCGCGTGACCTGCAGCGCCTGTTGATAGCCCAGCAACGCATCCAGATAATTGCCGGCCTCGACTTGCAGGTCAGCCGCAGCCACCAGGGGCTCGGTAACACGCAGGTCATAGGGACCGAATTCCGAGGCCATGCTCTCGTACTGCAAGGCATAGCGAGACGCTTGCGCCAGTAAATCCGGAGCAGAGTCAGACACGGAGGGTAGGCTGCCATCCTGTGCAAAAGCGCAGGAGCAGGAGATTGTCAGTATTGCCGTGTAAAAAAAAGTGCGAGTAATGCCATGATTTTTGTTTTTCATTTCCAGTACCGTCTTTCTAGTTTTTGTAAGAGAAATATCCTCCAAGAAATCGGGGTGAGCAACCGGAATATGCGTCGCTTTCATGAATTTTTCGTGACATATGACATTAGTGTTACCAATGCATGACAAAATGAAATTCAAAATTCAATGAAAACAAACAGATAGGAAAATGCCAATTGTGACAGCGATGCTGTCACCTGGAATTGGCTCTAGCGGTAGGTGGTATTGGCAACGCGGGTTTCGGCCAGCAGCATCAGCATCACGAGCAACATCAGCCACCACCAGACCCGCTGCGGCCCTTCGATTTCAGCAACCAGTTGTGCTGTGCGGACTTGCTCTGACTGCACGGGCTCTGTCTCGGCATTGGTGACACTGTCCTGCAGGGTGCTCGGAGCAATGCGTTCGAGTGAAGATTCTTCCGGGTCCGGATTCACGGCATAGAACTGCACATTCGCGCCATCGTCGATGCTCAGGAAGCCATTGGTGGCGGGGGTCAGTGTACGGCTGCCCGGTACCAGCTGCGTTACGGCACCGGTAGCATCCGTGACCGTCAATGTCGCGTCTTCCGCTGCCGCGCTCGCCAGGTCAATGACATCGCCGATCCGGTAGGCGCGCTCCTTCTCAGTGGCCTGGGCAAGATAGCGAAGGGACTCATGAGCAAACGGCAGATACAGGCCTTGCAGCGGCAGATTGTTCCACTCGGTGTCCAGCGACGAAGCGAACATCAGGACGCGCCCCTGCCCCACTGCACGCTCCAGCAGCGCAGGGCTGCCATTGTCGAACTGCATCAGCACATCGGCGTCAGGGGCGGCCGTCGCAGCCCAGTAACCCTCGAAACGCACTACCCAGTCAGAACCCAGCGGCAACAACACGGGATGTCGACGGTCCATGTCGGCAATCAGCAGGTAGTCTCCACCGCCCAGGCGGACAGGCTGATCCAGCGTTGCCGGGCTGATGTCGGCAAACAACTGATTGAAAGGCCCGGCATTGACCCGGTCACCAGGCGCCAGCAGCAGACTGCCCCCATCGCGCACGAAGTCGTTCAGCGCATTGGCCTGTGTTGAACTGAGATCGCTGCCGGCATTGAGCAGCACCACCACATCGTGCTGCGCCAGTTGTGCGGCATCCAGTTCCCGTGGCGTACTGCGGGAGAGCACGAAGGGCGACTCGGCGTTGCTGCCGATGGCGAGCGCCAGCCAGTGGGCTTCATCTTCATACCAGTTCACCGAAGGCTCGCCATTGACCAGCAATACGCGAATCTTCGCCATCACATCCACGGTGAAGAAGTAGCTGTTGTCGATGTCGAAATCATCTGTGCCCACGCGGATCTCGCCACGGTGGGTGCCGGCAGTGTCAAACACGGCGGGCAGGCGCACCACCTCCTCGGACAGGTCGGTCAGATTGACCGGCATGCGCGCGGTCTCGACGCCATCGAGCAGCAGGCGCACTTCCGCCTGATCCACATGGACACTGCCGGTGCTGCGCACGCGCGCCAGAATTTCGTACTCGCTCTGATTTTCGATGAGCTGGTCGGGGGAGCGCACATCGGTCAGCAACAGGTTGCGGGACGGGCCATCGCCCACATCCACCGGGTTCAAGTGCACGCCCGGCGACATCACCCAGCCAGAGTCGTCCCCGCCCATGCCGCTGGCCTGGTAATCAGACACCAGGTGAATGGTACGGCTCTCGTGGCGTGAGGATTCCAGCAGGTCATTGGCCAGGCGCAGCGCGGGCATGAAGCGCGTCACCTCGAAGCCGGGCTCGGGCAGCGCGTCCAGAAAGGCCCTGGCACCGTCTAGATCGGTACTCAGCTCCCGCACACTCACTGCCGAACCGCCGAAGGCAACAATCCCGACTTCATCGCCAGCCGACATGCCGGCAAGCAGTTCCTGCGCCGCCGCACGCGCCTGCTCGTTGCGGTCGCCGTAACGCATGCTCATCGACACATCCAGAAGAATCACTGACGACTCCGGCTCGGCGTCCACCAGCCCCGCGATGGCGCTGTCAAACAGCGGACGGGCAAAGGCGAACACCAGCAGCGAGATCACCGCCGCCCGCAGCAACAGCAGCAGCCACTGCTGGATCTGCTGAAACAGGATCAGCTTCTTCGACGTGTTCTTTAGAAAGCGCAGGGTGCCGAACAGCATCTTCGGCGGCTTTTCCTTGCGGATGAGATGGATGGCAATGGGTATCGCCGCGGCGAGGAGACCGAACAGGAACAACGGGCTGAGGAAGCTCATTCAGAAACTCCTGGCGCGGCGGGAAATGTAGGAATACAGCGCCGTGTCCAGCGGCTGGGAGGTATTGAGCAGACAGTAGTCCACGCCACTGCTCTGGCACTGCTTCTTGCAATAGGCCAGGTACTGGCCGAGGTTTTCCAGATAGGCATCGCGGATCGACTGCGGCTGCGTGATGTAGCTCTCGCTGGTCTCGGCATCGATGAATTCGGTCGCTTCCTGAAAGCGGAAATGCAGTTCGGCATCATCCAGCACATGGAACACGATCACGTCATTGCCCATGGAGCGCAGACGCTGCAACGTCTTGATGGTCTTCTCTTCGTCTTCGAGCATGTCACTGATCAGGATGACCATGCTCTTGCGATTGAGGCTGGTGGCCAGGTCCGACAAGGGCTTGACCACATCGGTGCGCGACCCCGCCTTCAGTCCCGCCAGCACGCGCAGGATGCGAATCAGGTGTGGCTGCCGGCACAGCGCGGGAATGTAGTCGTTGACCTTCTCGTCGAATGTGATCAGGCCAACTGCGTCGCGCTGGCGCATGATGAAGTAGGCCAGTGCCGAGGCCAGTGTGCGCCCGTACTCCAGTTTGCTCATTGCCCCCGAGGCATAGCCCATCGACGCGCTGGAATCCAGCACCACATAGCAGCGGACATTGGTCTCGTCCTCGTACTGCTTGATGTAGAACTTGTCGCTGCGGGCGTAGAGCTTCCAGTCCACATGACGCATGTCGTCGCCACGGTAGTAGTGACGATAGTCGGTGAACTCCACGCTGAACCCGCGATGCGGACTCTTGTGCAGGCCCGAGACAAACCCTTCCACCACGACGCGTGCGCGCAGCTCCAGATTGTTCAGGCTCGAGAGGACCGTGGGGTCGATGAAGGTGGTGTTCGCTGCCATGGGATGCGTATTCCGCGCTTAGTAGTCGGAGGTCGGTTCTGGCACTACCTCGATCAGGCGTCGGATCACTTCATCCGTCGTCACCCGCTCGGCTTCGGCATGGAAATTCAGCAGTACGCGATGTCGCAGCACGGCTGGCGCCAGGGCGCGGATGTCGCCGTAGGACACGTTGTAACGGCCGCGCAGCAGCGCACGCACCTTGCCGGCCAGCACCAGGTTCTGCGAGGCGCGGATGCCCGCCCCCCAGCTGACCCAGTCGTTGACGAAGCTGGGCGCCAGCGGGCTGTTCGGCCGCGACGCGTGCACCAGACGCACCGCGTAGCGGATCACGGCCTGGGCCGCGGGCACCTGACGGGCGATACGCTGGAATTCCAGAATGTCGTCGCCACTGAGCGGGTGGGCCACGGTGTTGTCGACGATCTGCGTGGTATTGCCCACCACCATCACTTCGTCATCTTCCGACAGATAGCCAAGTTCGATCTTGAACATGAACCGGTCAAGCTGCGCTTCCGGCAGCGGGTAGGTGCCTTCCAGCTCGATGGGATTCTGCGTAGCCAGCACGAAGAACGGGCGCGCCATCTTGTGGGTAACACCGGCCGCGGTGACCTGACGCTCTTCCATCGCTTCCAGCAGCGAGGACTGGGTCTTGGGGGGCGTGCGGTTGATCTCGTCGGCCAGCAGGATGTTGGTGAAGATCGGGCCCTTCACGAACGTGAGCTTGCGTTGGCCGTCCTTCTCTTCCACGATCTCCGATCCCACCACGTCGGCCGGCATCAGGTCGGGCGTGAACTGGATGCGGCTGAACTTGACCTGCAGAATATCGGCCACAGTCTTGATCAGCAGCGTCTTGGCAAGGCCTGGCACTCCGGTCACCAGGCAGTGGCCGCCGGCGAACAGGGCGATGAGCAGCTCATCGATGACAGCTTCCTGACCGACGATGACCTTCTTGATCTCCTTGATGATCTGATCGCGTCCGTCCTGCATCTTCCTGACCAGCGCCAGATCGTCCTGGCTCTCCAGTCCTGCGACTGCGCCCTCTTCGATGTTCTGAATTTCCGACATGAGTAAGTCCTGTTTTTTCGTTGTGGGTCTTGTTTGTTGTTCGTCTCAGTGCGTGAACGCGTATATCAGATAGTTGATGGCAATCTTGTATGCCTCGTTGCTGTAGCGCGTCGGATACGGCTCGAAAAACGTGTGCTCCCAGCCGTCGCCAAGATCGGCATTGTGATTGGCCACGAGCATAACACGGCCGTCATCGTCGAGAATGGCATAGACCGCCGGCGGATAATTCGGGTCATCGAGACTGAAGCCTCCGTTGTAATCCCAGGTGACAGCGCGACCTGGCACCTGCACCACTTCCTCCACATCGAAGAAGGTGTGGAACAGCTCGTGTGTGGTATCCAGCTTCACCAGCGCGCGCTCGGGAAACAGCTTGGCCATTTCCCTCTGAAAGTCTTCCAGGTGCGCATCACCCCAGAAATCGTCCAGCAGAATGAAACCCCCACGGAACATGAATTCGCGCATGGCCACGATTTCGTCCGCCGTGAAATTGGGGCCGGTCATTGTCGAGCCAATGGGTACCCGCTTCATGTTCATGTACAGAAACGTGTGTTCAAACAGCCGCGGATCGGTCAGATCCATGAAGTCATAACTTTTGCTGTTGGCGTCGATGTTCGTGTAGCGCTGCACGCCACGCAGGAAGTTTGACTCCGCATCCGGAAAGTCAGTATCCCACCAGCCGCCCCGGCCGCCGCCACCACCAAAGCCGCCGAAGCCGCCTCCGCCGCCGAACCCGCCATCGCCACCGCGCCGGCCACGACCACCACCATAATTGGTATAGCGTCCACGAACCCAGGTGAACTCCGTGGGCGGCCCAGACTCGGCGTCGACCTCCCGTAGAAAGGACTCCGGGTCGATATCCAGTGGCACTGCACCATTCTGCGCCTGAACGCCAGCGTTCCACAGCAGCGCACCGCTTCCTGCCGCTGTCAGCAGCAGGGCGTTTCGCAGTGTTCTGCCGGTTTCACGAATCCAGCGCATCGACTCTTCTCCACGGGGCTGGCTATTGGCTCAGGGGGCTGCATCCACCGCTTGCAGCAAGACTTCCTGTGCGCGGGCATAGCTGGGTGCAATCTCGAGCGCACTCAGGATATTGCGCTTCGCGTCAGCCGGCTGGCCATTGCTCAGATAGGCCTCTGCCAGATCCGTACGAGCCTCCACAGGGTCGTTCACATCCAGGTCCACCAGCACTTCCAGTTCCCGCACAGCCATCTGCGGATCATTCAGACGGCGAGCGATCTCGGCGCCAATCTGGTGAACATCCAGTCGATAGGGGCTGATGGCCAGTGCGCGGTCCATGTAGTAGCGGGAAAGCGCCAGATCGCCACTCTCCAGCGCCGCCGCCGCCAGCAGCACCGTGGAGTCGTAGTCGTGCTGCTGGTTCTCCAGCATCACCTTGAGCTGTTCCAGTCGCGCTGCCTGATCACCCTGACGCTCATGGATCTGCGAGAGCACCAGCGCAGGGCTGGGATAACCGGAGTAATCGGGCAGAATGTCCTGGGCAATCTGCAGGTGCACCTTGGCCTCGTCGAAACTCTCTTCCTTGAACAGCACGATGCCCAGTTGCAGGTGGGCCTGGAAGTCGCGGGGCTGGTCCTGCACACGCTGGCGCATGTGCTGCTTCAGCGAGGCGTTGTTGTAGAGCTCCGCCATCACGGCACTGGAGTTCTCGCGCTGACCGTGGCCGTGCGCTTCCCCTTCATCGGCGGCGTCTTCAGTGTGCACATAGACATTGATCTCCTGCACGCGGCGGTCCACCCAGCTGCGGAAGCCCGCATCGAAGGTATCGATGGAGGTGCCGAATACCGTCTCGAACATCTCCGACTCTTCCTTGATGAACGCGTACTGTTTGACGAGCTCGATCAGCTTGTCGAAGCCATGTTCCTGGGCGATATAGTCCACCACCAGATAGGACTGGAAGTAGGCAAAACCCAGATCTTCGTTGGTGTTTGCCCCGGTAAAGCCTTCATTGAGATTGGCTACCGGCAGCAACTTGTCCTGCTGGGCCGCTCGCACCAGCTCCATGCCATGACGGCGTCCCCACTCAGGACGTGCCTCGCGCTCTTCCCACACCGAGATGCCCTCGGACAGCCAGCGCGGCATGCGGTTGTTGGTCATCTGCAGCGTAAAGACGTGCACCAGCTCGTGCCAGAGAATCTCCTGCCAGTTGGCATCCAGTGTCTGCGGCGAAATCAGAGTGACCATCCTGCCGAAGCAGATACCCACCAGCGGTCCGATATCAGGCAAGCCAACGGAGCGCACGGCGAAATCATCCGTGCGCTCGAAGACTTCGACCAGCACCGGCGCTTCGGGCTCGAACCCGTACTTGGCTGTCAGTGTGGCCCAGCTCTCTTCAAGCAGAGGCGCCATGTAGGGCCACAGCACGCGGGCGTCGCGCTGACTCATGCGCACTTCGAAGTGCTCGGTGGTGAGAGTGGCATACTCCTCCAGCGTGTCGAACACCTTCAACATGTTGGAAGTCATGACATTGAAAGGGTCATTGTCGAAGGCCAGCTCAAGCGCGACTCTCCCCTCTTCATCCTGACCCAGGCGGATCAGGTTGGTGCCCAGCAGCGTGTGGCCCTGCCAGTAATTCGGATCTGCCGCCACTGCCTGCCGGGCGTAGCCCACGGCCTCGGTGAAGCGGTAGGCATTGCCGAAGGCGTCTGCCATATCGCCATAGAAACGGGCATTGCCAGGGCTGAAGCCGGCCACCTGTGCCTCGAGGCGAGCGTACTCGTCATATTCTTCATGCAGCGCTGCCTGGGACGCCAGAATGCTCAGGGACTTCAGTGACTCCGAATTCACTTCCAGCGCCCGGTCCACATACTCCATGGCTTCTTCGGCGCGATCGTTCATGACCAGCAGCGTCGCCATGGTCTCCAGCGCGGCAACAGCATTGGGATTGACCTCCAGCGCAAAGGCCAGGGAACGCTCGCCACCACTGATCTTCGCCTGCCCCACCAGCGCGGGTGTATAACGGCGGTTGATCTCAAGCGCTGCGTTGTAGGATTTCTCGGCATCCACCACGTTGAATTTTTCCATG
>CAMCRC010000037.1 GCA_945877175.1 Klebsiella pneumoniae | reverse complement strand
AGATCGCCCCACAGAACCTGTGCCTCAAGGTTCTCCGGCTCCAGCCGCACGGCTTCGGCAAACAGGCTGTTGGCGTCGTGGAAACGGTCAAGCAGCCAGCTGGCGACGGCTACCATGGCGATCTCTTCGGCCTCGAACACAGCGCCCGTGTCATAGCGACCGATGGCCGCGTTTAGCGGGCCCAGTGCCTCGTCGCGGCGTCCGGTGTACTGCAGCAGACTGCCGTACTGCACCAGAGCGCGCACTGGCGGAGTCGTGTTGCCTGTGACCACGGCTTCCAGGATTTCCAGCGCTTCGGCGGACTGTCCGGTCGCGCGCTTGAGTTCCGCCAGCTGGGTGCTCAGTCGTGCTGACGCCGCATAGTCGGAGATGGCGTCTTCGAGCACCTCGATGGCCTGGTCGTACTCACCGGTCTGCGCCAGTGCCTGACTCAGCCCCAGCAGTCCGGCTTCTTCTTCGAAACCGTCCACCCGCTGAAACAGATCGATTGCGGCCAGATAGGAGCCTGCCTGCAGCAGCTCTTCGGCGCGCTCCAGTGCCGGTTCCAGCTGGACGACCGGGTCCTGGGCTGCGGCCGGCAGGGCGAAAAAAGCCCCCTGCAACAGCAGGCAAAGTGTGAGAGGCCGCAGCGCGAATCGCGTCAGCCCATGCGTGCGGGTGATCTTGCGGAGACTATGGGAGTTCATTGTACCGTCCTGTTTTTCTTGCCAGATCGATCAACAGAGTTTCCATCCTGGTCCAGTAATCCTCTTCCAGATAATTGGCCTTCTGGCCACGCAGCAGGAATACCGCGCGCTCCAGGTCCTGCATCTCGGCCAGCAGACTGCGTGCTTCGGGCGACGTTTTCTGCGGCCCGGCACTGTGATTGTCGAAATAGGCGATCTCTGCAAGGCCACCGTCGCCACTGCCCGCAGCGGGCTCGAGGCTGAAATTGCCATCCCCGTTGTCGTCAATCACGGAGCGCTCGGTGGGCAGGCGCCCCTGTTCGGAGTACCAGCCCAGAACGCTCTGGCTGGCGAAGGTCCAGGCCTCGAGCACGGACAGGCGACCATTCTTGTCCCGGTCGCCCTGGCGATTGTCCAGGGCATCGATCAGATAGCGGGCGAACATTGGATCATAGCGTTCGGCACGGGTGCGGGTGGCCGAGAGGATGACGCGGCCCGGCGCTGCCAGAGCCGCCGAAAACTCGAAGCTGCCGCTGGTGGTGTTGATGACGACGATGTCCTGCTGGTTCAACGGCGCCAGCAGCTCGGCGAATTCCTGCCCGGTGATGTCTGGTCCGACGATGTTGAACTTGGCAGCAGCATCCGACGCAGAGCCATGACCGACCAGGAACACGGTCAACTGATCGCCCGCTGCGAGAGTCTGCTGCAGACCGGTGAACGCGGATGCGATGTCTTCCCGGCGCGAACTGCCGTCGATGCGCTCGTTCTGGCTGGCCGCATTGCCATCATCCAGCAGCATGGTGATGGTGTCGGAGCTGTAGCCATAGTCCCGAGCCAGCACGTCGTGCAAGGAATTGGACCACTGCGAGAAACGCTCGCGGATCTCGTCCGACGCCGCGGCGCCGGTGATGATCAGCGCATGGCGACCGGACTCCGGACCGCCGCGGAAATAGGCATCTTCCTGATCGTCTGTCTGTGCGGCGACCAGCGGGGCGGCACCGGCGGCACACATCCAGAGGGCAGTGTGCAACATGGTCAGAAAGCTCGACCGGCTCTTGTGCTTGCGGTTCATGACAACCCCTTGAAGCGGCGTGCGATCCAGTCCGCGCAAAGCAGCAGGATCAGCAGAATCAACAGCAATGGTGTATCCCAGAGGTCTTCCTGCACTTCCACGGAATAGGCATTGGGTGTGTAGGTGATGTCATTGACCAGTGACGAGGTCTGCCCGACGTTGTAGTAGCGCCCGGCACTGACTTCAGCGATACGCTCCAGCAGCGCGGTGTCGCGGCCCGCCGAGGTGAATTCCCGCAGCGAAGGTGTCACCACGAAAGCGGTCATGCGCTCTGTGTCGCTGCGATCTGCCTCGCCGGCCGCACTGGCCACATCCACCAGCAAATCAAAGACGCCTTCGCTCTGCACTTCGAAACTGGCACGGTACACACCGTCCTGATCAATGTCCCACTCCATGGCGGCATCCAGCAGCTCGCCTTCCGGCCCGGTCAGGTGTACCCACACAGACGCGTTGTTGTCCGGCTGAAAATTGATGTCGCGCACCGTGGCGGTCACTTCCACGGTATCCCCCACATGGTAGAACTCGCGGTCAAATTCGATAGTCACGCGCTCGAGCGCTGACACGGACAGCCAGCGCAGCAATTGGCGCCACACACGCTCATGCGACTGATCCACCGCCGGCAGCATCATCTGCCAGCGCCAGGTGCTGGCACTGGTGACCGCCATGCTGCGTCCGCTGCCATAGCGTTGCATGGCGATGACGGGCAACAGCTGATTCTGGAACTGCAGTACGTTGTGCTCCATCAGCACGGTGGCACCGGGCTTGGCGCGGCCGGTGACATAGGCCCCCTGCAGATCGGGCATCAGACTCCACAGACGCAGGTTCTCGGCATCGTCGCTGTGCAGGCGCAGCAGTTCGGAGAACTCGCCTTCCGTTGTCAGCTTTGGTGTAAATATCTCGCCGGTCAGGTGCTCGCCGCGGGTAATGCCGCCCTGCAGGTTCTGCGGCAGCAGGGTCGACGGCACCAGCGTTACGGGCAGAATATCCGCCAGCACGGTGTCCACGAATTCGTCCTGCAACATGCCTGCCACGAGCAGCCCGCCGCCGCGCTCGGCTACGAAGTCCTGCAGCATGGTGAGCTGTTCGTCGCTGAAAAAGTCCTTGTCGATGTCGCCCAGAATCACCGCTTCGTACTGATAGAGCTCCTCGCGGGTTTCCGGAAAACCGCCACTGAGCTCCAGCGGAGTTTCGATACCCTGCCGGTAGAACTTGCCCGGACCGGTCTGCAGATACGTGGCCAGACGCAAAGAGGTGTCACCCTCCACGGCGCGGCGGATGAACTTGTACTCGTTGCGGGGATGACCATCGACATACAGGACATCCAGCGCCGGGCGCTCGGAGTTGTCGACCAGGAAGCTGTAATGATTGTTCTGCAGGACGATCTCGCCTTCTTGCTCAGCGACCTGCAATGTGTAGACGATAGCTTCGCGGCGCTCGGGCATCAGTTCAATGTTGACGCGGCGCGTGGAGTTGTCGTCGCCCAGCACAACCTGCTGGGAAGACACCACTGTCTCGCCGTCCAGGACGGACACTTCCACCGGCTGGTTCGCATAGCCCTGGTTGCTGAGAGCGATGTCGACATTGAAGACCGAGCCTTCCAGCACAGTCTTGGCAGCCACCACATCCACGATGCCAACATCCCGCGGGATATTTTCCTGGCCGGCACCGACAGTGAAGACGGGAATCTCACGGGCCCCGAAACTCTGGGCGCGGGGCACGGGATCTGTCCCCTCATTGTCGGCGCCGTCGGAGATCAGCAGGACGCCGCCAAGGGCGAGACCGCTGAGCTGCTCGTCAACATACTGAAGCGCCTGGTCCAGCGACGACGCCGTGCCGGCAGCCGTCAGCGCGTCGGGCTCTGAGACCCGCTGGGTGCTCTTGTCGAAGCGGAAGGTGCGTACCTGGAAGGACTCGCCCAGGGGGGCCACGATGCCCGCGTCGCCATAGAGAAGATCACTGACCGCAGCAGCCCGCGTTTGTGAGCCTGCGAGATCAGGAATGGACATGCTCTGGGAATCATCGACCAGAATGGCCAGATAGGTTTCCTGCGGCACCACCTGCTCGGTGGTCACCACCGGGCGCAGCAGACAGACGAACAATAGAATCAACACCAGGGAGCGCAGCGTGATCAACGAAGTTTTCCACGCCGGACTGAGCGAGCGCGTGGTCTTGCGGTACGACCACCAGACCACCCCCACCAGCGATGCAACGATCAGCAGCGCCAGCCATGGGCTCACGCCATACGCGAAGGTGAAGCGACCCTGCGCGATGGCATCCAGATAATGTTGATCGAGAAGATAATTCATCGTCAGGGGGCCGTACTGCCCGCCCCGCTGTTCTCAGACAGCACGCGATAATACTCTTCGACGAGGCGTCGGTATTGATCGGGCACTTCTTCGTCAGCCGAGGCGTAGAGTTTCTGGTTGATACGATCCATTTCCGCCTGCGCACGCAGTGCCGCTTCCAGCTCGATGATCGGCTGCAGCAGTGCCTCGAACAGTTCGGGCTGACTCAGGAAATCCTCTATGCCCTGGCGAGTGATCTCGCTGCGGATGGAGCGTGCGTTGCCAAGGGCATTGGTGGTCCCGCCAGTGCCTGGGCGACCATCGCCTCCAACCCCGCCATTCTGGCCCTGACCAGGCTGGCCGCCCTGATTGCCGGCCTGCTGATTGCCCTGACCCTGCTGACCTGACTGGCCCTGCTGACCTTGCTGACCTTGCTGACCTTGCTGACCCTGCTGGCCGGGCTGACCGCCCTGCGCAAGCTCGCCACGCTGGGCCGCCGTACGCTCCGCCATCTGCTGTTGCTGCAACTGTTCGGCCAGTTGCTGGGAAAGCTGCTGGGAACGCTCCAGCTGCTCGCGCATCTGGGCAATGGACGCATCACTCTGGTCGCCGCCGCCATTCAAGGCCTGCGCCTGACGCTGCAGGGCCTGCATCTGCTCCATCAGTTCGGCGGCGTCGCGGGCAGCCTGCTGGATGGGGTCTGCGGAGGTGGGCGTGTTGGCTGAATTCATGGCCTGCAGGCTGGCACCAAGCTCATTCAGGGATTCGCCGATTTCCTGCTCGATGTCCACCGCCAGATTCACCATGCCATTGCTGAGCACACGACCACTGGTATCCATGGATTCGCGGATCGGCCGGATGGCGCGACTGGCCTGCTGGGCCTGGGACAGCAATTGCTGATCTTCGTTTTCACCGCGGGCAATGATGGCCCGCAGCATCTTCTCGATCTCTTCCAGCTCGCGGCGCTGCTGCTGCTGGGTTGCGACCAGATCCTGCAGATTTTCACTGTCGCGGGTGGTCTGGCGCGTCTGGCCCAGGCCCTGCTCGCGGTTGGCAGCCTGCAGCGCCTGCTGCAGCTCACGCTGTTCTTCCAGTAGTTGCTGACCGCGCTGGGCGGCGTTCTGCGCCAGCTGGCTGACGGAGGTGTTCTGCTGGGCCTGCATCTGGCGCTGTTGCTCGCGCAGGCTTTCCAGCGCGCGCTGACTGCGGGCGGCGGCCTGTGCGGGCGAATCGGCCTGAGCGGCTTCCGCCATCTGTTGCGCGGCACGGTCGAGCTGGCTCTGACCGTCCTGCCCGCCGGACTGTTGCCCGGCCTGCTGAGCTGCCTGCTGCTGTCCGTCCTGCTGGCCCGGAGAAGACTGCCCCCCGGACGCACCGGCCTGTTGCGACTGACCACTCTGCTGGGACTGACCCGACTGCTGGGACTGTCCCACCTGACCACCCTGCTGCCCCTGGGCGCCTGGCTGCTGTTGACTTTGCTGGCCCTGCTGGCCGCCCTGCTGGCGGGACAACTGTTGCGACAGCTGCGCCACTTCCTGGCTGAGCTGCTCCTGTTCACGTTGCAGGCGCTCCAGCTCGCGGCGACGCTGCTCTTCGGTCATGTTCTCCATGCGTCGGGCCAGATCGCGCTGGGCACGGGTCAGCCCTTCCTGGCGACGCGCCAGTTCTTCCAGCTTGTTCTCTTCTTCGGTGGCTTGCGCACCGCCTGCCCCGCCGGCACTTTGCGGCGTCTCGTAGCGGTTCTCCAGCTGCCCCATTTCCATCTCGAACAACTCGCGCAGGTCTTCCCGCTCCTGCTGGGCGCCGCCACCTCCTCCGCCACCACCTGCCTGCTGGGTGCTGATATCGGTACGATTGATATCCGCCTCAGCCTTCAGAATGAACTGCAGTGCCACCTGCTCGGGCTTCAGCGCACTGGTGACCTGCTGCTTCTCCAGCTCGGCAATGGCCAGGTTCATCTGCTCGATGGCCTGCTGCAGATTCAGCACGGCATTGTCGTAACTGTCATCGGAAAAATTCAGGCGCTCGGCCAGTCGCTCGATGGACTGCTGCGCCCGTGTGGTGGCTTCAGCCTGGGACTCGGCGATGATGCCGATATCCGTTGCCAGTGCCACCGGATCGGCATCCAGTGGCTGATTGCGAAGTTTCCAGGTGGCCGCGATGATGTCTTTCTGCAGAGTCACCAGTGCGCTGCTTTCGCCGCCACCCTGACCGCCCCCGCCACCACCGCCGCCCTGCTGGCCGCCGGCACGCCGGAATTCCTGATCTGTGGGAACGACCTGCAGGAAGTAGATGTCAGACACGATTTCGGCGGGCCCGGCAAGACCATTGTTGTCAGCCAGTGTGAGGTAATAGCTGACAAAGTCACCCGGGACAACGTCCAGGTCTTCCAGATAGATCATCTCAGCGCCGGAGATACTGCGGGTCTGCTGTTCGGGCAGGAAGTCCACGGCCACTTCATCGGTGCCCACGACGTTGTAATGCAGGTTGAAGCGGCTCAGGCCATAATCGTCACTGGCATCGACTTCCAGCACAACCTCTTCCAGCGGCATCACATCCTGATCGCGCCCCGGGCTCTTGAGGACAAGTTCGGGCGGCTCGTCGGGAATCGCGCGTATGAAATAATCCAGAGGATCCAGGCTCTCCAGATCCTCGAAGTCGCGGGCAACGATGCGGTACACGCTGTCCTGCGCCACCGTGAAGCTGGCCGTGCCTGCGCTGCCGTCGATGCTCAGCGGGATACTCTCGTAACCAGAGCCTTCCTGGAACTCAATGCTGGCTGTTTCGATGTTCTTGTTGAAGGTGACCAGCAGTTCCACCTGAGTGCCCTCCGGCACCAGCATGTCCCCCGCGTCTGTCTCTGCATTGTTCTCAATGCCGGTGTATTCCGGGTAGGCGTAAGCCACATCGATCTGCTCCACCCGCGGCAGGTCGTACACGGTGATGCGGAACTGCTCGGAGCGCTGCTCCCCGTTTTGTTCGAAATTGACGTAATAGACCAGGTCCTCCTGCACGGACGGCAGGAAGTAACTGTAGCTGGCGCTGTCACTGCCGCTGGCATCCTGCAGCATCGACAGGTCCTGCCAGTTGACGTTGTCGCTCTGGATGCGCAGCTGAATTTCACTTGGCATCGCATTGGTCACGCGCGCCACAATGGTGGCGGCCTCGCCTCGCTGCATGGCGATGTCGCCCGGCTCGAGCGTGATTTCGATGTCACGCGGTGCCTCGATCACCACCGCTGGCGCCTCAGGGTCGGAGCTGAACGGCCAGAACAGCCGGCTGGCCGCCGATAGCATGACTTCGGAGAGCATGAGTGCCACAACAGCGACGCCCAGCGTCGCGGCCGCTCCGCTCAGAGAAATCCAGGACACTTTCGACTCGGCCACGCGGTCAACCCGCGCCTGCTGCTCCTGCACGTGGGCCTCAGCATCGGCCCAGAGTTGACGCACGAACTGCTGCGACACGCCGCTGCGGGTGGCAGATTGTTCGTCGGAGGTAAATTCAAGTGAGGTCAGGAGGCGTTGTTCGAGGTCAGGAATGCGGTCTTCTACAAAATGCGCCAGCGTCTGATCATCGCTCTGCAGTCGGCGCAGTCGGCCGGACGTGAACCAGATGGCGCCCGCGATGCCAGCCAGAAGCAGGACGAAGAGGAGCACCGCAACAGCGCGCCCGGGTTCCAGGAGCGCTTCGATGCCACTGAGCAGCAAGGCCCAGGCCGTGACGGCGATGACGGCCAGGCTGACATGATGCAGGGCATAGAGCCGGTTGCGACGGCGACGGATATTGCTGAGGGTCTGGCGCAGATTTTCGAGTGTGGGAGATGCCATGTCGGTTCTTCTTGTCTCTGCAAAAACGTGATTGTCGCTACCGTAACAAGTCCTTGCCGCATTCCTGAAAATGCGCCCGTAAAGCCTGCTCCAAACATGCCGGGGTTGGCCCAACTATCCCACTAACCGCGCAGCGAAAGCAAGCAACGGTAAGCCTGTAGGGGAGACCGAACCGGCCCGGCAAGTCTTTCTCGCCGGCTCAGCTATTTGTGACCAGCGACTGCAGCGGTGAGCTGATTCGCTCGGGCAGGCCATGGGGCAGCGGGTCCATTGATTGACCGAGCAGAATGACATCGCTAGATTGCATGCTTTTCCTGCGCGATAGAACCGATGATGAAAGCATTGCTGTTGTCTGCGTACGACGCGGAGAGTCACCGCGTCTGGCGGGAGAATCTGTACGCGATGCTGCCGCAGATCGAATGGACCACGTTGACACTGCCGCCGCGCTATTTTCCCTGGCGGGTGCGGGGCAACAGTCTGACCTGGGCATTCAACCATCGGCCTGCGCTGACAGACAATCACGACTTCCTGCTCTGCACGTCCATGACCGACCTGTCTGCGCTGCGGGGATTCGTACCCGGTCTCGCCCACCTTCCGACCATCGTCTACTGCCACGAAAACCAGTTTGCCTACCCCGAGAATCCCGACCCACAAGCGGCGCGCACCAACCCGGTGGAACCCCAGATGCTCAGCCTCTACACCGCCCTGTGTGCTGACCGGCTGGTGTTCAACAGTGCCTGGAATCAACGCAGCTTTCTCGACGGCGCGGCTGCCCTGCTGCGCAAGTTGCCAGACCATGTGCCCGACGGCCTGGTGGAGCGTCTGGCCCGCGCCGAGGTGTTGCCTGTCCCGCTTGCACCAACGCTGTTCCAGCCACGGCGCCCGCAAGGGGAACCCGATGTGCTGAACATTGTCTGGAATCACCGCTGGGAATACGACAAGGGTCCGTCACTGCTGTGCGCCATTGTCGACGCCCTTGTGGCACGCGGACTGCGGTTTCGATTGCACCTGCTGGGTCAGCGCTTTCGACAGGCACCGGCGGAATTCGCAGCGCTGCAGTCGAGGCTGGCACACTGGTACACACTCGCCGGCATTGCGCCTGGCATTACAGGATTCATCGAAGACAGGGATGAATACCGGGAATTGCTGGCCCGCAGTGATGTTGTACTGAGTACGGCCCTGCACGACTTTCAGGGCCTGGCAGTGCTGGAAGCCAGCGCGCTGGGCTGCGCTCCGCTCGCCCCGCAGCGACTGGTGTACCCCGAGTATCTCGGTCCGGAGAGTCTCTATGCGGGCACGGGCACCGTAGACGAACAGGCTGCCAGCGCGGCCGCGCGACTGAGCGACTGGGCCGGGCGCAAACGTGCAGGCGAGGCACTGCCCCGGGCCATGCTCGAACCCTTTCATCCGCGGACATTGTGCTCCCGATACGAGGCCCTCATTCACTCACTGTTCAGCCAGCCGGCGGCATGATTGCGATAACTGCATCGGGGAGAAAGGCCTTGTACGGCCTGCTGCTTCGACGCTAAAGTTCAGACCAATTACGGACCGGCCTGGCGCTTGGTTCACCCTCGTTGAAGGAGCAGTCATGACGATCGTACGCAAGGGTCTGTTTGGTATTTCCACTCTCTCGGCAGCACTGGCTGCGGCACTGCTGCAAGCCCAGACCGTTGCGCCAGCCGAGCCGGCTGCCACCGTGGCAACGAATGCACCAGAGGAACAGGCAGCACCCGAGGCGGTGGACGACACCGCCGCATTTCAGGCCTGGCTCGTGGAATTTCGTGCGGAGGCACTGACCCGCGGCATTCGTGCGCAAACCCTCGACGCCATCCTTCCCACCATTGAGCAACAACGTCGCGTCATTCAAGCCGACCGTGCCCAGGCTGAGTTCGTCGAAACCTACGCCGATTACCTGGAACGGGTCAGCCCGCGGCGCATCGAAATGGGCCAGGCGTTGTTCGCTGAGCAGGGTGCCATGCTGGAAGCCGCGTCAGTGCCCTACAACGTGCAACCGCGTTTTGTCGCCGCCGTGCTGGGCATGGAAAGCAACTACGGCACGTTCCCCATTACAGAGCCACTGTTCAATGTGGTAGCGACACTGGCTTTCGACAGCCGGCGCGGCGAGCAATTCCGCAGCGAACTGTTCGCGGCATTCGAGATCGTCGACAAGGGGTATGCCACGCCCGAGATGATGAAGAGTTCCTGGGCCGGTGCACTGGGTGCGCCGCAGTTCATGCCGGGCAGCTATCTGCGCCTGGCCGTGGATCAGGATGGCGATGGGCGACGGGACCTGTGGAACATGGGCCCGGACGTGATTGGCTCAGTTGCCAATTATCTGCAATCCACGGGCTGGCAGGAAAATCAGACCTGGGGCCGCGTCGTGAGCCTGCCTCCCGGCGGCGAGCAGTCACTGCCCGAACCGCAGAACGAAGGACTGGACCCGGACGCGACCTGTCGTCGCTACACGACCATGGGAGCCTGGCGAGATCTGAGTGACTGGCAGGAGCTGGGGGTGCGCAAGGCCGATGGCACAGATCTGCCCACGCGCCCGCTGGCGGCAGCGCTGATCATTGGCGATGAGGGGGATGACAAGGGCTATCTGGTGTATCGCAACTTCTGCTCGCTGCTGCGCTACAACCCTTCCTTCAAATATGCACTGGGCGTCAGCCTGCTGTCCGACGCCATCGCAGGCGTTGAGGACTGAACCCGTCAACCCCCGGAGCTGCCCTGCAACTGCACGGGCTCCAGCACGGGGAAGGCCACGGTCTGGCCGATCTGGATCTGACGGAAGTTGAGGTTCGGGTTGTACTGCCGCAACAGCCACATAGGCACCGAGTACTTGCGGCGGGCCAGGTTGGCGATGTTGTCATTCATCGCCACCTTGTACTGATCCACGTTGCGGATGCGGTACTGGCGGAAGAAGTTCTGCTGCTCCTGCAGGTGGAACTGGCGGCGCTTGAGTTCAAACGCGGCCACCGGCACCTGGGCGAAATCCATCACCAGACGATCTCCCATCACCACCGGCGCATTGGCGCGCAGATTGTTGAGCTGCCGCAACCGCGCACTGCTCACACCCAGCCAGTCCGCGTAATGGCTCAGGGTTTCCGACGCCTGAATCTCGATGCTCTGGTTGGCGGCCACACTGTAGTCGGAGGGGTCTGCTGCCAGATCCACCTCTGCCTGCTCGTTGCTGGCCTCTACACTGATGGACTCGGCCGCTACCGCATTGGCGTCGGCAGGCGCTGGTTCTTCCTCAGGCGCGACTTCGAGTACGGGCAGCAAATCATCCACGATGCTCAGGGCGGCCGGGGCAGGTGCAGGCTCCACCGCGACGGCCGGCAGAGGCACGGCGACAGGCTCGCGGGGCGTGACATATACCACTGGTTCAGAGACCGGGGCGGCGCTGCCCGGCATGCGCAGCGTCTGACCAGGATAGATCCGGTCCGGATGGTCGATGTTGTTGGTCTGCAACAGAACGAGCTCGGAGACACCCAGGCGACTGGCGATCGACGAAAGCGTATCGCCGCGGCGCACCGCGTAGGAAGTGGCGGCGGGCCGTGTGCTGCCTGCCGCTGCAGCAGTGCCACTGGCCTGACTGGCGGCCGTTGCGGCGATCTGCGCGGACGTCTGCCCGGAAGCAGCCGCGCTGTCCTGCGGCAGCAGCAGACGCTGGCCAACGCGGATACGATGGCTGTCTGCCAGCTGATTCAGTGAGGTCAGCTGGGCCACCGACGTGCTGAAGCGCCGCGCGATGGCCGAGAGACTGTCGCCACTCTGCACCACGTAGGCCAGATCTGGTGTCTGAATCGGGAAGCGCTGGTCGCCGGGAATACGGCTTACCAGCTGCGCAAGAGGGGCATTCAGCGACTTGCGCTGCACTTTCACCACATAGCCTTGGGGGATGCGCTTGCTGCCATCCCATACCACGGGGCGCAGGGCCGGATTGTCAAACTTGAGGTGTTCCAGGGTGATGCCGAGCGCGTCGGCCAGAGTCTGCGCTTCCACGTAGGCATCCAGCTCGATTTCTTCGTACTCCGGATGCGGGTCCAGCTGCAATACGCCGAACAGGGCCTGTGCCTGGCGCTCGACATCGAGCACGGCCAGGAATTGCGGATAGAAGTTGCGGGACGCGAAGCCGAAGCTGGGCCCCTTGTATTTCATGATGATCTCTTCAATGCGGTTGGTGCCGGTCTCGCGCACGGCGCGGCTCATGCCACCGGTGCCATGATTGTAGGCGGTCAGCGCCAGGGGCCAGGTGCCCAGAATGCGATAGTTGTATTCCAGCAGACTCATCGCAGCATAGGTGGCTGTGTACGGGTCCATGCGCTCGTCAACGATATGGTCGATGCGCATGAAACGCTGACCGGTGGTCCGCATGAACTGCCACATGCCTGCAGCCGCCACGCTGGAATAGGCGCCAGGGTGAAAGGAAGATTCGACGTGGGGCAGAGCCCCCAGTTCGATGGGCAGGTTCTTGGCGCGCACAACACTGTTGATATGATCACGGTAGGCGCCGGAGCGGATCAGACCTTCCACGAAGCGGTCGGATTGCCCCAGCTGGAAACGCACATTGTTGGCGGCGGTGCTGAGCGTGTCATTGCTGACATCAGAGGGCCAGAGGTCGAGTACATCCTGCTCCAGCGCGGTAAGACCGCTGCGCTTGCCGGTGCCCAGTGCCTTGAGAGCGTCCTGTATGCGTGTGCGCTGGCGCTCCAGCTCCGGCCGGTCGTATTCCACGCGCTGATAGATGATGGCCAGATTGTTGGCGTCGTGCAGGAAGCCACTTTCGGTATCCACTTCGGTATAGACACGTGTCCAGAACCGGATGGCCGGTTCGAGCTCAGCTGGCCTGGGCAGCAGATCAGCATCCTGAGCGGATGCCGCGCCGGCAACGCACATCAGGCAGAGCAGCGCGAAAACACGCAGGGTTGTGGAAACTGGCGGCATATCGAGATTCTCTTGGAGTCTGACTTTGTAGACCCTTGTTCAGGAGATAAATTCCGTCAGGGCGGGGCCAATACTACAAGACGAGGTCTGATTGTCCAAGCTCATAAATCACCCTTCGGCACGCCCTTCCGGGCCCCTTCTGCCACGGTTTCCCCGCCCTCGGCAATTGCACTATACTGCGCGCCCGATGTCCCGGTAGCCATGACGATGACTGAGAACAAGAAACTGGCGGAAGCCAGCCTGGAGAGCCTCTACCGCATCTTCACAGTGCCGGAGGCGCCTGACTCGACGCTGGGCCTGATCGACCAGTCCATCTCCCGGAATCTGGCCGGGTTCCTGCAGGATCACATCGTCGCCTCCGAGCGCGACCTGCGATTGATAGAAAAAGACTTCGCCAACCCCCGCATCCCTGAAGCCCCGACTTTCGTGTCTGACCAGATCGACTTTCTTCTCGACAAAGTCGTAGCGCAATCGGTGCATATTTCGGCTCCGAGCTTCGTCGGCCACATGGCCTCTGCTCTGCCTTATTTCATGCTGCCGCTTTCCCGCATCATGACGGCGCTTAACCAGAATCTGGTGAAGGTGGAGACCTCCAAGGCCTTCACGCCGCTTGAGCGCCAGGTGATCGGCATGATTCACCACCTGATCTATGAGCAGGACGATGCCTTCTACGACCACTGGATGCATGACCGCAACCATGCCATCGGCAGCTTCTGTTCTGGCGGGACCATTGCCAACCTGACCGCCCTGTGGGCCGCTCGCAATGCCATTTTTGCGCCCTCCGAGGGCTTTGCAGGACTCGCGCAGGAAGGTCTGGCTGGCGGGCTGCAGCACTTCGGCTACCGGGGGCTTGCCATCGTCGTGTCGGAGCGCGGGCACTACTCGCTGGGCAAGGCGGCAGACATCCTGGGCATCGGCCGCCGCAATCTGGTGGCAGTGGAGACCGATGCCCACAACAAGGTGCGGCCCGACGCACTGGCGCGGCGCTGCGACGAGCTGACCCGCGATGGCTACCGCGTCATGGCAATCGTGGGCGTTGCAGGCTCATCCGAAACGGGCAATGTAGACCCACTCAATGCCCTTGCCGACATCGCGCAGGAGCGGGGCATCCATTTCCACGTGGATTCCGCCTGGGGTGGCCCGACTCTGTTCTCGCGCACGCATCGCCCTTTGCTGGCGGGAATCGAACGCGCCGACTCCGTGACTCTGGACGCCCACAAGCAGCTCTACGTGCCCATGGGCGCTGGTCTGTGCGTGTTCCGCCAGCCCGAAACTCTGTCCGCCGTGGAGCATCACGCGGAATACATCATCCGCAAGGGTTCCAAGGATCTGGGCAGCCACAGCGTGGAAGGTTCGAGGCCGGGCATGGCCGTGCTGGTGCATGCCGGATTGCACATCATAGCGCGGGGGGGGTATGAACTGCTGATAGACCAAGGCATCGCCAAGGCGAAAGCCTTTGCGGACATGATCCGGCAAACAGAGGACTTCGAACTGATTTCAGAACCCGAGCTGAACATCCTGACTTATCGATACGTGCCGCAAGAAGCCCGCCGCTTGCTGGCAAGTGATGACGCTGATGTGCGGTCAGCCGCCAATGCACTGCTCAATGCATTGACCCGCAGTATCCAGAAAACCCAGCGCGGCCACGGCAAGTCCTTCGTCTCACGCACGCAATTGACGCCCGCCAGGTACGAGCGCACTCCCGTGGTCGTGTTCCGGGTGGTGCTCGCGAATCCGCTGACTACATTGGAGATACTGAGAGGAATACTGGAAGAGCAGCGCGCGATGGTTTCGCGCGCGCCCGTATTGCAACATGTTCAGACACTGCGCGAACTGGCGGACGCCACAGCGCGCTGATGAATTTCACGGGCGCGAGTCCGCATCCCCTTCCTTCGCCTGCACCATCAGGTCTTCTTTGGTGACCTTCAAGAGCAACAGCATCGTGGAACCCACATAGATTGAAGAGTAGGTACCGATGATGATTCCCCAGGTCAGCGCCAGGGCAAAGCCATAAATTGAGTCACCGCCCACGAAGAGCATGGCGAGCACGACCAGAAGGGTTGTGCCGGAGGTAATCGTGGTGCGACTGAGAGTCTGATTCAGGGAAATGTTGATCAGCTCCGCAGGCGTGCCTTTGCGCATCACGCGGAAATTCTCTCGCACGCGGTCGAATACCACGATCTTGTCGTTGACGGAATAACCAATGATCGCAAGCACTGCGGCCAGAACCGTCAGGTCGAACTGAATTCGAAACACCGAGAAAATCCCCATGACAAGAATGACGTCATGCATCAGCCCTAGTACCGCAGCGATGGCGAACTTGGCCTGAAAGCGCGCTCCCACGTACAGCATGACCATGCCCAGCGATACGAGAACTCCCATCCCGCCGCTTTCAGCCAGCTCTTCGCCGACGCGAGGTCCTACGAACTCCAGGCGGCGAATCTCGACCTCTGCCGTCGTGCCTGCCTGCAGAGTGGCCAGCAGACTTTCGCCCAGCACGACCAGCTGACCCGCCATTTCCACTTCCGACAGGCTTTCGTCCACGGGCATGCGGATCAGCACTTCCTGGTCCGAACCGAAAGCCACCACCAGCGCCTCTTCATACCCTGCGGCGCTCAGGAGACTGCCTACTTCTGCAACATCCACGGATTCGGAATAGCCCACTTCCACCAGCGACCCACTGGTGAAATCCAGGCCCAATTCCAGCGAATTGAACAGCAAGGAACCGAGCGAGATGAGCACGGCGATTGCCGACACGATACTGAGCTTTCTGCCCGTGCCTATGAAATCGAATGACCTTTCCAGCATTGCCATACCTTTCTCCAAACCTTTACATAATTCTGTTGCAATCGGCGACGCGCGAAGACCGCCCTGTCAGATATAGGGCCCGATGGACAGACGCTTTACCTGCCGTCCGCCATACATCAGGTTGACGACGGCGCGGGTGATCACGATGGCAGTCCATACCGAGGTGAAGATGCCGATCATGAGCGTCACGGCGAAGCCTTTGACAGGACCTGTACCAATGGAGAACAGCACGATACCGACCAGCAGCGTGGTGAGGTTGGCGTCCATGATCGTTCCCAGGGCACGGTCAAAGCCTGCCGATATGGCACCCTGCGGTGACAGCCCGTTGGCCAGCTCTTCCCGGATGCGGGTGAAAATCAGCACGTTGGCGTCCACCGCCATGCCCATGATCAAGACGATGCCGAAAATGCCAGGCAAGGTCAGCGTTGCCGAGATGATCGACATGATCGCGATCAGCAGCAGCAGATTCACGCCAAGCGCGATGTTGGCGGCAAGGCCGAACATGCGGTAATAGGCGAGCATGAACACGACGACCATGCCTATGCCGAGGGTGGTGGCTCTCTTGCCCTGCTCGATGTTCTCTGCACCCATGCTCGGGCCGAGGGTTCGTTCTTCCACGAAGTACATCGGGGCAGCGAGCGCACCGGAACGGATGAGCAGGGACAGCTCATTCGCTTCTGTCGTCGTCAGGCCGGTGATGACAAACTCGCGACCCAGTGCCGCGCGGATGGTCGCATGGCTGATCAGGCGTTTCTCTTCGTAGGTTTCCTGCTCGGTGATCATTTCGCCATTCTCGCCCTCGACGGTGACCGGGCGGGTCTTGGTTTCGCTGAGCACGATGTCCATCAGGCGGTTGATGTTGTCGCGGGTGACGCGGCTGAACTGCTCACCACCCTGGGCGTCCAGATTGATGGCAACCTGCGGCAAGCCCGTCTGATCGAGTGTGGAGCGCACATTGCTGACGCGGTCGCCCTGCAGAATGACTTCATTGCTGACGTCTATCAGCATGCCTTCGTAGTCATAGGTCGTATAGCTGGAGGGCGGTGAACCCGGCGCCGCTTCAAGATGGAAATTCAGAGTGGCGATCCGCTGCAGAATACGCTTGGCCTGGGCTGTATCCTGCACGCCGGGCAGCTCTACCACGATGCGGTTGACGCCCTGTTGCTGCACCACTGGCTCGGACACACCCAGAGAGTCGACACGGTTGAGAATGGTGGTCTTGTTGGCAGCGATGGTATCCCGCTGCATCTGCAGGATGTCGAGTTCGGTCAGACTCATGTCCAGATAGTAATTGTCACCCTGTTCCCGGTTCACGGTCTGCAGTTCTGCGAAGCTGTCTCTGATCAACGAACGCGCACTGGAGCGGGACTCTTCATCGTCGAAGCGCGCGACAATCAGATTCGGCTCTTCCAGATCAAGCGCGCGCGAGCGGATACGCTCGCTGCGCAGCAGCTGGCGCAGCGTGCTGACGGTGTTGTCCATGCGTCGCTCAAGCGCCGCCTCCATATCCACTTCCATGAGGAAGTGCACTCCGCCCTGAAGATCCAGCCCGAGGCTCATCTTGCCGGCGTTCAGCGCCTGCAGCCAGCCGGGAGTAGTCGGTGCCAGATTCAGCGCAGTGAAATAGCCTCCGCCAACCGCCAGCTCAATCACGGACTTGCCGCGCAGCTGGTCTTCCAGATTTCTGAATCGAATGATGCCGGAGCGCCCGTCGATGGTCTCGCCGAAGAACTCGATGCTCTCTGCGCGCAGGGCATCGGTGGCCGTGGACATCACGAATTCGTCGATGGGCTCGCTCTCGTGGGTAATCTGCACTGCGGGGTCGTCAGGGTAGAGATTCGGTGCCGAATAAATGGCACCCAACAGCACGACGAACAGAATCAGGAGGTTTTTCCAGAGGGGATATTTGTTCTGCATGACAAGTGTACTCACTGGCGCCGTCGACCAGTGCGACGGCGTCGATCAATTACTGAATGGACTTGAGGGTGCCTTTGGGCAATGCAGCGGCGATGGATGCTTTCTGCATGCACAGCTCAACGCCTTCGGCCACTTGCAGGGTGACATAGTCGTCAGTGACCTTTGTCACTCTGCCCAGCAATCCGCCGCTGGTCAGCACTTCATCGCCCTTGGCAAGACTTGAGACCAGTTCCCGGTGCTCTTTCGCTCGTTTGGACTGCGGACGCCACAGTATGAGATAGAACAGCAGGAACATGCCGCCAATGAAAATCAGGTTGAAAACGGGGCTTGGACCAGCAGGAGCAGCGTCCTGGGCGTAGGCGGCGCTGATGAAAAAATTCATGGTGTCGATCTCTCTTCAGTGATGATGTGCGGTGTGCTGCGCCTGCGGCAACCCGGAATTATGCCTCCGTGCGCAGGCTTTCAGAGGGCGTTGTATCAGGGCGTCTCCGGCTCGGAGGGCGCTTGCCGCGCATAGAACGCCGCGACGAAGGCCGCCAATCTACCCTGTTCCATAGCATCACGCAAACCTTGCATCAGATTTTGGTAGAAGCGCAGGTTGTGAATTGTATTGAGCTGCGCGCCCAGCATTTCCTTGCATTTGTCGAGGTGGTGCAGGTAAGCGAGACTGAAATTGCGACAGGTATAGCAATCGCATTCGGGGTCAAGCGGACCGGTATCATCCTTGTAGCGGGCATTGCGCAGACGCACCAGCCCTGCGCTCGTAAACAGGTGGGCATTGCGGGCGTTGCGGGTTGGCATCACACAATCAAACATGTCCACACCGCGCAGAACGGCCTGGATGATGTCGTCCGGCGTACCAACTCCCATGAGGTAACGCGGCTTGTGGGCCGGCATGCGATGGGCAATCAGGTCGAGCACCTTGATCATCTCTTCCTTGGGCTCGCCAACCGACAGACCGCCAATGGCATAGCCGTCAAAATCCATGGCGGTCAACGCCGCGAGAGACTGTTCGCGCAAGGACGGGTACATGCCGCCCTGCACTATGCCGAAGAGCGCGGACGGATGATCACCGTGCGCCTGCTTGCAGCGCAGAGCCCAGCGCAGTGACAGATTCATGGAGGTCTCGGCTTCGCTTTCGCTGACGGGGTACGGCGTGCATTCATCGAAGACCATGATGATGTCGGAGCCCAATTCCTGTTGCACCTTGATGGCGGACTCGGGCCCCAGAAACACCTGCGCGCCATCGACGGGCGAGCGAAACTTCACACCCTCCTCGGTGATCTTGCGCATGTCCCCCAGACTGAACACCTGAAAGCCGCCGGAGTCTGTCAGGATGGGCTTGTCCCAGCCGATGAAGCCATGCAGACCGCCGTGCTTGCGCACAATGTCAGTGCCGGGGCGCAGCATGAGGTGGAAAGTATTGCCGAGCAGGATCTGCGCGCCGGTGTCTGCGACCTGGGCAGGCGTCATGCCTTTCACGGTGCCATAGGTTCCCACGGGCATGAAAGCGGGAGTCTGCACCTCACCGCGCGGAAATCGCAGGGTACCGCGCCGGGCAAGACCGTCTGTCTTTTTCAATTCGAACTGCATAAATCCTCGTTGCTGTCGCTGGCGTTTACGTTCAATGCTCGCGGGTCGCGTGAAACTCGATGTCGGGCCAGCGCTCTTCCATCAGTGCCAGGTTCACACGGGAAGGCGCCAGGTAGGTAAGATGCTCTCCGCCATCCACGGCGATGTTGTCGAATGCCTTCTTGCGGAATTCTTCGAGTTTTGCACGATCCTTGCTGCGCACCCAGCGGGCGCTGTGCACACTCACGCCTTCATAGATGCAGTCCACCTTGTATTCATCCTGCAGCCTGAAAGCGACCACTTCGAACTGCAGGGCACCCACGGCGCCCACGATCAGGTCATTGTTCTTCAGCGGCATGAACACCTGCACGGAACCTTCCTCGGCCAGCTGCCGGAGCCCCTTCTGCAGTTGCTTCATCTTCAGCGGGTCCTTGAGCCTGATGCGCTTGAACAGCTCCGGCGCAAAGTGTGGAATGCCGGTGAACTGCAGCAGCTCGCCTTCCGAGAAGGTGTCACCAATCTGAATCGTGCCGTGGTTGTGGAAGCCCAGTATGTCACCCGACACTGCCTCTTCGGCCTGTTCGCGCTCACCCGCCATGAAGGTGACCGCATCACTGATCCGCACTTCCTTGCCGAGCCGGGTATGCAACACCTTCAAGCCACGGGTATAGGCGCCGGAACACACGCGCAGGAAGGCAATGCGGTCACGGTGATTGGGATCCATATTTGCCTGAATCTTGAAGACGAAGGCGCTGAAGGGCGTTTCGTCTGGCGCTACGGAACGCGTCTGCGTCGGCCGCGGCAGCGGTGACGGCGCCCATTCCACGAACTGCTCCAGCATTTCGCGCACACCGAAATTGCCCAGCGCGGTGCCAAAATAAACCGGGGTCATACGCCCGGCAAGATACTCGTCCACATCGAAGATATTGCTGGCGCCGCGCACCAGCTCGATATCCATCTGCACATCTTCGGCGTAAGCACCCAGCAATTTGCGCGCTTCAGGGCTGTCGAGCCCCTGGATGCGCACGTCGTCAGGAATGCGATCACCCTGTCCCTGCTGGTAGACGTGAATCGTATCGGTGTAGAAGTTGTAGACGCCCTTGAATTCCTTGCCCATGCCCAGCGGCCAGTTGATGGGCGCACAGCGGATCTTGAGGACTGTCTCGATCTCGTCCAGCACTTCGATCGGGTTGAGCGTATCGCGGTCCAGCTTGTTGACGAACGTGAAGATCGGCGTATCACGCAGACGGCACACATCCATCAACTTGATGGTGCGTTCTTCAACACCCTTGGCGCCGTCCACCACCATGAGCGCCGAGTCCACGGCGGTGAGCACGCGATAAGTGTCTTCCGAAAAGTCTTCGTGGCCTGGCGTGTCCAGCAGATTGACGATGCGCTCGTTGTAGGGAAACTGCATGACGGAAGAGGTTACCGAAATGCCGCGCTGCTGTTCCATGGCCATCCAGTCGGACGTGGCATGACGGTCAGATTTCTTGCCCTTCACAGTGCCGCCCTTCTGGATCAGCCGACCCAGCAGCAGCAGCTTCTCGGTGATGGTGGTCTTGCCGGCGTCGGGATGCGAAATGATGGCAAAGGTGCGTCGACGACTGATTTCGTCTGACAAGGCACTCTGGGTCATGGGTCAATTCCTGTCTTGTTTTTTAGGTCGCGTCATGGCGGACACTGGGTGACGGCTGGCTGGGGAGTTGCCGGGCGCAGAGGCCCTAATGAACGGTCGCTGAGACCGGACGGCCAGTAGTAATGGCAAAATCTGGATGCAACAGATCAGCACGTTTGGCCAGAAGCAGATCATGACGGCACAGGCGGTCGAACTCGCCTTCGGACTCTAAGTCGATTTCGTCCAGCAACACGCAAACGACGTCTTCATTGTCCACATCCACTACCACACAGCGTTTGAATCCAATCAAGGTGTTGAGAGATGCGAAACTGCCGATGTCGCAGGTGTGCGCCGGATACAGTCCGCTGGAAGGATTGAGTACGCCCTGGGAGCCATATGCCATGCCGAAGCCGGCGGCGGCAACAACATGAATGATGTCAATGATGGCCGGGTCGGTCAGATCGATGCGGACACTGTCCAGCATCGCAATGCGGTGTTCGTCCTGTTCGTGCGCGACCAGCTTGAGGAACAGACTGATGTCATCCTGATTCCACTCCAGCATCTCTTCGGTTTCCGCACGGGAACTGTCTGAAGCGAAGCTGACAACACTGGTTTCGATGGTCAGATCACGTCGGTCGTCATCCGTTTCATAGGGAACCACCATCGATACAGCACACAAGCCCTCGCTTGACTCCGGGCTCAGTCTCCACAAAAACGGAATATCGCCAGTCAGTTCAACCATCTCATGCCACGAATCTGGGTAAATTACGTTCGTACGATACCACTGCTGGGATGACAAGACAAAGTCCTAATCCGCCGGAGCAGCCGGCCAGACCTGGCATGGGTAACACTTTCTCCCATTTTTGTTTCCAACTTTCACACTCATGAAAATGGCGTCTGCACAATGCGCCGGGGCGCTCACATTCACTGATTTGTGTGATTGACGGCAGGCAATTATTGTGGTTTCGAAATACAGAAAATCTTGTCCACAGATTCTGTGGATAAGTCAGTTGATAACATGAAAATAATGGGCGTAAACGCTGATTTTCACGTGCCTCCACACAAGTTGGTTATTTTTTAACCAATTTAAATTATTTAATTAATTCAAATACATAGTTGATTATCGAGCGTTCTCATCGCGAAAAACACTGTAATTCAGGGGTAAACGTGACAAAACTGCCTCTTGTGTGCATAAAAAGGGGCACATTTAAAAAACTTGTTAAAAACAGCTCGTTTGCCCGCTGTTTTTATTAGCTTTTTTTACTCTATAATCGCGCCCGCCTGAGGTTTTTTTTCACACGTCTGCAATGAAGGAGTGCACTTTGAAAACCGGTATTTTCCGAATTGTGGCCACCCTCTTTGCAGCGGTCTCACTGGTAGCCGCTTATTTCGCCGCCGAGTTCTATCATGAGAACAGCGCCAGTGCACTCGCACGCCACACCTTCAGCGACGCTACCCGAATGCTTCTGGAAGGAGGCAACCCTGGTGCCATTCCGGCACTCGCTGCAAGCGGGTCAACAATCCCAAGGCCGGATGTCGAATTCCTGAGTCAGTTCGGGGATCTGATCGCGCTGGAACAGCCTGACGGCGAAATCTTCGTCCCTCCGCTGTTCAGCAGCACACCGGGGAATGCCTCCCTCAGGCTGCGTGCCAGTTTCGCGTATGGCACGGCCGACGTTGCGGCACAGCTGGCATTTCGCGACGGGGAATGGAGACTGCTCAGCTACGCTGTGACGCCGGGCGCCGGGGTAATGTAAAAGCGCAAGGTCACCGCAAAAGCAGCCGATGCACCATCGGCAGTATGATCACACCGATCAGTGCTGCCAGCAGCAGATCCTGATCTATCACAATCGGGCCGAGGGTGTCGGGCGGGAGATTGAGGACGATGCTGAGCATCAGCACCATCCCCATCAGCACAAGGCTTCGTCCAGCCAGCAACGCCGTGAGCAGCACCGCCAGCACGGCGATCATCAGGTAGTTGGATTCCATACCGAAGCGACTCAGCATTTCCCGCGCCAGCACCAGGCCGATGCATAGAAATACACACACCGCAGACAGGACGAGTTTCATGAGACTGGACTCCAGTGTCGGCCGCGCGAGATCGCGACCCCATGGCCACTATAGCGGCAAGTACCGGATGTCCTTAGAAGAGGAAGTCAGAACCTTGAACAGGTTCATGAAAATTGCAGAACTACCGCTATTCAGCGACTACACGCAGCAGTTGCTTGTAATCGCTCAGACCCATGAAGATCTTGTTGATGCCATCCTGCTTGAGCGTGCGCATGCCATCGCGAAGTGCCTGATTGCGGAGTGAATCAAGATCAGCCTTGTTGTAGATCAGGCTGCGCAACTCGTGCGTTCCCACGAGCAGTTCGTGAATGCCGGTTCGACCCTTGTAGCCAGTGCCACCGCATTCGTCACATCCCACAGGTCTGTATAGCATGGGCTTGTTCATATCCACACCCAGCTCGTGGAAGTCGGCTCGTCCGTAGCTGTCGATCAGATGATCGAGTTCCTGCGGGGTGGGGGTATAAGCCTCCTTGCAGCTCTTGCAAAGCGTGCGCATCAGTCGTTGCGCCAGCACGCCCAGCAGCGCGTCAGAAAAGTTCACCGGATCCAGTCCAAGATCAAGCAGGCGCGTGATGGTTTCCGGCGCCGAGTTGGTGTGCAGTGTCGAGAGTACCAGGTGGCCCGTAAGCGACGCTTCGATGCCGATCGAGGCAGTTTCGTGGTCCCGCATTTCACCGATCAGGATCACGTCAGGGTCGGCACGCAGAAACGCCCGCATGGCGGTAGCGAACGTGAAATTGATCTTGGGCAGCACCTGCACCTGCTGCAGACCCGGCTGGGTGATCTCCACGGGGTCCTCCGCAGTCCATATCTTGCGGTCAGGCGTGTTGATGTAGCCCAGCACGCCGTGCAGGGTAGTGGTCTTTCGGTCCTACCACCAGCAGCAGCCCATGGGGATGGCCGGACAGCTCGATGATCTTGTTGTAGTTGGGTGTCGACAGGTTCAATTTCGCCAGCGGCATCGCGCTGCCGGCCGCCAGCAGACGCAGCACGGCACTCTCGCCGTTCACGGTAGGCACGGTCGCCACCCGCAGCTCGAGTTTCTTGCCACGCACTTTGAGTTTGCACTTGCCGTCCTGCGGCAGGCGCCGTTCGGCAATGTTGAGTCGGGAGATCACCTTGATACGGGCAATCAGCGCGGACGTGTGCTCCTTTGGAACCTTCAGAAGTTCGCGGCAGATGCCGTCGACGCGAATTCGCACGATACCTGGCGCCTGATCCTTGCCGGGCTCGACATGAATATCCGACGAGCCAAGACGATCCGCCTCGGTAATGATGCGGTTGACCAGCTGGATAATGGCAGAGGTAGCGGCAAGGTTTTCTTCTTCCTGTTCGTCCTCGGACTCGACCTCGACATTGCCCTGCTCCTCAAGACGCGAGAACACGTCGTCGAAACCAGCTTCCATGTCGCTGCCGTCGTCGTCCCGCAGGAACATCAGAATATGTTCGGGCAAGCCCACACGAAAGGCATAATTGCGGGCATTGAGCACGCCCTGAATTTCCATGATGCGCTGGTAGTCGCTCGGGTCATCAATCAGGATGACTGCTTCTTCCTTGTTGCCTGCCACCGGCAGCCAGAGGTTCTTGCGCAGATAACTGACGCCGAGGTTTTCAAACAGCTCCGCCGGCAGAGTGTGCCCTGGCTGAAACTTCATGTAGGGAACGCGGTAGTAGTACTCCAGCGAGGCACCAATCGAATCGGCGTCGATGCTGAAGTCCTCCATCAGGATTCGCGCGACTGATCCCCCATACAGACCGACCTTGTTCTGCACATCCTCCAGCTCCTGACTGCTGATCCTGTTCTTCCGGACCAGGTAGTCGTAAGGCCCCTGCGTGCTCTGCAGTTCCGTGCGAAACTGCTTGGCCAGCATCTGCGACACCATCATGGCGTGCTTGAGATCGGTCTTGGTGAAGTCGCGATCGCCCACGAAATTGATCAGTTGCAGCACACCGAGCAGGATGCCGTCCTTGATCGGGACCACTATCTGGGATTTCACTGCCCACCCTTTTGGCATCGCTGAAGCGCCGGTCGAACTTGAGCCGCGGATGGATATCCAGCAGCTCCTTGTGGTCGAGAACATTCCGGACGACCAGAGCGCGCTGACTCAGCGCCACGTAGCCAGCGAGTGATGTGGGGCTGAAGGGCACGCGAATTTCGGTGGTATTGTTGTCGTCCGGATCACCGCCCTTGAAGCTGGCGAGCACTTCCTTGCCGTTCTGGACGCACTGATAGATGGTGAACAGCCGAACGCCCAGCAGATCAAGCAGCGACTGCTCCACTTCCTTCATGGCCTTCTTGAGGTGTTTGCTCTGCTTGAGACGCTGATAGATCAGCGCCAGACCGCGGACAAATTCGTCCTGCGGCTCGGCTTCTTTCACTTCGATGACTTCTGCTGTCTGATTCAAGTATGCTTGCCCGCACTGTTTACCGGGGGTCGATTGAGCTCCAGGAGCAGACCCGCTGTTTCACTATCTTCAATTCCAGGAATTTCGCAGTGAAGAAACATCCTTATCTCTTTGCGCTGTTGCTTCTCGGCCTGCTCCTTTCAAGTGCCTGCTCGCGCTTTGGCCGCGACAATCTGCCTGAACTGACGGCGGAGCAGACTGACTGGCTGGGAGAGCGCATTTTCGCCAACGA
>CAMCRC010000036.1 GCA_945877175.1 Klebsiella pneumoniae | reverse complement strand
CCCCCGCTCCTACAACCGCACCTACGCCGTGCGGCGCCGCCCGCGCAGGTAGCCCATCAGCAGCACGAAGCCAATCAGCAGAATCGGCACCAGCGCCGTGTTCACAAACTTCAGCACCGAGCCCAGGCGCTCGATGTCCTGATTCAACTGCAGCTGCACTTCCCGCAGACGACGTCGCGTTTCCAGCTGCTGCTCGTTGAAGCGGTCGATCTCGGCGCGCTGCTCGTCAGAAAGCTGGTTGCCGTCCTGCGTGCTCGACAGTGCCACAATCTGCACTTCCGTCTGCTGCAGATTCTGCAGCAGTTCCGTCTCTTCCTCACGCAGACGCAAGTCGGCTTCCCGCTGCAGTTCCATCACGGTCAGGAAAGGACGTGCATAACGGCCACGGCTGCGGATAGTGACCAGCTCGGCATTGCCTGAGAGATTGTCCAGCGAATTCATGATGAAGTCGCCATTGCTCGCGAAGGCCTGGCCGATGCGCTGGCCGAAGAAGGACTGGATCTGCACCCACAGTCGATCGTTGAGCATGTCCGAGTCGGCAATCAGGATGATATTGACCGGGCCGTTCGATTGACTCAGATGGGCCGCCACGGGCTCCTCGACAGCCGGTGTCGGTGTCGGTTCTGCGCTCGCCACCGCATCTGCGCCAGCAGTATCGGCAGCGTCCACAGCAGGCTCTGCTGCCGGCGCCGGACGTCCCTCGGGGAAGGCCGACTGCACGGGGCCGGAGACGCGCGCCGCAATGGTGTAACGCTCGCCGGTGGCCTGGAAGTCATCCAGCAGAATGGTCGGGTCGGTCAGCGCCTTGAACAACGGCGCCTCCATCAGGCCAGCGTCAGCACTGCTCTGCAGCAAAGGCTCGAAGGTGGTCTGTGCGCCCTCGAGCGGCGAGATCGCGCCGGCGGAGGACAGGTTCAACACCTGCATTCCCGTGGTCACGATGTCATTCGCGAAACTGCCGCGCTGCAGGCCCATCATGCCGTAGTGCGTCACCGGGCGCGTGGACTCACCCAGATTCACCAGCAGCGCCTGCTCGCGGTCGGCCACCACGCGGGTATTGTCGAACTGCACGCCCCATGCTGCCAGCAGTGCTGCGAGGTCCGAGGCCTGATTCGGACGCGCCACAGGCACACCGTCTTCGCCCGGCTGTGCCTGGGAGTCGGCGTTGGGATCGAGGAAGGCCAGCACCTTGCCGCCACGCAATACGAACTGATCGATTGCGTACTGGGTCTGCAGGCTCAGCTCCTGCGGATGCACCAGCATCAGAATGGTGATGTCCTCGTCGATGCTCGTGGCATCGGGTGCCACCCGCCGGGCGGTGTACAGCTGACGGATGGTGTCCATGATCATCAGCGGCGCCACCGGCTGCATCGTGTCGGGATTTATGCCGCCATCCACGGGAACGCTGGACAGGAACCCCACCACTGGCGGCGTGGGGTTCGCCACCTGGGTAATCAGTTTGGCAACTTCGTATTCCAGAAACTCTTCCTGATCAGGCCGCACCAGGGCGATGGTCTTGAAGATTTTCTCCGCCTCGGCTTCCTCGCCTTCTGCCTCAACGGTGGACGGATCCACTGCCACGATGCCGAAGAACACTTCCTCGCCGCCTTCGCTCAGCGGCACGCGCTGCACGCCGTACTCTACAGCTTCGTCTTCTTCCTCGGAGAACGGCACCGGGTCCACAAGGCGCAGTGTCAGGTTGCCCTCGCTGGCGATCTCCATTTCCTGCAGCAACTCCTGTACGCGGGTGCCATAGGTGCGCAGCTGGGGCACATCGGCCGTCGCCTCTTCGGAGTAGAAGAACAACAGCTCGACGGGCTTCTCGAGATTGCGCACGATATTGCGGGTGCCATCGGCGAGGGTGTAGAGACTGTCCTGCGTCAGGTCGACGCGCAGCCGGGGAAACACGCTGATCAGCGCCACGCTGACCAGCAGGAAGGCGCCGGTGATCACCAGGCCTTTTCCAGAAAACATCATCTTGCTGTTCATCATCAGACTCCTCAATTCGCTTTCTTGATTTCGATGACGATGGCGGAGGCAAACAGCCACGACGCCATGAACACGAGGAAGAACAGAATGTCACGCACGTCGAGCACCCCTTTGCTGATGGCGTCGAAATGCGTCAGAAAACTCAGTGCGGCCACGGCATCCACCAGCACTTGCGGCGCCCAGTTGAAGGCGTTCAGCACAATCTCGGAGCCCGAGGCCACGAACACGAAGCAGATGGCCACGGTCAGGATGAAGGCAATCACCGAATTGCGCGTCATGGCCGACATGCACGAACCGATGGCCAGAAAACTGCCGGCCATCAGCCAGCTGCCCAGATAGGCCGCGACGATCACCCCGTTGTCAGGGTCGCCCAGATAGTTCACGGTGATCCAGATGGGGAAGGTCAGCAGAAGTGCCGCACCGCACAATACCCACGCGGCGAGGAATTTGCCGAGCACCGCATCGGTGAGCTTCACCGGCAGCGTCATCAGCAGTTCGATGGTGCCAGTCTTGCGCTCATCGGCCCACAGGCCCATGGCGATGGCCGGAATCATGAACAGATACAACCAGGGATGGAAACTGAAGAAAGTCATCAGGTCAGCCTGGCCGCGCACGTAGAAACCGCCCAGGTCGAAGGTGAAGATGCCGTTCATCACCAGAAAGATCACGATGAACACATAGGCGAGCGGGGTGGCGAAGTAGCCGGCCAGTTCGCGTTTGAAAATGATCTGCAGAATTCTCATTGCGTCACTCCTGTCTCATGCTTCGGGGCACCGCCAGTGACCGTGCCCTGTGTCACACTGCGGAAGTAATCTTCCAGCAGCCCTTCCACCAGATGAAATTCCGCCACTGGCCAGCGCTCGTTTTGCGCCAGATCCAGCACCTTGCTGAAGATCTGCGCGCCCTGCTGCGGCAGCAGCACGTGGCGGCGTCCGCTGGCATCACTCAGCTCGATGCCGCTGACTTCCGTCACACTCGCCACCGCCTTGTGCAGATCGAAATCTGCCGTCAGCTGCACGCTCACAGCGCCGTAGTAGCGCGAGCGGGCCTCCAGCTCCTTCGGGGTGCCATCGGCCAGAATGCGCCCGCCGGCGATGATGATCGCGCGGGTGCACACGGCACTGACTTCTTCGAGGATATGGGTGGAGATGATGACGATCTTGTCTTTGGCGAGGTTGCGGATGAGCTGGCGGACCTGGTGTTTCTGGTTCGGGTCGAGGCCATCGGTGGGCTCGTCCAGAATCAGCACCTTGGGGTCATGCAGGATGGCCTGGGCCAGTCCCACCCGGCGCTTGAAACCTTTGGAGAGGGTGTCGATGGTCTTGTGGCAAACGGCCCCCAGCTCGACGTCCCCGATCACCTTGTCGATGCGGCGCTGCTTCTCCTGGCCGGTGAAGCCGCGGATCTCGGCGATGAAGTCGAGGAACTGCAGCACCGTCATGTCGGGATAACAGGGCGCGCCTTCGGGCAGGTAACCGATCAGCCCCTTGACGGCCAGCGGGTCGGTGGCGATGTCGTGCCCGTCCACCTTCACCGAGCCGGAGGTGGCCGCCAGAAAGCCAGTGATGACCTTCATGGTCGTGGACTTGCCCGCGCCGTTGGGCCCGAGAAATCCCAGTACTTCACCTTCCCGCACCGTGAAACTGAGATTGTCCACGGCTGTAAAATTGTCGAATTTTTTCGTTAACTGATTAATTTCAATCATGATTATAGTTCCGTATACGACAAACGAGCCGCCTTTGTGGGGACAGCGATGCGTGATTTCAAGTCAGATCAAGCAGCCTGCAAGCCTCGGCGTCGTGGCTTTTGCGACACGTCTGCGGCTATAATCCCGGCACTTTCAAGAACCCGGACAAGCCCACAACCGTGACCAATTCCCTGCGCCTGACACTGATGCTTTTCCTGTGCTGCGGCCTTTTGAGCTGTGGTCAGAAGGGCCCCCTTCAGCGACCCGACCAGAGCGCCTTCACGGCCTCCGTGCGCTGATTGACACCTCTTTCCACCGACTCCCAGGACGCTCATCAATGGATCCGTTCCAGTACCGTGACAATGCCTTGTTTGCAGAAGACATCCCAGTCTCCGATCTTGCCCGGCGTTTCGGGACGCCATGTTACATCTACTCGCGCTCCGCACTGGAGCACAATCTTCTGGCCTATGAAAAAGCGCTGTCCGGCACGCCACATCTGACCTGTTTTGCCGTCAAGGCCAACTCCAACCTGGCGGTGCTGAACGTGCTGGCGCGCCTTGGCGCAGGCTTTGACATCGTGTCCGGCGGCGAACTGGAGCGCGTGATCCGCGCCGGAGGCGACCCGGGCAAGGTGATCTTCTCGGGCCTTGGCAAGACGGAAGACGAGATCGCCCGTGCGCTGACACTGGGCATCTGCTGCTTCAACGTGGAGTCCGAGCCAGAACTGGACCGCATCAATGCCGTTGCCGCGCGTCTGAACCTGCGTGCGCCGATCTCGCTGCGGGTGAACCCCGATGTCGATGCGGGCACCCATCCTTATATTTCCACCGGACTGAAGGAAAACAAGTTCGGCATCGCCATCGACACCGCCGTGGACGTCTACGGGCGTGCCGCGAAGATGAGCCACATTGACATCGTGGGCGTGGACTGCCACATCGGCTCGCAACTGACCACCATCGCTCCTTACCTCGACGCCATCGATCGGGTGCTGTTGCTGGTGGACACGCTGGCCGCTCAGGGCATCGCCATTCGTCACTTCGACATGGGTGGCGGACTGGGGGTGTGTTATCGGGACGAGAAGCCGCCCGCACCGGCGGAATTCATCCACGCGGTGCTCGGGCGCATCGCCGGACGCAGCCTGAGTCTTTTTCTGGAACCAGGGCGTTCAATCTGCGCGAACGCCGGTCTGTTCGTGACGAAGATCGAGTATCTCAAGCACAACGCCCACAAGAATTTTGCTATTGTGGACGGCGCCATGAATGATCTGCTGCGGCCCGCACTGTATGGCGCCTGGCAGAATATCGTAGCCGTGCAGGAACATGCGCCGGACGCTGTGCCGACCCGTGTGTACGATGTGGTAGGTCCTGTCTGCGAGTCCTCCGACTTCCTGGGCAAGGAGCGCACGCTGGCCATTGCCCAGGGTGATCTGCTGGCCGTGCGCACCGCTGGCGCCTATGGGTTCGTGATGAGCTCGAATTACAACACGCGCAATCGTGTCGCAGAGATCATGGTGGAAGGCGACGTCGCTACCGTGGTGCGGCAGCGCGAAACTCTGGAGTATCAGCTGGCTCTGGAGTCAGTGCTTCCCTGACGAGATTTTATGTACTTACCGTTTACGAAAATGCACGGCCTCGGCAACGACTTCATGGTCATCGACCTGATTTCGAATCCCGTCGTGCTGACCAGCACCCAGATCCGTCGCCTGGCCGATCGCCATTCCGGCATAGGCTTCGACCAATTGTTGCTGATCGAAGCCCCGACGCGACCCGACGTGGAATTCAACTACCGCATCTTCAACGCTGATGGCAATGAAGTGGAGCACTGTGGCAATGGCGCGCGCTGTTTCGCCCGCTTTGTGCTCGACAAAGGCCTGACTGCTCACCGTGAAATGCGCGTGCAGACCATGCGTGGCGTGATCGTGCTGAGTGTGGGAGATGATGGTTTTGTGACCGTCGACATGGGCACCCCGGATTTCACACCCGCCGCCTTGCCCTTTGTGGCAGACCAGGCACCGGTCTATCAGCGCACGCTGACTGTCGAGGGTCAGCCGCTGAGCGTCTCTTTCCACGCCGTGTCGGTGGGCAACCCCCATGCGGTGATCGTGGTGGACGATGTCGCTGCCAGCGCGGTACGCGCGATCGGCACCGCGCTGGGCAGTCACCCGGATTTTCCCCGGGGCGTGAATGTCGGCTTCATGCAGATTCTTGACCGCAGCCGCATCCGCCTGCGGGTGTTCGAGCGTGGCGCGGGCGAGACGCAAGCCTGCGGCACCGGCGCCTGTGCGGCTGTAGTGTGCGGCCGGGCGGCAGGACTGCTCGATGCCGACGTGCTGGCCCACCTCACCGGCGGCGACCTGCGCCTGAGCTGGGCCGCAGCGGGCCAGCCTGTCATCATGCGCGGCCCGGCCACCAGCGTGTTCGAAGGCAGCATTGATCCTGACCAGTTTTCGTGAAGCATTCCCCTATCAATCCGTGAGTGAAGACAGCGTATGAGCGAGACCTCTCCACAGCACAACAATGACAAGAACAGCCCGCTGAGCGCCGATCAGGTGGCCAGTTACCTGAAGCAGCACCCCGACTTCTTCATCAACCGGGATTCCCTGCTGGCCGAGATCACCCTGCCCCACGAAAGCGGCCATGCCATCTCTCTGCTGGAACGGCAGGTAAAGATACTGCGCGAGCGCAGCATCGAGTCGCGCCACACGCTCAATCAGCTGCTGGAGACCGCCAAGTACAATGATCAGCTCTTCAATGTCACCCGCGCGCTGATTCTGGCACTGCTGATGGAAGACGAAGTGGCGCAGATTGCCAGCGCCACCGAAGCCAATCTGTGTACCCAGCCCGGCATCGATGCCTGCAGCGTGATCCTGTTCCAGGCCGATCATCTGCGCAACGTCGAGCACACCCGCCTGGAGTCCGCCGAATTCCTGCAGGAAAACTTTCCGACCCTGCTGCGCGACCGCCGCACGCTTTGCAAGGCAGTCAGCAAGGACACAGCGGCGTTCCTGTTCCCGCACCGCTCGTCCAGCATCCGCTCCGTGGCACTGTGCCCGATCGGCCGCGAACGCATGCTGGGCGTGCTCGCCATCGGCAACAAGTCCCAGGACTATTTCAACGAGGACCTCGACACGCTGTTCCTGGACTTCATTGGAGAAGTGCTGGAGTCGATCATCATCCGCAAGGTCAGCTGAGCGATCGCGATGGAATCACGCCTGACGCCCTATCATGCCAGTCCCCTCATCGAGTGCCGCGCCGCCCTGGTGTTCGCCCCGCACCCCGATGACGAGGCGCTGGGCTGTGGCGGGCTGACGCTGGCGCTGTCGCAGCGGGGCATACCGGTACAGGCTGTGCTGCTCACCTCTGGCGATTACGGCGAACACGGCAAGGCCGGCGCCGGAGTGCGCGAGGCCGAGACTCTGGCGGCCGCAAAGGTGCTTGGCCTCACGCAAGTGCACTTCTGGCGCGAACCCGACCGGGGAGTGGTGTGCGACGAGCGCACGCTGGCGGCCGCAAGGCAGGCCATTCTGACGGCCGGCGCCGATCTGGTCCTGACACCCAGCATCCACGAGATTCATCCTGATCACCGCGCCACGGCCTGGATCGCCATTGAGGCCACCCGGCGCCTTGTGGAGGAAGGACACGCCCTGCGCGTGGCGATGTACGAAATCGGCGCCCCGCTGCAGCGGGTCGATGTGCTGGTGGACATCACGGCCCATGAAGCGGGCAAGCGCACGGCCATTGCCTGTTACCCCTCGCAGCTGGGCATCCAGCCTTACGATGAACTTATCTTCGCACTGAACCGTTACCGCACCTACACGTTGCCGGCGCAGGTGCGCTATGCCGAGGCGTTTTGTGTGCTGACACCCGAGTTGCTGTGTCAGCCCGAGCTGCTTACTGAACATGAACTGCGACGCCAGGAGCGTCTTGCCCTCACGAGTGTGCCGACGCCACCCACTTACTTCCACGGTAAAAAAAAAAGACTCTCCGCAATGACCCAGCGCCCCTCTGACGTACTTTCTCAATCCGCCTCCGGAACGCCCGGTCTCGTGTCCATCCTGTGCCGCAGCATGAACCGGCCCGAGCTGGCGCAAGCCCTGCGTTCGGTAGAGGAGCAGACCTATCCGCACATCGAGATCGTGCTGGTGGATGCCTCTGGCAAAGGCGTGAGTGCCTGGCGCGAGATGGACCTGACGACCCCAGTGCGTGAAGTGGGCGGGCAGTCGCCCTGGAACCGGCCCGCCGCTGCCAATGCCGCGCTGGATGCGGCGCAAGGCGAGTACCTGATGTTTCTGGACGAGGATGACTGGATTGCCCCTGGGCACGTGCAGACCCTCGTCGAGTGCCTGCAGGCGGATGCCGCACTGGGCGTGGCCTACAGCAGTACCCGGAACACCGCCCCCGATGGCACGCTGCTGGACGCGACGCTGCGGATCGCATTCGACCCGGCCCGTCTGCGCCGCGACAATTTCATTCCGATTCACTCTGCGTTGTTCCGGCGCACGCTGGTGCAGGCGGGTTGCCGCTTCGACATCACCCTCGACATCTTCGAAGATTGGGATTTCTGGCTGCAGTGCGCGGCGCTCGCCCCTTTCCGGCATATTGATGTGATCAGCGCGTTTTACCGCCAGGGTGGCGAATCCAACACCGCCTCTCAGGACCCTCGCACCCGCTATTCGCCGGAGCACCCCATCGCCAGGGCGAGGGCCCGCGTCTTCGACAAGTGGCGTGCGCGCTGGAGCGGCGCACAGCTGAATGAGACTCTGGGCAGCCTGGACGAGACACCATTGGTTCAAAAGCTGCACGGCGATATTGCCCGGCTGAACAGCGATGCAGTCGCAGTGCACGAACACTCCCGCGCCTTGGGCGTGGAGCTGGCCATGGAGGCACAGCGTCACAACGAAGCGCTGGTGCAGATTCACGAGGAGGCCCGGCGCCTGCAGAACGAGATTCGCAGCCTGCATCAACAGTTGAACAAGCTGGGCCACAGTCTGAACAAGCGCACTGCTGAACTGGAAGGGTCCCGTGCCCAGGCAGCACAGCTTTCGGCGGACCTGCACATGATCCTGCATTCGCAGTCCTGGAAAGTCACCAGACCACTGCGCTGGGCGCGCCGCAAACTGGCCGCGATGGGAAACCACCCTGCGCCGGCGCCTGCCGCAGTGGTTTATGTCGCAGCGGTGCCCGCGCCAACCTCACCGCTGCTCGATGAGCCCCTTGCCCAGAGCGACCTGACGCAGGCAAACCCGGTTGCAGCAGCTCAGGCGCCGGCGGCACCCATCGTTGTCACTGTCGCAGGATCGGAGCTGATTCACTGCAATCTCGACATCCCCAGTGCCACGCAGAATGAGTTCCCCGAGTTGATCAGCCTGCAGGGCTGGTGCTGCGCCCCATCCGGCATTGCGCAGATAGAGGCGAAGATCGACGGCCTTCTGCACGCCAGCTTCAACACAGGCGTCAGCCGGCCAGACATCGCCGAAGTGTTCAAGGACATTCCGGATGCCTTCTCGGCGGGCTTCTATCAGGAAATTGCCCTGCCCGATCTGCCGGCGGGCGCGCACCAGCTGGAACTGGTCTTCACCGACAAGGCCGGCCATGTCCGCACGCTGAGCCGCGGGTTCGTGCTGTTCAAGAACGATGATCTCTACAACACCTGGTACTGGCGCAACACGCCAGACGACGCCGAAGTGTCTGCCATGCGCGCGCTGGCCGGCACTCAGTCCAACACAGCCCGCTTTCACCTGCTGGTGGAGGGCACTGGCGATACCGACGCGCTGTTCACCACGCTGAGCAGCCTGGCCGGGCAGTCGTGGCCTTACCTCGACCTGCAGGTCGTGGCGACAGCCACCCCGGAACTGGAACAATTCGTCGCGAAAGCACTGCCCACCACGGCGACTGTGCGCTGGTCTGCAACGGTGAATGCGGCGCTGCAGGACATGAGCACGCAGCCTGGCTGGAGCATGTTCCTGCGCGCTGGCGAGACACTCGCTCCGCATGCGCTGAGTGAGATGGGACGCGCAGCACTCACGGCCGACACGCAGCTGATCTACAGCGACCACGACCAGGTGAATGCCACCGGCACGCATCTGCAGCCCTGCTTTACACCGCAATGGGCGCCTGAGCACCTGTATTCCAGTGATTACATCGGCGGCGTGTATGCGCTGCGCAATGACGTGCTGCACAAGGGGACGGCGCGCGAGTGCAGCAGCCCTGCCTGGCGTTATGCCTGCCTGCTGGATGCCAGCCTCGGCATGCACGGCACACAGGTGCACCGCATTGCGCTGATGCTGTGGAGCGCCCCGGAACCCGGCAGCAACAGCGATGTGCTGCGGGCGGCGGAGCTCGCCGCGCTGCGTGCCCACCTCTCCCGTCACGCGCCGCTGGCCGAGGTGCTCGAGCAGTCCCATGGCCTGCGCGCCGTGCACTGGCCGCTGCCGCAGGGGAGCGCGCCGAAAGTCTCCATCATCATCCCGACCATGGGACGACTGGCACTGATCACGCCCTGCATCGAATCGCTGCTGGCGCTCACGCAGTATCCGAATTATGAAGTGGTGATCCTGGACAACGGCCGCGGCAAATACCCCGATGGCATCCAGTACCTGCGGGACAAGCAGTTCACAGTGATCGAGTGCAATGAGCCATTCAACTGGGCGCGCCTGAACAACATCGGCGTGCGCCACGCCAGCGGCGAGCTGTTTCTGTTTCTGAACGATGATATCGAAATCACCTCGCCCGACTGGCTCGGGCAATTGGTGCGGCAGGCGCTGCGCCCCGAGATCGGCAGCGTTGGCGCCCTGCTCTACTATCCCAACGGCGCGCTCCAGCACACGGGGGTGCTGCTGGTCAATTACGGCGGCGGCGGCATCCATCTGCTGCACAATCGCATGCCTTCCGACACCATCTACCGCATGCTGCACGCCACCGTGCGCGAAGTGTCAGCCAATACCGGCGCGTGCCTGATGGTGAGCCGGGACAAGTTCGAGAAGATTGGCGGCTTCGACGAAGCGCTGGCCGTGGTGGGCAATGATGTGGACCTGTGCCTGCGTCTGCTCGACGCCGGCTATCGCAATCTGTGGACGCCGCTGTGCTCGCTGATCCACCACGAGAGCATCAGCCGCAAGACCAGTGTGCCCAAGGAAGACGAGAAGGCCATGTGGCAACGCTGGAGCAAGCGCTTCATGGCGGGCGATGCGTGGTACAACCCGAATCTGTCGGCCGACAAAGGTGACTTCACGCTGCAGGTAACCAGCCTGCGCAGCAGTGTCGGCGCCACCGCTGCCGCCGGTGATGCAGGCACACCCGGCACGCCCGTGGCCCTGCAGGCCGGGGTGAATCTGATCGGCTACACCCGCGCCGAGATGGGCATCGGCGAAGGGGCCCGCAGCGACGCCAAGGCGCTGGATGCAGCGAACGAGCCCTTCGGCATCGTATGCTTCCAGTCCCACAACCCGTCGCGCATGACCGATCTGAGCTGGGAGCACAAGGAGATGCAGTCGGCGCCCTATGACGTGACGCTGTTGCACATCAATCCCGATCACGCCCTGCAGGCCATCAACGAACTGCCGGCGGGATATTTCGACGGGCATTACCGAATTGGCTACTGGGCCTGGGAGCTGCCGGAGATTCCGGTGGACTGGGAGAAGGCCTACTGGTATTTCGACGAGATCTGGGTGCCTTCCCACTTCGTGCAGGAAGCCGTGGCCATGAAGTCCCCCATACCCGTGGTGCGCATACCCCACGCAGTGGAAGTGCATGCGGACCCGGGCCTGAGCCGCAGCAGTTTCGGCCTGCCAGAGGACTGCTTCCTGTTCCTGGCGATGTTCGACACCTACAGCCGGCCCGAGCGCAAGAACCCCTACGGCGCGATGCGTGCGTTCCAGAACGCCTTCAGCCCGGACGATCTGTCGGCACAGCTGGTGCTGAAGGTGAACAATCCCACGCCGGATGCCATGCGCAGTATCCGCGAGGCCATCGGCGCGCATCGCAACATTCTGCTGCTGGACCAGGTGTACAGCCGTACGCAGGTGAATGCGCTGATTGGCTGCTGCGACTGCTATGTCTCGCTGCACCGCTCCGAGGGGTTCGGCTTCGGGCCCGCCGAAGCGATGGCGCTGGGCAAGGCCGTGATGGCCACTGCGTGGTCGGGCAACATCGACTACATGCGGCCTGGCAACAGCATCGGCATTGACTACACGCTGGTGACGCTGGCCGAAGACTACGGCCCCTACAAGAAGGGCCAGACCTGGGCCGAGCCGGATGAAGCCCACGCGACCCGTGCCATGCAGCAGCTTGCGGGCGACCCGGCACTGAGCCGCCAGCTGGGCGAGAACGCGCGGGCGACCATCGCGGCCGAGTTCGCGCCGCTGCCGGTGGGCGAACTCATGCGCAAGCGTCTTGCCGCGATCCGTCAGATCCGCGCCAATATTCGCTGAGGGTGGTGTTGACAAGCAGTCGCCGAGGCAGCAGTTGCGAGAATCGCGCGGTCAGCGCGAAAGGAAGAATTTCAGCGCCAGTTTCCGTACCAAAAGGCTGTGACTGGCAAGCGCCATGGCCATGCGCAGATCCAGGCGCTGGGCAACACTCAGAGCGCGCGCGTGTGCCGCATGAAACGCTTGTGCCTGAGCTGCGAGCCCCTGCAGAAGTGCGCGGTGCCGGTCATCCCGCAGCCGTTGCCAGAAGCCCTTGAGCAAAGGTGGCTGTTTGTACTCCTTCGCCCCGATGGTGTTTGCGCCATGCTGCCGGTACTGCAGCAGCGGCGCGTCGATGTAACTCAGCCTGCCAAAAGCCCCCGCCACCAGTGCCAGCCACCAGTCGTGCATGACGGCCTGGGCCGGCACGGGCAGCGCGCGCATGAGCAGCGCCTCATTGCACAGCGCCGTACACCCCGTGACAGTGTTGCTCACCAGCAGACGGCCGAAACTGTTGCGCAGGGGCTTCAGACCCTGGTAGCGCACAAAGGACGGCGCCATCTGACACATTGCCTCGTCCACCACTTCCAGGTCGCCATGCACCAGAAGCGGCTGGCCGGGGTAGCGCCCCTCCAGTTCCAGCATGCGCGTCATCGACGTCCGCAGCTTGTCGGCATGCCACACATCGTCCTGATCGCTGGGCAGCACCCAGGCACTGCCCAGCCCTAGAGCTGCTTTCTCCTGCAGGGCATAGGCCATCAACAACGCGAAGCTGCCGCTGGCGCCCAGATTGCGGCCATCGGCGGGCACGATATGGAAGCGCTCGGGGAAGCGGACAGCATAGTCGGCGATGATGGCGGGGCTGCTGTCGCGGGAGCCATCGTCGCGGCTGACGATGATGAAGTCGGGATAGTCCTGGGCCAGCAGCGAATCCACCTGCTCATGCAGGTATTTCTCGCCATTCCAGGTAGGCAGCAGAATCGCGACGCGGGGCAGCGGCATCAGCCCACGCTCCGTGCATCGGCCAGCCCCTTGCGGATGTTCGTCCAGTAATCCCCGCGCTGCGGCGAGAACAGCAACAACCACAGCGTCTTCAGCAGGAAGCGCGGAAAGTCCCGCAGCTTCCAGCCCCAGGGTGCATAGGGTTCGCGATACAGCGCGAAGCGGTTGCGCGTGGAGTAGTAACTGCGCTGCGGGCTGTGGCGCACCATGATGCCGGCGCGTACCAGTGGCTCGTCACTGGGCTCGCCGATGCGATGGAAGAGCGTGGCATTGTCCGTGCCGGCCACCGCGTAACCCTTGGAACGGGCGCGAAAGCACCACTCCAGGTCCACGTTGTCGATGAAGTAACTGTCCCGCATCGGACCGATGGCCTGCAAAGCGCTGAGAGAGATCAGGCAGCCGGAGGAAATCAGGAACTCGGCCTGGTACAGCCGGTCACTGCCGCCCAGCTTGCGGTCGGTGCGACCGAACCAGCGCGAAAACAACTTGAAGGACATGCTGGTGCCCGACGTGGGATTGGTAATGCGGGGCCCCACAGCAGCCACCGGCATGGGGCTGAGGCGGCTGGCTTCGATGTAGGACGCATACAGATTGGCGAAGAAGGACACGGGCACCTGGCTGTCCTGATCGAACAGCACCGCGTAGCCAAAGCCACGCCTGGCGGCCTCTTCCAGCCCCAGATTCAGCGCACTGGCCAGCCCGATATTGGCGTCGAGCAAGCGGACACCCAGGCAGCGGGGCGTGGCCTCGGCAATGCCGCGAAAGTTCTCGATGTTGCCCGAGTCATTGTCGATCAGCAGAAACTCGCACTGGGTGCCGATCTGGCGCAGCAGCGAGGTGAGCACGTTCGCATCAGGGTTGAAGCTGACGATGATGGCGCAGATGCTGAGTTTGTTGCTGTGCTTGGGCATTCTCAGACCACCGCTGGCGTGCAGACCTGACCGTGCAGTCAGGCCGGTTGTTTGCGAGTCACGGCGCCAGGGCGGCGCTGCCGGACTCAGGAATGTCGGTGCCCACGTCGGGACGCTCGGGGTGTCGCAGCTTCTGCCACAGAAAATACAGAATCGAGCCGATGCCCACCACCAGCCCCGTCACCACGCCCGCATCGACGATGCCGCGCCAGGGCTGCGGCAACATGCGCACGATCAGTACGAAACACACAATCATGCTGGTCAGCCCGAACGACAGCAACTTGCGGCGGCGGGTGGCGTGGATATAGCCCATGCAGAAAGCCGGCGCCAGCAGCACGTGCAGAGGGCGCGGGTGCTCGCTCAGATAACTTGCCCGGGCGACGACACGAGGCGCGAAGCCACGATGAAAGCCTTTGTAGCCTTCGGCGTAGGACATGTAGAGCACACTGAATACCAGCGCAGCCACATGCAGCGGCTGCAGTTCCAGCGCGGCAAGCTCAAACGCCATGGGCGACAGGCGCACCACTGCAAAGGTGAGAAGCAGGAGTATGCCTCCAATTCCCCAGGCGAACCCCAGTTTCTTCAATGCGTTCCTACCCCACCAGCTTCACGAAGCCGGCATTATAGCGGCATCGCACGATTATCCCCAAGCCCAGAGTTTTCGGGCATTTGCAGCCAGAAGCAGGTGCCCGTCCCCGGTGTACTCGACACTGAGACACACCCCCCAAGCGCCTCGATTCCCGCCTTCACGGCCGCCAGACCAAGGCCATGACCCGCATGGACCTGCGCACGCCGACAGGTGCTGTAGCCCGTCTGGAACAGCCGCTCCGTGACGACCAGTCCCTGCCCATCTTCTTCGACACCCAGCCGCCATGGCCCGTCGCCGCCCTCGAGCAGCACCCGCACGCGACCGCAGGCCGGCTTGCCAAGGGAACGCCGCTGGGCAGGTGATTCGATGCCGTACACGACAGCGTTGCGCAGCAGATGTTCAAGTGGCGCCACGAGTTTTTCCAGCAGCCCTCGGTTTACGCTGCGGCCAGCGTCGCAGATTTCCAGCCGCGCCGACTTGCCCTGACGGTTGGCCGTATCTTCCAGCACCCGCCGCAGTCGGGGTGAAAGGCGCGCAAGATGCACGCGGGGGGAGGCCAGCAAATCTTCCTCCAGCTGTGCGGCCTGGGCGAGTTGCTCCTGCAGCAGTTCCCGGGCCAGGTGCAGACGGCCAGCGTCTGGTGCGGTGTCGACCGACTGCAGGAGGTCGAGCATGGACTGCAGGCCACTGCGCAGGCGGGTGGCGAGCAGGCGGCAGTAAGGGAGTTCGTGGGGGGCGGGAGGGCTGTGGGAGGTCGTTCGCGGGCAGGGCCCGCTCCCACCAGGCCCGCTCCAACAGAGTCAGCTGCCACAGGGTCATCGACGCTCAGCCGGGCCACCGCGCGCTGCAGCTGGCTCAGCAGGGGCGGCAGGGCGGCGGGTTCGCGCACGCCGGTGTCTGCGCTGGCCCCGTCCAAATGCGCGGCTTGCGCCGCATGCAGCAGGTTGCGTTCGCTGCGATGACACAGTTGCACGATGGGCTCGCAGCGATACAGAGCGGCATTGCCCTTCAAGGTGTGCAGCGCATGCAGGCGCTGGTGGTCGGACCCCGCGCGGACAATCTGCTGCATCAAGGCCTGGGCCTCCTGCACAAAGCCTGCGCGCCCGGCCGCCTGCTCGCCGTGGCGGGCCAGCCAGCCATACAGTGCGCCGAGAAGGGCCCGACTCTCACTGGTCTCCTGCCGGGCAGCCGCCTGATTCAGCCCCCGGCGCAAGTCCCCATGGGCCTGCACCAGAAGCGCCGTGCCGCCGGTGCTTTCCAGAAACCGGGACGGCGACTCCGGCACTTGCGCCAGCACCTCGTGCACCTGAGCCAGGGCGCCACTGAGCGCGGCAATACGCTGCACCTGCAGGGTGCGGGCCCCACTGGCCAGCATGCGCAGTTCCATCAGCACCTGACGGTTGAGTACCCCGTTCACCTGGGGTGAAGCGCCCTCCTTCAGAAATTCCGGCACGCTGAATCCCGGCAGCACCCGCAGCCCACGTGCCAGACTCAGGGCCACATCGGCCGCGCTGGCACTGGTCTGTACCCGCAGGCGCGCCTCCAGCTGCAGCAGCCTGCGCAGTACCCGCTGGCGCTGCCACTGCCGGGTCGCATCCTCCACAAAGGGCAACACAAGTGCCAGGACCGCAAGCCAGTCGCGGGCATCCCGCTGCAGCTCACGACTGCGCGTGAAGCAGTGGCCGAGGAGGACCAGCAGCTCATGCAAGGCCAGATCGCCCGTCAGCAGCGCCTGTTGCGTCAGCCGAGTCACCGCCAGATCGGCGGCGTCGGGCAGCGGATGCAGGCCTGGGTGTTCGGCGCATGTCTGCTGCCAGTGCCCCAGCCAGTGCGCAGCGGCTGTGCGTTCCTGCTGCGCCAGTGACAGCAAGGCCGGGGCCGTCGCCAGGTGCTGCAAACACGCTGCGCCCAGCGTGCTCTCAAGAATGTGCGTGACGGCCAGCGGTCGCTGCTGGTGCAGACAGCGTCGCATGGCGGCCTCCAACTGTGCGGGCAGCAGCCCCGCACACGCCACGGAATTGCCGGAGGCCGCGCGGGCCAGGTCGTCCTGCAGCCGCAGCAGCATGCGCAGCAACACAGGCCTGGCCATGGCCGGCAAGCTTGTTGCGGTGAGCGAGGGCACGCTCTGCCATGTCTCCAGCAGGCGCGCCAGGCGCAGCGTCTGCAGCAGGGCGCGCAGCAGCGCGGCACTCACCTGTGTGAATTCCGGCAACAGCACCACGGCCTGCTGCAGAAAATGCAGCGTGCGCTCAGCCAGCGGACCGCGTTCCGTTGCCAGACTCTGCCGCAACGCCGCCGAGGCGCCAGCCTCTTCGCACAGTGCCTGCAGGCGTGTGGCTAGCCGCTGCAGCAGCAGGGCGGACGGCGACTGGCCGGGCATCAGCATATCTTGCTCCCAGCGCAGCAGGGCCTGCACTTCGTTGGTGGCCAGCTGGACGCTGGCGGGCAACACCTCGGCCAGCAACGCTGCGCCACGCAGCGCCTGCCAGGATTCGCTCTGCGCCACGGTGCCAAGCCCTGCGTGCTGACTCAGGCGGGCGCGCACCTGCCGCAGCAGCACCTGAGGAAGGTCCGGAGCCAGCTGCGCGGCGCGCTGGCTGCGAGTGTCCGGCCACGGCGCAGGCTGCGCGAGGGTTCCCGCCTGCCAGCGAATCTGCAGCGCCAGCCGCAGCAACCCGCGCGCCTGCGGCTCGGGCACCCCCTGCGTCACAAGGCGACCATCCGCCAGCAGCCGCCGCTGCAACTCCACGCACTCGCGCTGCAGGGCGCGGTCGTCCAGAAAACGTGCCACTGCCCGCAACTCAGTCAGTTGCCGGCGTGCCTGCAGCGCGGCCTGCAGGGAACGTTCCGCGAACACCGTGTCCAGGGTTCGCAACAGGGCATCGGTGCGCGTCATCAGGGCCTGCCGCAACGCGGCCAGTGCCAGATCATGCAGGCTGCCCATGGCGGGTTTCCTCCAATGCGGCGCTCAGGGCCAGACCCAGGGTCTGCTGCGCGACGGGCCGCAGCAGCACCGTCCACGCCCCGTCGGCAGTGCCCAGACCCAGACTGCGTGCCCACCAGGCGTCTGTCTCGCGGGGGACATCGGCCAGCAGCAGCACCGAACGCACCCCCGCCTCGCGCAGCAGCATTCCGCACTGAAAGCCGTTGTCCTGCGTCAGGGGCAGGGCCACCAGCGCCACGTCCACGGGGCGGGCGCTGCGACGAGGATCGCCAGAGGCGCTTTCACCGTCGCCGCCAGTCACATGCGCCAGGGCCTGCGCGCAGCCATCCACCGGCAGCGGCTCATGCCCCAGCGCTTCCAGCTGCCGGCAGAGCATCCAGCGTTGCAGGGGAGAGTCTTCAATCAGCAGCACGCGCGCCATCGTCGCCCTCCTGCTCCGCAGAGCGTTCGTCAACGTCCTTGTCCGGCCCACGACCGGCCACTTCGCCCGGCACCAGTTCCCGCAAGGCGGCCAGCAGATCCGCCTTGCGAAACGGTTTGAGGATGTAACGCTGGGCGCCTGCCAGTTCGGCGCGGGCGCGGTCCAGGCGCCCGTCGTTGGCCGACACCAGGACCACCGGCGTGGCACCGTGCCGGGCCGACGCACGGATCAGGGCGCAGGCCTGAAACCCGTCCAGCTCGGGCATGGCGATGTCCATGAACACCAGATGCGGCCGCAGTATGGCCACCTGACAAAGCGCCTCGAAGCCATTGCTGGCCAGGCTCAGCTGGCAGCCGCTGTCTTCCAGCAGACTGCGGGCCGATTCGCGCATGGTGCGGCTGTCGTCCACCAGCAGCACGCGCAGGCCGGCGGTGCCCTGCCCCGCCAGAGTCGGTGGCGGTGCGGGCGGCAGCGGGGGCGGACTGTCTTGGGGGGAATGTTCAGGGGTGTGGCGGGTGCGGGCTTCCATGCCGGTCTCCTTCCAGGGGGATGCTGAGCGTCAATGCTGTACCTCAAGAACTAGCACAGGCTTGCCGTTCCCGCGAATCGCGCGCTGCGTCGATCCGGCCCGCGTCTTCGGGTATGATCGCCCCAGACGTCAGCAAGGCGGCCCGCCGCCCCCAACAGGAACCCCGACCCGCTATGAGCATTCGCCTCGGCATCGTGATGGACCCCATCCAGAGCATCAACTACAAGAAGGACACCAGCCTGGCCATGCTGGTTGCCGCCCAGGAACGCGGCTGGTCGCTGTTCTACATGGAGCAGTCCGACCTGTTCCTGCGCGACGGCGTGGCGTACGGGCTGATGCGGGAGCTGACCGTGGCCTGGGACGACAGGCAGTGGTACCAGTTCGGCGAAGCCAGCGAAGAGCCGCTGGGCGATCTGGACGTGATCCTGATGCGCAAGGACCCGCCCTTCGACAACGAATACGTCTACTGCACCTACATGCTGGAGCAGGCCGAGAAAGACGGGGCCCTGGTGGTCAACCGCCCCCAGAGCCTGCGCGACTGCAACGAAAAGCTCTTCGCCACCCAGTTCCCGCAGTGCTGCCCGCCCCTGGTGGTCAGCAACAACCCCGGTGTTCTGAAGGCCTTCCACGTGACCCACGGCGATGTGATCTTCAAGCCACTGGACGGCATGGGCGGCTCGTCCATCTTCCGCTTGCGCCATGACGACCCGAATGTCAGCGTCATCATCGAGACCCTCACGGCCCACGGCCGCACGCCGATCATGGCCCAGCGCTTCATTCCCGAGATCGTCAACGGCGACAAGCGCATCCTGCTGGTGGACGGCGAGCCCGTGCCCTATGCCCTGGCCCGGGTTCCCGCCCGTGGCGAGACACGCGGCAATCTGGCCGCCGGCGGCAGTGGCGTGCCCCAGCCCCTGTCCGAGCGCGACCGCTGGATCGCCGCGCAGGTGAAAGACGTGGTGCGCGAGAAGGGCCTGCTGTTCGTGGGTCTGGATGTGATTGGCGACTACCTGACCGAGATCAATGTCACCAGCCCCACGTGCGTCCGCGAACTGAACAAGGCCTATGATCTGGACATCGCCGGCGACCTGATGACCGCCATTGAACGCACGCTGCACGCACGAGGCCCATGAACCCGGAAACCGATCTGAGCAAGGAGCGTTTCGGCTTCACCATCTTCCTCTCCGCCTGTCTGCACATCATGCTGATTGCGGGAGTGGGGTTCAGCTATCTGGAAGAAACCAACAGTGCGCCGGCCATCGAGATTACCCTCGCCCAGTACCGCAGCGACGTGCGGCCCGACGAGGCCGACTTCATCGCCCAGGAGAACCAGATCGGCAGCGGCACGCTGGACGAGGCCGCTGCCCCCAGCACGCCCTTCGTGTCACCCTTTCACGACGACATCATCCAGCAGGTGGACCCGGTGCAGCAGCAGCCGGCACCCAACCGCCAGACCGAGCCGAGCGACCTGGCACTGTTGACCGTGCAGGAGTCGGATCAGGCCATCGACCAGCAACTGGAAAACGACGCGCCCGAGAGCGACGCACCGCTGTCGGAGAACGCCACGCCCGAAGAACTCAGCCTGGCCATCGCCAGCCTGCAGGCGCAGCTCGACACGCAGCAGCAGGCCTATGCCAAGCGGCCGCGCACCTACACCATCTCGTCGGCGTCTACCCAGGAGCGCCACGACGCCCTCTACCTGGATTCCTGGCGTCGGCGCATCGAAGCCGTGGGCAATCTGAATTATCCGCAGCAGGCCCGCGAGCAACAGATCTATGGCAGCCTGCGCATGCTGGTGGCGCTGCGACCTACCGGCACTGTGCAGGAGATCCGCATTCTGCAGTCGTCCGGCCAGCGTGTGCTGGACGAAGCCGCAATCGAGATCGTGCGCCTTGCCGCGCCTTTCGAGCCTTTCCCCGAAGAGCTTCGCGGCAGCGTGGACATTCTGGAAATCATCCGCACCTGGCGTTTCCACCAGGGCAATTCCTTCACCAGTCAGTGAGGCGACCATGACCCAGGACGACACCCACTATGAGGCCCAGCCCGGCACCCTGGCCAATCAGTTCCTGATTGCCATGCCGCATCTGCAGGACCCGTGGTTCAACCACACCGTCACTTTTCTGTGGAAGCACAACGAGGAAGGCGCGCTGGGCATCGTCATCAACAAGCCCTCCACCATGCGCGTGGCCGACCTGCTGGAAGAGCTGGGCATCGACATGGGCGAACGCCGAGGCGACATCGAATTTCACAGCCGCTACGTGATGAGCGGCGGCCCGGTAGAAAAGCAGAAGGGTTTCATCCTGCACAACAGCGGCCGCGAGTGGGAATACACCCTGCCCCTGACGCCGCAGCTGAGCCTGTCCATGTCCCGCGACATTCTGGCCGACATCGCCGCCGGCAACGGCCCCGAGCAATACCTGGTGGCGCTGGGCTGCGCTGGCTGGGACGCCGGGCAACTGGATCGGGAGATCGCCGACAATGTGTGGCTCACGACCCCTGCGCTGCCGGACCTTATTTTCTCGGACAATCACGCGCAGAAGGCCGAGCAGGCTGCGTCCATACTGGGTGTCAGCCTGAACCAGCTGTCGGCGTTTGCGGGACACTCCTGATGGATGACTTTCCGATTCACAAACGCGCCGAATTCTCGGTGCTGTGCTTCGACTTCGGCACGCGGCGCATCGGCAGCGCCTTCGGCCAGACCCTGCTCGGCACCGCCTCGCCGCTGACCGCCATCCCCGCCCGCGACGGCATTCCCGACTGGGTGCAGCTGGACGCGCTGGTGGAAAAATGGCAGCCGGATGTGTTCGTGGTGGGCCTGCCCTTCAACATGGATGACAGCGACAGCGAGCTGCTGCGCCGCGCCCGCAAGTTCGGCAATCGTCTGAGTGGTCGCTATGACAAGGCCTGTTACGGCATGGACGAGCGTCTCAGCTCGTTCGAAGCGCGGGGATTGAAACTGCGCGGCGAATCAACTGCGCAGCTCGACTGCCTGGCCGCGCAGCTGATTCTGGAAACTTGGTTCCAGAGTCTGGCGCAGCGGTTTGGGGAGAAGGGGTAGGAGCGGGCTCTGTGTAGGAGAGGGCTTTTGTGGGAGCGGGCTTGTGTGGGAGCGGGCTTGCCCGCGAACAGTTCGCTTGCAAGCAAGCTCCTACAAGGCAGGCTCCCACAAAGCAAGCTCCTGCAAGACAAACCCCACACTCAGTTGCCGCACATGGTCGGGTACAGAATGTTGTCCATGTCCGGGAAGTTCAAACAGGAATCCCTGGCGCTTTCGAATGGGCCGCGCAGAAGGTCGCACGCCTCGCCCACGGCGTAATAGTAACCGGGCCTGTATTTGCCTTCGAAGCACAGCTCGTCATCCACGCAGGCATAGTAGATTTCGGCCTGAAAGATCGTGGATCCGAAGTCCCTGACCGCGTCAATGAACTGATTGGCATCCTCAAGACAGGCCGTCTCTTCGGCGGACGCCGTTTCCTCATATGAGTTGCTTTCGCGCGTGTCCGTGTCGGCGGGTGCGGCGTTGCCTGCCCCGTTGATGTCCAGACCCGCCCACTGCGACGCCGCGTACTCCGTAATCAGCAGCTTGCCGGTGGCTTGCGCGCCCGACTGCGCATAGGTGCCCACCCAGATGTCATAGGTTCCCTGGGCGGGATTTTCGAGCGAAACGCCCGGATTGGTGCCGCCCGCTTCCGGGCTGTCGTCATTGCAGATCCACTTGCCGTTGGGGTCGTTGATCGCCAGTGTCGTATCAATGCTGGCAGAGACAAAGATGCCGATGAGCGACGTGGGACTGTCCAGCACCAGTTCAAAATCCGGCGCGGATGCATAAATGAAGCCGCTGCATTCTGCACCCATGTCCGACATCGCCGTGGCCCCGCCGGGCTCGATGGCGATGACAAGGGGGTCAGGCAGAAAACCCGCGCTCAGTGTTCGGGCGCCGTTGAGTGACGCGCCGTTGACGTCCTGGGCGAGCACCGGGTTGGCGAGAACAAGCAGGGCTGCGCACGCAGCCATGCAGGAAGCACCGAAGACTGCGTGTGATGAAAACGGGTGTCGCAAATTCCAGGTCATGGCAGGCTCCCGCAGGTTTGAGTCAGTTCGCGAGCAGGGCTCGCTCCCACACAGGGCTCTCTCCCACAAGCAAGCTCCCACAAATCAGAACGCATCCGGCTGCTTCGCCTTCGCCCGCGCCGCTTCCTTGGTTATCAGGCCCTTCTGCACCAGCTCCTTCAAGGTCTGGTCCAGTGTCTTCATGCCGACGGCCGAACCGGTCTGAATGGCGGAGTACATCTGCGCCACCTTGTCTTCGCGGATCAGGTTGCGGATGGCCGGGGTGCCGATCATGATCTCGTGGGCGGCAATACGACCACCGCCGGTTTTCTTCAGCAGCGCCTGCGAGATCACCGCCTGCAGGGATTCGGAGAGCATCGAGCGCACCATGGATTTCTCGGCGGCGGGGAACACGTCGATGATACGGTCGATGGTCTTCGCGGCCGAGGTGGTGTGCAGCGTGCCGAACACCAGGTGGCCCGTTTCGGCGGCAGTCAGCGCCAGGCGGATGGTTTCCAGGTCGCGCAGTTCGCCCACCAGAATGATGTCGGGGTCTTCCCGCAGCGCTGAGCGCAGGGCTTCCTGGAATCCCAGGGTGTCGCGGTGCACTTCGCGCTGGTTCACCAGGCACTTCTTGCTTTCGTGCACGAATTCTATGGGGTCTTCGATGGTCAGGATGTGCTCGTAGCGGGTGCTGTTCACGTAGTCCATCATCGCGGCCAGCGTGGTGCTCTTGCCCGAGCCCGTGGGGCCGGTCACCACCACCAGGCCGCGTGCCAGGTCGGACACCTGTTTGAACACCGCGCCCATGCCCAGCTGCTCCATCGACAGCACCTTGGACGGAATGGTCCGGAATACTGCTGCGGCGCCGCGGTTCTGGTTGAAGGCGTTGACACGGAAGCGGGCGAGGCCTGGCACCTCGAACGAGAAGTCCGTCTCCATGAACTGCTCATAGTCCTTGCGCTGCTTGTCGGTCATGATCTCGTAGATCAGGGCGTGCACTTCCTTGTGGTCCATGGGCGGCACACTGATCTTGCGCATGTCGCCATCCACCCGGATCAGCGGTGGCATGCCTGCGGTGATGTGCAGATCCGATGCGCCTTGCTTGACGCTGAAACCCAGCAATTCTGTGATATCTATCTTCGAGGCTGCCCCTGCAGGTAAGTGTGCGAGATTTTGTGGGTGTGTGTGCCCCCGTGGCCGGGATACACTGAGTACATGCCGAGCATAGCAGAAAACATTTTCCGGGTAGGACAGCAGATTGCCGAGGCGGCACAGGCCTGCGGGCGTGCGCCAGGGGCCGTCACGCTGCTGGCCGTGAGCAAGACGCAGAGCGCCGCCACGGTGCGGGAAGCCTATGAAGCGGGCCAGCGTGATTTCGGCGAAAACTATGTGCAGGAGGCGCTGGACAAGATCGGCGCCCTGCCCCTGCCGGGCCTGGTGTGGCATTTCATCGGGCCGCTCCAGTCCAACAAGACCCGGGACATCGCCAGCCATTTTGACTGGGTGCACAGCGTGGACCGCCTGAAGATCGCCGTCCGCCTGAACGAGCAGCGCCCGGCGGGCATGGCGCCGCTGAACGTGTGCATTCAGGTGAACATTTCGGAGGAAGACAGCAAGTCGGGCGTGGCGCTGGCCGACGTGGAAGCGCTGTGCGAGGCCTTGCAGAGCCTGCCGAATCTGCGCCTGCGCGGGCTGATGGCAATTCCGGCTCCCTGTGACGACCCGGTGGCCCAGCGTGCCGTGTATGCGCCACTGACAGCCTTGCTGCGCCAGTTGCAGGCGCGCTATCCGGGCATGGACACCCTGTCCATCGGCATGAGTGCCGACATCGCCGCGGCGATCGCCGAAGGCTCCACCCTCGTCCGCGTGGGCACGGCCATTTTCGGCGCACGCCACTGAACGTGCCGGATCACCCTTTGGGATGCATGGACAGGCCGCAGTGCGCGCACTGGGAACGGAACGGGTTCAGGAAATACTTCTTCACGAAATACTGTTGATGACAGTCGGGGCAGCGCTTCACCGACGCATTGACGCCAAAGCCGGCGTAAAGGGCCATGTAGGTGAACATGATGACGTTGGAGCTGTTGCCGTTGTCCAGCACCTGACTCACGGCATACATGTAAACCGGCAGTGTCGAGAAGCAGACGAACAGACGATTGCGTGATCGCTTGATTTCCATCAAACGCTGGTCGCGGGGGTTGGTGTTGTGGGTGTTGTCAGTCATGGGGCTCCCTTGTCAGCGTGGCTGAGCGTCATGCGCGGCAGTTTACACGCTTGGCGCCCGATTTGTGATGAATTGCCGGATTCTGCTGTTGCGGGCCCTGTCGGGGGGCCGGGGGGTCTGTGCTAAACTCGGCCCAGATGCTCAAGGACAAGCGCCCCATGGATCAGAATCAGGTCATCAATGTGTTGATAGCTGCCGAGCGGCTTGCCGATGGGGAGCAGCTCGTCAATCTGCTGCGCAAAGCCGGCTTCAGCCTGCATGCCGAAGCGGTGAGCAATGCTCCAGCGCTGCGCGAGCGTTTGCAGCAGCGCCGCTGGGATTTGCTGCTGCACCTGCCGGGCAATGCCGCGCTGCCGGCGGCTGACCTGTGCAGACTGCTGGAAGACCAGGCACTGGACGTGGCGCTGGTGCTGATCGGCGATGCCGGCGACGGCGACATCTTGCCGACCGACAACTCCTTTGCCTGCGCTGTCTGCGCCCAAGGCGACCTGCAGGACCCACTGCAGGCAGCGGCACTGATACGCACAGCGCGTCATGCACTGGACGCCCTGCAGACACGGCGTGACCTGCGCCGCGCCCAGGCCCAGCTCAAGGAGCTGCAGCGCCGCTACGAACTGGTGCTGGACAGCGCCACTGACGCAATCGCCTACCTGCACGATGGCCTGTATCTGCATGCCAACCTGGCC
>CAMCRC010000035.1 GCA_945877175.1 Klebsiella pneumoniae | reverse complement strand
ACCGCGTGCAGCAGATCCGTGATGTGCTGGCCGATCTGCATTTGCAGGCAGGCGAGCAGATTCTGACCAACGAATTGTTGACGCTGTGGCTGACTGACTGTCTCGGCTCGCGCACTGTGCACAATCGCTATTTCAGCGGTGGCGTCAGTTTCTGCGGCATGCGTCCAATGCGCAGTTTGCCGTTCCGGATGATCTGCGTGCTTGGAATGAATGACAATGCTTTCCCGCGTCGAGAGACCACGCAGTCTTTCGATGCCATGGCTGCTCAACCGCGGGCGGGCGACCCTCGCAAAGGCGATGAGGATCGCTACCTTCTGCTGGAGACTCTGTTGTGTGCGCGGCAGTCACTGTATCTGAGCTATACGGGGCGCAGTCTTGCCGACAATTCCGTGTGTCAGCCTTCTGTGTTGCTGCGCGAGCTGATGGATGTGCTCGACGCCCATTATCTGCCGGAAACAGCGGCGGAATCGCTCATGAGCGCATGCATCACCCGTGTGCAACCCATGCAGGCCTTCAGCTGGCGGCATTTCTCGGCGAACGCGGGCGGGCATGTGACGCCAGGCTATGATGCGTGGTGGTGCCAGATCGCCAACGCATTGCAGAAGCGTCCAGCAGCCATGCCGCTGCAGGCATGGCCAACAGAACAGCTTGCGCCACCTGAGGAAGCAATCGAGCAGATCGAGCTGGCGCGCCTGGTGAGGTTCCTGGAACATCCGGTAAAGGCATTCTTCAACAATCGTCTGCGCGTGTATCTGCGAGAAGGCACTGTGCCAGAGGACGAAGAAGTGTTCGCTCTGGATGGACTGCAGTCCTGGAAACTGCAGAAAGCGCTGGCCGACAAATGGATGCACAGCGACAGCGAGCTGGCGTCCTTGCAGGCAAATCTGGTCGCGCAGGGCGTGTTGCCCCATGGCAGTCAGGCGACATTGGCCTTCACGTATGTGGCAGACAAGGCTGAGAGCCTGTGGTCGAAACTCGCGCCTTTTCGAGGGGTGGAGATCCTGCCACGGGGTGTCGACTTGAAACTTGTCGTGCCAGGTGCTCTTGCTGGAGAGGTCCATCTGCATGGTCAGATCAAGGACTATCGGCCGGGTTTGGGTCTCATGCATTTCACACCATCAAGACTCAAGGGCAAGTCCGTGTTGCGCCTGTGGGTGGAGCACCTGGCGCTGTGTGCCATGGGGCAGCTCAAGGAGGGAGAAGTCAGCGTACTGCATTGCAGCGACGAGAGTCGCGCATTTGCTGCAGTGAGTGCCTCGCAGGCGAGCACATGGCTTGCGGATTTCGTGGCGATCTACCGGGAAGGAATGCAGCGGCCCTTGCCCTTGTTTCCGTCTGCGAGTTATCGCCTTTGCAGCGAAAGCCTGAGCAAAGCTGAGCAGGATTGGGAAGGCGGCGAGTATACCCACAAAGGCGACAGTGAAGACCCGTATATCCAACTGGCCTGGCGGGGTTGTACTGGCTCGCCCATCGGTCTGGAAGAGCACGTGACCCTGGCGCAGCGGGTCTACGGCGCGGCTTGTCTGGCAGGATTGGTGCCATGAGCCGACAGCCCGCACATCCGCAAATCCTGGATGCCACAGCGACACTGCAGGTGCCGCTGTCCGGCGCCCGGCTGATAGAGGCCAGTGCCGGTACCGGCAAGACCTACGCCATCAGCAATCTTTATTTGCGTCATGTGCTGGAGGGCGCCCGCGTCAACGCAATTCTTGTCGTGACGTTCACCAATGCCGCCACGGAAGAGTTGCGTGGCCGCATTCGACTGCGTCTGCATGAAGCGCTGCGTCTGCTGGAGTCTGCTGTCGACGAGGACCTGCCGTCGGTACAGGACGCCTTTCTTTCAGTACTGCTGGAGAAGCGACAGTCGCTGTCGGCGGGGGAGCGGTCACTGCAGTGCGAACGCCTGCGTCTGGCGGTGCGCACCATGGACGAGGCTGCCATCTTCACTATCCACGGATTCTGCCAGCGCGCTCTTACGGACCACGCATTCAACAGCGGACAGCCCTTCGAGATGCAGTTGATCAATGACGACGATGGGTTGTGGCAGGATGCTCTGAAGGACTGGTGGCGGCGCAATACCTACATGCTGGCACCAATGCAGTTGCATGTTATGACGCGCGTGTTTCCCTCCGTTGACGCCCTGATTGCGCTGCAAAAGCCCCTGCGCGAGGCCCGCGACAAGCGCATTCTGCCAATGGTACAGGGCACACTTGCCGGGCAGTTCGCGACTTGGGAGGCACAGCTGCCCGCCCTGCAGTCGCTTTCGCAACAATGGTGCAAGCGACGAGAAGAGCTGACGCGGATTCTGGTGGAGTCCAAGGCTCTGTCGCGCGCTCAGAATAGAGCGTATGGGCCGGCGAAGCTGGCGGAAGCGCTCAGTCGTCTCGAAATTTATTTTCACAGCGATGCACTGTTGCAGGTGCCTGAGGAACTGAACTGTCTGTCTGCCCGCGCTCTGTACGACGGGTCGACCGAGAAATCTCGGGGCAAGGATCCGGCACTCGAAGATTCTTTCTTTCATGACTGCCAGGCGATGGTCGATGCGGGTGCCGGCATTCTCACGACTCTGAAAATGCTGACTCTTGCAGAATCTACCACCGCCGCGCGCAGCCAGATCGAATGCCTCAAGACTGCTGCGCGCAGCCTGTCTTTCAACGACCAGCTTACCCGTCTGCACGATGCCCTGCAGGGCCCGCAGGGCGAATTGCTTGCGCAAGTGCTGCGGCAGACCTTTCCGACAGCCATGATCGACGAATTTCAGGACACCGATGCGTTGCAGTACAGCATCTTTCGCACGATCTACCGTCCAGCAGACCTCCAGGACGGCGATGCAGCGCTTTCGCTTACCATGATTGGTGATCCGAAGCAGGCCATTTACAGTTTTCGCGGTGGCGACATCTTTGCGTATGCACAGGCACGCAAGGATGTTGGCAACAGACTCTATACGCTGGATACCAACTGGCGATCGACGCCTGCGCTGATAGCCGCAGTAAATGCCGTGTTCGAAGGTCGGGATACACCGTTCGTCTACGACGACACCATCGCCTTTCAAGCTGTAAAGCCTGCGGAAAAAGCCCATGCGCTCCTGTGCGAGAACGGCAAGGACTCTGCGGTGCTGACCCTGTGGCAGATCGGTCCGAACGAGCAGGGCAAAACCCGCTTCAAGGGCGACGCTGAGAGACTTGTCAGTGCGGCGGTGGCAGACGAGACGGCCCGCCTTCTGGCGGGCGGCAAAGCGGGCGTCGTGACCCTCGGTGGCAAGCCGGTGGTGCCAGGTGACTTCGCCGTACTGGTACGCTCGGCGGCACAGGGCCGCGTCGTGCGTGAGGCACTCCTGCAGCGGGGCATCAACGCCGTGACGGCAGGACGCGACAATGTCTACAAGAGCGAGGAGGCACTGGCTCTCGCGCTGTTGTTGCGCGGCGTGGTGCATTGCAGTGATCGCACAGCCTTGCGCGGCGCGTTGACCAGTGCCTTGCTGGGTCACAATTTTGTTGAAATCGACCGCATTGGCAACGATCAGCAGGCCTGGGTGGCGTGGACACAGAACCTCAGGACGCTGCATGAGCTCTGGCTGCAGAAGGGCTTCATGGCCATGTTCCAGACGCTGCTGCAGTCGCTGCAGGTGGGCGTGAATGTGGCGTCCATGCCATTTGCAGAACGGCGTCTGACGAATCTGCTGCATCTGGGCGAGTTGTTGCAGCACAGCGCCCGCACCTGTCCGGGTCTGGAGGCGCTGCTGAGCTGGTTCGACGAGCAGACTGCCGATCCACAGGATCAGGAGGGCGAACTGCGGCTGGAAAGCGATGAGGCGCTGGTGAAGATTGTGACCATTCATGCCAGCAAGGGCCTGGAATATCCGATTGTGTTCGTGCCCTTCCTCTGGGCTTCAACCCCCCGTGGCAAGGGGCGTAACGAATCCAGCATCGCGTTTCACGACGATACGGGTGCCCCGTGTCTGCTGTTCGGTGATGACGCACAGCAGGCCGCGCTGGCATTGGCTGACAAGGAGCGGCTGGCAGAAGACGTGCGCCTTGTCTATGTGGCACTTACTCGCGCCCGCGCCAGCGTCTATCTGGCGTGGGGCAAGGTCCACAACGCCTGTGCGGCCAATTCGGCGCTGGCCTGGCTGCTGCATCCGCAACAGTCGGCCGATGACTTGACGCTCGCACCGGCACAAGTGGCGCTGGAAGACGACTCCGTGCGTGAGGCACTGAACACTCTGGCAGCACGCCGGCCCGAGGCCATAGAACTGGCGAACATGCCCGTGCCACTGGGCCTGAGCGGAACTTTCGATCTGCAGTCACCAGCAACCCTTCTGCACGCCGCTGCGTTCTCCGGCAGCATTGCCAGTGACTGGCGCATCAGCAGCTTCAGCAGCCTGACCCGGGATGTCCATCAGCCTGCGGCGACAGGTCGGGCGGAAGCAGTCGCCGATCCCATACTGAACTTTGCGGCAGGCAGCCACGTGGGCCTGTTCCTGCATGAGATTCTCGAACATCTGGATTTTCAGGGTGACCTGCGACGCCAGGCCATCGACCTGAATGCGCGGTTCGCGCCTCGCTATGGATTCGAGGCTCCAGCGCTGCAGGACACCCTCGTTGCGTGGATATCCCATATCGTAAAAACGCCGCTCAATGCCCAGGGGCTGTGCCTGGCCGCGCTGCCGCTCGCCAAGCGACTGAACGAGCTGGAATTTGATTTCGCCATCGACAAAGTTCACATCCCGGCGCTCAATGCCGTCCTCGACGACTATGCGGGGGAACCGCTGCAAGCTCTGGGGGTTGAAGATCTGCGCGGCATGATCACTGGCGTCATCGATCTGGTATTCGAGCACGACGGACGTTTCTACATTGCTGACTACAAGAGCAATCTGCTGGGCAATACGCTGGCAGACTACACACCAGAGCGCCTGCGCCGGGCGATGCTGGACCGGCGCTATGACCTGCAATACCTGCTCTACATCCTGGCGCTGCACCGGTACCTGCAACAGCGAGTGCCAGGCTACGAGTATGGGCGGCACATGGGGGGGGCCGTATATCTTTTCCTGCGTGCACTGCGTCCGGCCCATGGTCCTGCCTGCGGCGTATTTCATGACCTGCCGCCTGCAGAGGTGATTGACCGGTTGAATCTGCTGGTACTGGCGGCACCGTCCAGGGAGATACTGCCGTGACAACGCTGAGAGCGCTGCAGGATGCAGGATACCTTTCACCTTTGAGCGTGCACTTCGCCCGCTTTGTCGCCAGACATTCCGGGTTGGCTGAGGGCGATCTTGCCGTTCTGAGCGCTGCACTGCTGAGCGAGCGCAATCAACGCGGCGATGTCTGTCTCGATCTGACTGCGCTTGCAGGACGCGCGCTGTTTACCTCGGATAGTGGCGCATTCGGGGTCATCGCACCGGATCTCGCCTCTTGGACCAATGCGCTTCGCGACTGCCGCTGCGTGGCACTGCCGGGAACGCGGTCTCCGATGATACTGGACGAAGGCAGACTCTACCTGCATCGCTACTGGAGGCACGAAGTGGCTGTGGCAAGCGATTTGTCGGCGCGTCTGGCGGTGAAACCAGAGGTCAACGTGCCACTGCTGCGCGAAGGTTTGGCGCAACTGTTCCCTGCTTCCGCAACGGGTGTCGAGCCAGACTGGCAGAAGCTCGCCTCGGCGCTGGCCGTCACGCAGAACTTCGCGGTGATTTCCGGGGGCCCCGGTACTGGCAAGACTACGACGGTGGTAAAAGTGCTCAGCCTGCTGCTGGCTCAGAAGCCCGACTTGCGCATCGCTCTGGCGGCGCCCACCGGCAAGGCGGCGGCGCGCATGGTGGAGTCAATTCGAGCTGTGCGCCGCACGCTGTCTTTGCCTGCGCCAATGGAGAAGCTGCTGCCCGACACGGCAAGCACTCTGCATCGACTTCTCGCGTGGCAGCCGGATGTCGGTCTGTACCCGTACCGGCATCACAGAGACAATCCCCTGCTGATCGATTGCCTGGTCATCGACGAGGCCTCGATGATCGATCTGCCGCTGATGCAGGCGGTGCTCGATGCCTTGCAGGCCGGTACGCGGCTCATTCTGCTCGGCGACCGGGATCAGCTGGCCTCTGTGGAGGCGGGCAATGTGCTGGGGGACATTACAGGGCATGGCCGGGCGCTCGTCTATTCTGCCGCGCTGGTCGAATCGCTCCGCGTGCTCGGCGTCGCTGCTGCCGACACGCTGGCACATGCTGCTGCAGTGGCTCCCATACAGGATGCAATTGCGATACTGCGACACAGTCACCGCTTCGCAAACAACAGTGGCATCGGGCGCCTTTCACGATTGGTCAATGCCGGGCAGGCTCAGGCCGGACTTGAGCTTCTGCAGCAGGCGCCTGGTCTTCAAGGCGCGCTGCCAGCGGACGATCTCGTGTGGTTGCAGCCTTCCAGTTCGGAGCGAGCGCCACTGCATCACAGCGCATTCGACTGGGCAGTAGGGCATTACAGTCAGTATCTGGCCTGCAAGGACGTGGAGTCCGCACTGCAGCGCTTTGCGCAATGCCGTGTGCTGTGTGCAGCCCACGAAGGACCGCTCGGAGAGGAAATGTTCAATCGACAGCTGGCAGAGCGTCTGCAGCAGCGTGGTTTGCTGGAATCGCGGGCCTTTTGCCACGGGACGCCGGTGATGGTAACGGTGAATGACTACGAGCTGGAACTATACAACGGCGATATCGGTCTGTTATGGAAGGCGGTCGATGGAACACTGGATGCCTGCTTCCCTTTGCTGGACGGGCAGGTGCGGCGCATCCCTGCGGCCAGTCTGCCGGCGCATGCGGTCGCCTGGGCCATGACTGTCCACAAGTCGCAGGGGTCGGAGTTTGACGAAGTGTTGCTCGTAATGCCGGACGACGCAGAGAGTCCGCTGCTTTTGCGTGAGTTGCTTTATACCGGAATCACTCGTGCTCGACGCCGATTGCTGCTGCACACTGCAGCCAATGTGTTCGTGCAGGCCTGCGCCAGCCCCGTAACCCGCAGCTCGGGGCTGGCTGGGCGACTGGGCTGGCCGTCGGCGGAATGACCGCGTTCAGGCAGTAGTAAGGATTGTGTGAGCCATGTGCAGATGCTCGGATGCTTCACGCCCCAGATCTGTGAGATAGCCGCCATCAAGATGTGTGACCAGACCTTTTTGGTGAAGACGTCGTGCGGCATCGATGCGGGATTGTTCCGCATCCTTGTGCACTTTGATGCCCTCGAGGTGGTTGGTAACGTTGTAAAGCAGGAGTGTATTGATTTCTGCAACGAGATCGGCGCTGAGTGCCATAGGAATCTTCCTCGGAAATTATTGTTGTCGGAGGGTAGTATATGCCTGCAGTGTGCGATGACGAAGCGCGAAAGCAACAAAGGAGCCCATGAAAGTACCGGAACGATTGCAGCCTCTGCTGGAGGATGGCCTGATTGATGAAGTTATCAGTCAGTTGATGAGTGGCAAGGAAGCGCAGGTGTTCGTCGTGCGCTGTGGCACCCAGGTGCGCTGCGCCAAGGTCTACAAGGAGTCGAGCAAGCGCAGTTTTAAGCAGGCGGTGCAGTATCAGGAAGGCCGCAAGGTCAAGAACAGTCGCAGTGCGCGTGCCATGGGCAAGCGCAGCCGTTACGGGCAGCAGGAGGCTGAACAGGCCTGGCTGAACGCTGAAGTGGATGCTCTGCGACGCCTGGCGGCCGCCGGAGTGCGGGTGCCTGCCACCTATGGCTTTGTCGATGGGGTGCTGCTGATGGACATGATCAGCGACGCAGAAGGCTTTCCCGCGCCACGTTTGAATGATGTCACGATGTCGGCCGAGCAGGCCCGTGACTTTCACGGGCGACTGATTGCCGATGTGGTGAAGATGCTGTGCGCCGGTTTGATTCATGGCGATCTGTCGGAGTTCAATGTGCTGGTCAGCGCCAGCGGCCCGGTGATCATCGACCTGCCGCAGGCGGTCAATGCCTCGGGCAACAACAGCGCAGCGGCCATGCTGCTGCGGGATGTGGAGAACATGGCAAATTACTTCGGCCGCTTCGCGCCGGAGCTGCGCCGCACCGAATTCGGTCGGGAAATCTGGAGTCTTTACGAGAAGGGACAACTGCGCCCTGACAGCAGCCTGACCGGTCGCTTCGAAGGCACGTTGCAAACCGCTGATGTGGACGAGGTTCTGCGCATCATTGCCCACGCCCGGGAAGAAGCGGAGCAGGAGATCGAGCGCCGCAGAGCAGCGCTCGAGGACTGACGTCGCCCGCCGTGGCGACGGGCTTACTCCGCTGCCAGGCGTTCAGCGATGTCGGCGGGCTCCACTTCCAGTCCACTCATCTCTGCATCCCAGTTCGGGCCAGCCATCACTTCATCTTCGTGCATTCCGGGCAGCCAGTTTTCCACGAAATCCTCGAGCGAAATCACGCTGGGCGTATAAATGGCCCAGTCATCGGCACAATGAATCTTCGCGTCAGCTTCTTCCGACCAGAATGGAAATACATCGGTCTGTTCGAACTCGAGGGACGGGCATACGGCCCAGCCGTCCTTTGCTTTCAGTCCCCAGACTTTGCCTGTTTCCTGAATGCGGCTGATGAACAGATCGTAGTTGCTCTCTTCGTCAGGGCCGAGCAGGGAGTCTGGATTTACGGGGGGTTGTGACTGCATGACATCCTCGATTGTTTGGTGGTAGCGTGCGGGACTTCGCGAGTCCCGGCACAATGGTAACTCAGGCAGCTGCACGAACCCAGCGGAAAACCGCGCACGCGACATCGGAGAAGCACGGCATATGACAAGCACTGACATCAGCACCAAAAGCTGCCCGGACCGCATAGACGCGGAGGTCAGCCCGCGTGGCACCCTGGAGCTGCTCTCGCAACAGGAGGTCGACAGGCTGCGCAATGTCCGCAATTCCAGTGTCTACGAACTGTTTCGGCGCTGCTCTCTGGCTGTTCTCAATTGCGATGACACCACGGACGATGCCGCCGAGGTGTACGCGCGCTACGCCGACTTCAGCATCGAGATCGTGCACCGTGCCCGGGGCATCAAGCTGCGCTTGAAGAACGCGCCGGCCTGCGCATTTGTCGATGGCACCATCATGAACGGCGTGCGCGACCACTTGTTTGCCGTGCTGCGGGACATGGTGTTCCTGTCAGGCGAAGTGGAAGCTCTGGCCGCAATGAAAGCCTTGAGCGCTGAAGAGGAAGACGGCCTGACCCGCAATCTGGTTTTCGACTTTCTGCGCAACGCCGGCTTGTTGAGGCCGCGTCTGCCGCCACGCCTGGTAGTGTGCTGGGGCGGCCACTCCATCGGCCGTGAGGAGTACCTGTATTCCAAGGCGGTGGGCTATCAGCTGGGTCTGCGCGGGCTGGATATCTGCACGGGCTGCGGGCCAGGCGCCATGAAGGGTCCGATGAAGGGCGCCACCATTGGTCATGCCAAACAGCGCAACCGGGAGGGACGTTACATCGGGATCTCCGAGCCAGGCATCATCGCGGCGGAGTCGCCCAACCCCATCGTCAATCACCTGGTCATCATGCCGGACATCGAGAAGCGCCTGGAGGCATTCGTGCGACTGGGCCACGGCATCATTGTGTTTCCAGGCGGCGTAGGCACCCTCGAAGAGATTCTGTTTCTGATTGGCACGCTGATGGATCCACGCAACGCTGCCGTAATGTTGCCGGTGATCTTCACGGCAGGGCCCGGCAGCCAGGACTATTTCACGGCTATTGATGCGTTTCTTGTCGGCACTCTTGGCGAAGACGTGCGGCGTTTCTACCGTGTGATCGTGGATGACACCGCCGCCGTGGCCCTGGCCCTTCGCGATGGCATGGCTGCGGTCGCGAACAATCGCCGTGCCAGTCGCGATGCGTTTTACTACAACTGGCTGCTGAGCATCCCGCCGGCAATGAAGAGCCACTTCGTGGTCAGTCACGACAACATGGCAGCTCTGGATTTGCGGCGCAGTCTGCCCGCCGCCGAACTGGTCATCAATCTGCGCCGGGCGTTCTCCGGCATAGTGGCGGGCAATGTGAAGGAATCAGGTATTCACATGATCCGTGATCACGGGCCGTTCCAGTTGCACGGCGATTCGGACATTTTGACGGCAATGGACACGCTTTTGCGGAAATTCGTAGCGCAGGGAAGGATGAAACTGGGTGGCAGGGCGTATAATCCCTGTTATTGCATCAATGCAGAGGGGTCGGCCGGGCGTTGAATACTTGACTGTTTTACTCGGACAAGCAACAATCGCGGCCTCAAAATCTGCTCAGAATCCATGCGCAGCGCGGCGCTCTGCGGGCCATCACGGGTCTGCGAGCGTTGTCCTGTCACAGAGGTAAGTCCGTGTCCGAACAAGTAGAAAACCTGATCCGCAAGGACTATTCGGCAGGGTTCCATACCACGATCGAGTCCGACACCCTGCGGCCAGGGCTTGATGAAGACGTCATCCGTTTCATTTCCGCGAAGAAAGAAGAGCCCGAGTGGATGCTGGAGTGGCGCCTCAAGGCCTACCGTGCCTGGCTGGAAATGGAAGAGCCCACCTGGGCCCATGTCAGTTACCCGCTGGTGAATTTCCAGGCCTTGTCCTACTACAGCGCCCCCAAGAGCATGGCCAACAAACCCAAGAGCCTGGATGAAGTGGACCCGGAACTGCTGGCCACCTATGCCAAGCTCGGCATTCCCCTGCATGAGCAGGAAGCGCTGGCGGGCGTAGCCGTCGATGCTGTCTTCGACTCCGTGTCTGTGGTCACCACCTACAGAGTCAAGCTTGAGGAGGCGGGTGTCATTTTCTGTCCCATCAGCGAAGCGGTGAAACGGTTCCCCGATCTGGTAAAGAAATACCTCGGTTCCGTAGTGCCTCAGAAAGACAATTTCTATGCTGCGCTGAATTCCGCCGTGTTCTCCGATGGTTCCTTCGTCTACATCCCCAAGGGCGTGCGCTGCCCCATGGAGCTGTCGACCTACTTCCGCATCAACGAAATGAATACCGGCCAGTTTGAACGCACGCTGATCGTTGCCGATGAGGGTTCGTACGTAAGCTATCTGGAAGGCTGCACCGCGCCGATGCGCGACGAGAATCAGCTGCACGCCGCTGTCGTGGAGCTGGTGGCACTGGACGATGCCCAGATCAAATACTCCACCGTGCAGAACTGGTACCCCGGTGACAAGGAAGGCAAGGGCGGCATCTACAATTTTGTGACCAAGCGCGGCATCTGCCATCGCAATGCGCGCATTTCGTGGACGCAGGTCGAAACCGGGTCTGCGATCACCTGGAAGTATCCCAGTTGCATCTTGAAGGGTGACAACAGTGTCGGCGAATTCTATTCCGTGGCGCTGACCAACAATCTGCAGCAGGCCGATACCGGCACCAAGATGATCCATATCGGCAAGAACACCCGTTCCACGATCGTGGCCAAGGGTATTTCCGCCGGGCGCAGTCAGAGCGCATACCGTGGCCTGGTGCGTATCAATGCCGGCGCGCAGGGTGCCCGCAATTACACCCAGTGTGATTCGCTGCTGATCGGCGATCGTTGTGGCGCGCACACGTTTCCGTATATCGAAAGCAAGAATGCGTCGGCCGTCATCGAACACGAGGCGACGACGTCCAAAGTCAGCGATGATCAGTTGTTCCTGTGCCAGCAGCGCGGACTGGATGCCGAGAAAGCCGTGTCGATGATCGTCAATGGCTTCTGTCGAGAAGTGTTCAAGGAGCTGCCCATGGAGTTTGCCGTCGAGGCGGGCAAGCTGCTGGAAGTCAGTCTCGAAGGTTCGGTCGGCTGAGTGCACGCCGTCGTCATGTCCCCCACAACGAATTGGAAATAGCAGGCAGCAAGCATGTTGGAAATACGCAATCTCAGTGCGCGCGTGGAAGGCAATGATATTCTTCGCAATCTCAGTCTCACCATCAAACCGGGCGAAGTGCATGCCATCATGGGCCCCAACGGCGCTGGCAAGAGCACGCTGGGCAATGTCCTGTCCGGCCGTCCAGGTTACGAGGTGACAGGCGGCGAAGTGCAGTTCAATGGCAAGGACCTCCTGGCGATGGAGATCGAAGAGCGCGCCCGGGAAGGCGTGTTCCTCGCGTTCCAGTACCCGGTGGAGATCCCCGGCGTCAGCAACATGGAGTTCCTGAAAGCATCCGTCGATGCCCGTCGCCGACACCAGGGCTTGCCCGAGCTGTCCTCTTTCGATTTCATGAAGCTGGCCCGCGAGACGTCCAAACGGGTGGATCTGGACCAGGCCTTCCTCAAGCGCGGCGTCAACGAAGGGTTTTCCGGCGGCGAGAAGAAGCGCAATGAGATCATGCAGATGATGCTGCTGGAGCCCGCGCTGTGCATTCTCGATGAGACGGATTCCGGGCTGGACATCGATGCGCTGCAGGTCGTGGCGGCAGGCGTGAACGCCATGCGTGACGGCCAGCGCAGCTTCATCGTGGTGACCCACTATCAGCGTCTGCTGGACTACATCGTCCCGGATTACGTGCATGTCCTGGCAGCCGGGAACATCGTGCGAACCGGTGGCAAGGAGCTCGCGCTGGAGCTGGAAGCCCGCGGCTACAGCTGGCTGGAAGCCGAGGGTGCATAACGCAATGAACGACGCCCCCCACACCCAATTCCAACAGCAGGCACTGCACCTGGCAGCAGCACAGCAGGCGCCGGACTGGCTGTCCGCCCTGCGCTTTGCCGGAGCTGAACAATGGCTGCAGGCCGGTTGGCCGGGGCGCCGCACAGAACTTTGGAAATACACGCCGCTGCAGGCACTGCAAAAGACGCCTTTCCAGAACGCCAGTGGCGCGCTGCATTCTATCCCCGCGAATACGCTGCTGGACGTCGATGCCACTCGTCTGGTGTTCGTCAATGGCATTCTTGATGCAGGCGCGTCCTCACTCGGACAGACTGGCGTCGTTCTGTTCAGTGCCGCGAGCCCAGAGCAGCAGGCGCTGATCGCGAGACATCTGGGCACTGTTGCCACCACGCCACGGCATCTGTTCGCGACGCTGAGCAATGCCCTCGCAGGCGAAGGCGTGCTGGTGCATGTGCCGCGTGGCGCCATGTGGGAGAAGCCGGTGTATGTCGTGAATATCGCCGTGCCCGAGGCCGGCGCGGCGCTGGTCAGTCCGCGACTGCTGGTGGTGGTGGAAGACAGTGCGCAGGTGGAGCTGATCGAGCACTTCGCCTCGGACGCGCAGGCCCAGAACGGATTCGTCAACAGCCTCACCGAGATCCACTGTGGCGCCAATGCCCGTGTGCAGCACTACCGCATCAATCTGGAAGAGGAGCATCTGCTGCATATCGGCGGAGTGCATGTAGACCTGTGGCGCGACGCGCGCTATCAGGGTTTCACGCTGGCAGAGGGCAGTACCCTAAAGCGTCTGGACTACCAGATCACGCATCAGGGCGCGGGTGCCAGTGCCGTGCTCAATGGCGTCTATCTGCCGCGCCATCAGCAGCTGCTGGACTATCACACCAATGTGGAGCACAAGGCGCCTCACTGCACCACGGCGGAGGTGTTTCGCGGCATCGTGGCCGATGATGCGAAGGCTGTGTTCAACGGCCGCATTCACATTCACCCTCACGCGCAGAAGACTCTGGCTGAGCTGAACAACCGCACGCTGCTGACTTCGGACCGTGCAGAGATCGACACCAAGCCTGAGCTTGAAATCTATGCCGACGACGTGAAGTGTGCCCACGGCGCCACGGTGTCGCAGATCGATGCCGACGCGCTGTTCTACCTGCGCAGTCGTGGTCTGACGCACGAGCAGGCGCGCTCGATGCTCAGCTTTGGCTTCATCAACGAATTGCTGCAGGGCATCACCCAGGTGGCGGTACGCGACTATCTGCACAAGCATCTGCAGATGGTGTTTGCGGAAGCGGATTCGATTGCGCCAATGCCCGTTGCTGACGCGACATGAGCGAGGATCCCGCGGTGTACAAGGTCACCCCCGGCACAGCGACTGTTGGCTTCGACGCTGAGCGCGTCCGTCGTGACTTTCCAATTCTGCACCAGCAGGTCAACGGGCATCCGCTCGTGTATCTGGACAATGCCGCCACGACGCAGAAACCGGAATCCGTCATCCAGGCCATGGTGGATTACTACCGCCGCGACAACGCCAATGTGCATCGCGGCGCTCACGCACTGAGCGATCGTGCCACTGCCGCGTTCGAAGGCGCTCGCAGGAAGGTGGCGATTTTTCTCAATGCGCCGGATGCCCGACAGATTCTGTTGACACGTGGCACCTCCGAAGCCATCAATCTGGTGGCAGCAAGCTGGGGACGCAGTCAGTTGCAACAGGGCGATCGGATTCTGGTGTCCGCCATGGAGCATCATTCCAACATCGTGCCCTGGCAGATGGTGGCGGCCGAGCGCGGCGCCAGTGTGGAAGCGATCCCCGTGGATGCAAGCGGCACACTTGATCTGCAGGCGCTCCAGGGCATGCTGGATGCTCGTGTACGAATGGTGGCCGTGGGTCACGTGTCCAATGCACTCGGCACCATCAATCCTGTGGCAGAGATTGCGCGCATGGCCCATGCGGCAGGTGCACTGGTACTGGTGGATGGCGCTCAGGCCATCGCCCACTGGCCGGTCGATGTGCAGGCGCTGGATTGTGATTTTTACACGTTCTCCGCCCACAAGCTGTTCGGCCCGACGGGCATTGGTGTGCTGTATGGACGACGCGCCGTGCTGGAGGCCATGCCGCCGTATCAGGGGGGCGGGGAGATGATCGAGTCGGTCAGTTTTGCAGGCACTACCTACAATCAGCTGCCCTACAAATTTGAAGCGGGGACGCCGGATATCGCAGGGGCCGTGGGCCTTGGTGCGGCCATAGACTACGTGAACTCCCTTGATCGCGACGGTGCCGCTCGACACGAGGACGCCTTGCTTGCCTATGCGCAGAAGAAGGCGCAGGCGGTGTCCGGTCTCACGCTGGTGGGTACTGCGCAGCACAAGACAGCAGTAATGAGCTTCAATCTGGACGGTGTGCATCCCGCCGATCTGGGCACCTTGCTGGATCAGCAGGGCGTGGCAGTACGTACCGGGAATCACTGCGCGCAGCCCATCATGGATCAGTACCGGATTCCTGGCACCGTGCGCGCCAGTTTCAGTTTCTACAATACGTTCGACGATGTGGACCGTCTGTTCGCGGCCATTGAAAAGGCCCGACAGTTTCTCCAATAAGCAGTCCAGCAAGCATGACCGAGGATAATGCGATGAGCGTACAGACATTTGATCCAGCACAGGCGGGCGCCGTTGATGTGACGCCTGCAGCGATAGAACATTTCCGCACCCAGATTCGCAATGCCCAGGATGCCCGCGCCGTGCGCCTGAGTGTCAGGAAGAGCGGCTGCACGGGCTACATGTATGTGGTAGATCTGGTGCCCGCCGCCCGACCCGATGACCTGCATGTGCAACTTGGCGATGACGTGGAGCTGCTGGTGGCCCGCGACAGTCTGGCCATTGTCAACGGCACTCAGATCGACTATGTCACAGAAGGTGTCAACCGCCAGCTGCGCTTCCTCAACCCCAACGCCAAGGACCAGTGCGGTTGTGGCGAAAGCTTCAACGTGAACTGACATGGAAAGACGCATGGTGCTGGCGCAGGAAGATTGTCCTGCGCGCCGCGTGCCCGATGGCACCCCGGTAACGATCCCGAGAAACGCCTTTGTGGCTATTACCCAGGCGCTGGGTGGCAATTACACGGTGGTGCATCTGGGCCAGATGTTGCGGGTGGACGGCACAGATGCTGCGGCACTGGGCCTCCAGGCCGAAATGCTGAGCTTTCCAGCAGCACAGACCTCGCTGATCGATGAAGCGCAGGTGTGGCAGGCACTGAGTACGGTATTCGACCCGGAAATCCCGGTGGACCTGGTGAATCTGGGGTTGATCTACAAGGTCAGCATTGTCCAGGAAGCGCACCGGGTGGATATCGCCATGACGCTTACGGCTCCCAGCTGCGGCATGGGCCCGGTGCTGGTAGGGGATGTGGAGTATCGCGTGAAGCGGGTGCCGAATGTGAAGGATGTGAAGGTGGATCTGGTGTTTGATCCGCCGTGGAGCCGGGATATGATGAGCGAGGAAGCGCAGCTCGAAACCGGTATGTTTTTCTGAATCATGTGCAATGGTAAACGATGAGCGGCAACCGGTTTGGAACTGACATAAAGACAGACGATATTGTCGAGGCGCTGTCTTTCTTCGACAGCTGGGAAGACCGCTACAAATACATCATCGATCTGGGGAAAGAGCTGCCGGCACTGCCGCCGGAGCATCGTACCGAAAGCAATCTTGTGCGGGGTTGCCAGAGCCAGGTGTGGCTGACTCATCGGCAGGAGGGCGGACGGCTGTACTTCGAGGCCGACAGCGATGCCTTCATAGTGCGGGGGCTGCTGGGTGTCGTGCTGGCGGCCTACAACGGGCGCACGCCCCAGGAAATTCAGGCCTTCGACATCACGGCCTATTTCGACAGTCTCAACCTGCTCAAGCATCTGAGCGCCACCCGCGGCAACGGCCTGCAGGCCATGGTGCAACGCATCAAGGCGCTGGCCGCCACGCACACCTGACGCAATGGCTTAACGTCCTCACAGCGCCAGCATCCACTGCGCGAACGCCTGTCGCGCAGCGCTCAGTTGTTCGGGAGTCATGGCGGCGCTCAGTCTTTCCAGCAGTTCCGGTGCGTCGGCGAATTCGTTGTACTGCGAGGCGCTGGCCCAGAAGTGCGCCCGCACCAGATCTTTCACCACGCCTTCTCCCAATTCATACATGGTGGCCAGATTGTACTGTGCTCCCGCATGTTGGGACTCTGCCGCCCGTTCATACCACGCGAAGGCCTGCACCATGTCGACAGCCGTTCCCAAGCCGGTGTAGTAAAGAGCACCCAGATTGAACTGGGCATTCAGATGTCCCTGTTCGGCTGCGGCCAGCGTCCAGCGCAGGGCCCTGGCATAGTCTTGAGCCACCCCTTGTCCTGTGAAGTACAGAATGGCGAGATTGTATTGGGCGAGATCAAGGCCGGCTTCAGCTGCCACCGTAAACTCCTGCAGCGCCGTGGCGTAGTCGCCGGCGGCAGCGGCTTCGACGCCGTCTTCATAGTCGGCATGCAGAGCCGGGAAGAACAGGACTGTCCATACCAGCACCGTCGAGAGAAGTGAGCGCATCATGGCGTTCCTGGATTGGCAACCGCGTTGTCGTCCGGTCCGCCCCGTGCTGCGAGGGTATCGTTGAAGTTCTGAATCCATTCATTGGCCAGACGCTGCGCCTCGACGATGTCGGAGTCCATCATCATCTCCTGATACAGCACCAGATTGGCGGCAGCAGCACGATGTCCACCCGATGCGGCGAGGGTGAACCACATGTGCGCCATGACGGAATTCTTGTCGACGCCGCGGCCGTTGGCATAGAGCGTCGCCAGGGTGAACTGGGCGGGGGCGTCGCCGAGATTGGCAGCGCTGAGGAACCAGCGCAGCGCCTCGTTCATGTCGGCCAGCACGCCGGTGCCTTGCATGTACATCACGCCAAGATTGTACTGGGCGTTGTTGTTGCCCTGGTCTGCTGCCAGTCGAAACCAGCGCGCCGCTTCAAATTCGTCTGCGATCACGCCAGTGCCGTAAAGGAAGCGATTGCCCAGATCGAACTGAGCCGCGCTGTCGCCGCCCTGCGCGGAGGCTTGCAGGGTGGGGAGGTCCGGCTCTTCGAGCTGCTGGGCGATTGCCGACACCGGCAGCAGTGTCACGCTGGCGATCAGCAATGCGCCGCGCAGGCCGGCCCTCATGGGCGACGGCTCGCGCGCTGATTGCTGACCCAGCGGATGGCCGACTGTTCGGCATTGGTGATGTCTTCTGGCTTCATGTAGCCCCGCAGAGTTGCCAGAACATTGGTCGCTTCCTGATCACCGTTGTCGTTGGCAATCTTGAACCACATGTAGGCAGAGACAAGATCCTGCTCGTCCATACCCAGTCCGTTCAAATATAGACGCCCCAGAAATGCCTGTGCCGGGACATCGCCCCGCTCGGCCGCCAGGGTGAACCATTCGCGGGCCTTCAAATAGTCGCGCTCGACGCCCTGGCCGGAGGCGTAGGCGATGCCTACGCGGGCCTGGGCCGGGGCAATGCCCTGCTCGCCTGCGCGCACGAACCAGCCAAAGGCCTGGATTGGGTCGGGCATCACGCCCACGCCGTCCTGATACATGATGCCCAGATTGTATTGCGCATCGGCCTTGCCGCCCTCGGCTGCAGCAAGAAACCACTTGTGCGCCTCAACGGCATCGGGCGGCGTGCCGTAGCCATTGGCGTGCATGATGCCGAGGTTGTACTGCGAATCACGATGCCCCTGTGCAGCGGCTTTGCCATACCACTGAATGGCCTGCCCGTAATCTTCTGCCTTCCCCTGTCCGTAGAAGTTCATGGTGGCCACGGCATACTGCGCGGCAGGATCACCCTGATTCGCGGCAAGCTCATACCAGCGGAAGGCTTCGGCATAGTCCTGCGTCACACCCATGGCCTTGTCGTAGAGACTGCCCATGTAAAACTGCGAGCGAATGTCTCCCTGTTCGGCAGCAGACCTGAATTCTGTCATTGCCTTCGCATAATCCTGCGCTTCGTAGGCCGCTAGTCCGGTCTCAAAGTCAGCCTGAGCAGTAAGGGCGAGACTGCTGCCGAGGATCAACAGGGAAATCGAAAGTGTGAATTTTTTCATAGTTGGTAGATCCACCGCGTGCACCATGACGATTGACTCAGCCCCGAATCTTGAGGCCAGGAAGTCCTGCGATCTTAACATGCGTCATTGCGATACCAGAAACAGGGATTGAACTGTATGAAAAAAGCGCTTTGCAAAACCGTCTTTATCGAGTTAAATACGCACCTCTCAAAGCGCCCGTAGCTCAGCTGGATAGAGTACTTGGCTACGAACTAAGGGGTCGCATGTTCGAATCATGCCGGGCGCACCAAGATTGGCAAGGCCGTTAGCGTAAGTATTCGCTAACGGCCTTTTCATTTCTAGTATTCGTGTCCGGTAGGTGTCCGGAAAATCGCCAACTCGCGGTCAATACACCTTGCCGAAAATGACACGCCGCCTAACCAGTGCCGACTTTCTGCCTTTTGCGAAACAGATTTACCGGTGGTCGAGCAGGTCTTCGAAACGCACCCCCACCCCTATTTTTCAAAAACTCGACTTAATTCACCCCACCCCAGGTGCTAACCCCTGTGGTTCTGGTACCCTCCGCCGTAAATATACTGCTATTCCACTCGAACTATTTCCTCTTCTGGGTCATCCCCCGACACTAGCTTTCCCAATAGCTGCGTAGGCGCTCCTTAGCAAGCCCAACCTCAGTTCTGTTCTTATGTAGGACATAGCAGCCAAGGTCAGCGGGCGCTTTACGAACTGTGACGTTGGCAGATGAGATTGCCGTTAATTGACTACCTTCAAAGTCCACAAACTCAAAAGCCTCGCCCTGGCTATTAAAGAGCTTGTCTCCCTTCGCTACGGCTTTGTCATCTAGGTACCGTTTGATCTGCATATTGAGGGCCTCTGCGGGGTCGTTGTTGGGCCTTCATTATAAACCCGGGTGTCAAGCACCCCCCACCCCTTACTTTTCCAATTTGTAGCCACAATTACCTCACCCACCCGGGTACCCCCTTTTTCACAGTTTGGTACCATCTCATGTGTATAAATACTAAAGTAGTCGAACGACTAGGTTTATTTTGTGTTTATATTGAAGACTGCTGCGGAAATGCTCAGCTAAAACCGAAAAAAACGCCGAATGCAAAGTCGATGTGTTTAACTAGTTCGCGCGTTGTCACAACCCACGTATGAGAAGACGATTGGCAAAGCGTGATTTGGCGTTTTCAGCCGTTTTATAACCGTCCGTGAAACCTGGGTAGAACCCGGCGTAACCTTACTGCCGTAGTCATGTACGGAGTCAAGTGATATGCAAGCTGATTTTGAGAATCTGACCATAGGCGCATTTGCCAAGGCGGCCGGGGTCAATGTGGAGACCATCCGGTTTTATCAGCGCAAGGGCCTGCTGCCGGAACCAGTCAAGCCCTATGGGGGCATTCGTCGCTATGGCGAGGCCGATGTAACCCGTGTGCGCTTTGTGAAATCGGCCCAGCGCTTGGGCTTCAGTTTGAGCGAAATCACCGAGCTGCTGCAGTTGGAGGATGGTACCCATTGCGAGGAAGCCAGTGGCCTGGCCGAGCACAAGCTCAAGGATGTGCGGGAGAAAATGATCGACCTGGCACGCTTGGAGGCCGTGCTGTTTGAACTCGTGTGCGCCTGTCGGGCGCGAAAAGGCAGCGTTTCGTGTCCGCTGATTGCGTCACTGCAAGAGGGAACGGAGCTTGTGGCATCGGCGCGGGGAAGTCACGACAGGATTTGACTTTAGCGACAGTGGTTATCGGGGATACCCGCAGGGGGGGCAAGATCCAAGTATAAAAAGTACGCCTTCGCCTGTGTCACCCCGTTAATCGCAATACCGGATTAGTGCCGGTCCCGGCTTATGTCTGCAATTGCGCAAACCCTCCGCACGCTGACAGCTGCGTAAGCAGGTGCAGTAAGCCGAGGCGAAGGTCGGTCTTTTCAATGTAGCGCCTCCTGTGTGGGATAAGGTCACAAATTTTTATCGATATTCATTCAACCTACGAGGCTGTCTGTTCGATGTTGAAGGCACAAGTTATGCTGGATCGCAAACTCCGTTGCGAGTCTTGCCGCAAGATGACCGATCAAGCAGTGAAAAATTACTAGATGGCTTCGGTGCCAATGATCACTGTGATAATTGCCGTAGTCAGCAAAATCAACAAGGCAACCAGAATTTCAATGCGAATAGCCAGCGACAACCTGGCACCAACTCCTGGTTGCAACATAGCGGGAGTCAATCTCAATTTATTTCTGGCAGCCATCAGCAGCAATGCAACAACGAGGATGACTTTAACACCTAGTCCTCTACCATAGTCCGTCGTAACGAGATCACTAACTCCTTCCAGCAACAACCAGGCAAGAAGTAGTCCACACGACAGCAGTATCAGCACAATCCAGTTCGCCACTTTGCCGAAGGTATGCATGATCTGTTGAATTGAGGACAGTTCGTCCGTCCGACTGAAACGCAACAGTGGGTACAAGGACCCTACCCATAGTGAGACCGTCAGGACGTGTAAAACCAGAGTGAACTGGACAAGAACGTCAGCGTTTGCCAAGTGGCCACTTGTGGTGAATGAGTAGAGCAGGATCACTACCCCGCCTATAGTCAAACAGATACTGGGGGCGATCCGACGGAATCTTGATGTGGAAATCGATTCGACAGCTGCAAGACCCATCATGGCGAATCCGGCAGTGCGTGTGAAAGCGGAAGAGCCGTTCGAGGTCTGAATCAGTATGCCGATGAGATCGGCATCGAACATGCCCCGCAGACCGAGATCAGCAATGGCGCCGACCTGAAAGAAGAAAAAAGCGCTGCTGGCAGCCACACCCGCAACACAACTCCATCGAATATACCGACGCATGGAAATCTGAATGGCGCTGTGGTGCGCCAACAGTCTGACTGAGAATGTTCCTCCTACCGCACCTGCAGTGCTCGCGTATATCAGCAGCTTGCAGGTGAGTGTCAGAAACTCCCAAATGCTCGGTGGCCACATTAATGAACGTGGTCCTGATGGTCACCCTGCTCTGAGCCAATAGAGAAACTGTACTTGCCTTGTACCTGGTGGCCGTCGCTGCCCAGCACCCCCCATGAGACAGTGTAAAGTCCAACCTCGAGTGCAGGTAGGGATATGCTGTGGCTCTGCATGGATTCACTGCTGCGTGTGAAATTCAATTCGACTTTCTCACTGTCGCCTTTGACAAGATTCACGCTCATCAATTGCACCTGGCTGCTGAACGTCAACTTGAGTTCCTGTGGAGAGGCTTGCAACTGCACATCAGCGGCAGGTTCAGAAGCTGTCAGCTCGGTGTGCGCCCACGCACCGACGGACATGATTGTCAGTGCGGCCAGCACGAGTGAGCGAAACCCTCGTCGCAAAAATGTTGTTCGAATTGTCATGACCGTATTCTCCTGTGAGTGGTTGTTAAGAACATTTTCAATTTGAAAGCCAGAAACGCACGCCTGCTACCCATCTCGTGCCACTGTTTTTTTCTCCGGCAGCACGCATGAATTCTTTTGAATCTCCGTATTTTCCTGCCCATTCGACACCGACATACGGAGCGAATTGACGAGAGAACTCGTAACGCAGACGCATTCCCACCGTGACGTCGGACAGGCCGCTGCCCACACCGCGTTCAGCGTCGCGTTTTCCGTACAGATTGAGTTCTGCTGAAGGTTGCAGAATCAGATGTTGTGTCAGCAACAGCTCATACTCCGCATCCAACCGCAATGAAGTCTGACCGCTACTGCCGAGGTAAGCTGTCGCATCGATTTCGAGCCAGTAAGGCGCCAGGCCCTGTATGCCCAGAGCCAGCCAACTCTGATCGGGTTGCGCCCCTGTGTCATGACGCACGCCCAGCTGTGTGTCCCAGAAAGGTGAGAACGCTCTGGTCCACAGCAGTTCCGTGCGCGATTCTTCCAGTGTGCGCTCTTCAATATCTCCTTCTGCTTTCAACGTGACGCGCTGATAGCCTTGACTGATCCAGGCTTGCAGGTCGTAGATGGTCGCTTCGTCGTCGCCGCTGGTCCTCTCAAGCTGATCGATGATGACTGCCCCGAAGCGATGAGAGTCGGCCATATGCAACTGACCATTTCCCTGCGCCAGCGCGTACAACCCGCTGCCACGCTGATAACCACCGGAATAGGCGTGAGGGTCCCGAGCGCTTGCCGCGTCACTGGATGGTGTCATCATGTGCTGTGAGTGATCTACCGCAGGGGTTGTTACAGGCGCAGGAGCGGGTGTCGCATGCTGCGAATGATCCACAGCAGGCTGCGCCAGCAGCGGCTCCGGAATCAACAAGCCTGCACAAAAAAGAGAGGCGGCTGTGAACAGGCAGACACTGTGCTTGGAATTTCTCATGCGACGATTACCTCGCGGAACATACCACCGTCCATATGAAGCATGAGATGACAATGCCACGCCCAGCGCCCCGGCGCGTCGGCCGTGACGAGAAAACTGATGCGTTGTGCCGGTTGTACCATGATTGTGTGCAAGCGAGCCTGAAAGCTGCCGTCCGGATTTTCCAGCTCGCTCCACATGCCGTGCAGGTGCATCGGGTGAGTCATCATGGTGTCGTTATGCAGGATCACACGCAGGCGCTCGCCGTGACGGAAATGCACCGGTGTCGATTGCCCGAATTCGACGCCATCGAAGGACCAGTTGTAACGCTCCATGTTGCCAGTCAGGTGCAACTCGATCTCGCGTTCTGCTGGCCGTGAATCCAGTGGGCCCCCGAAGGTGTGCAGATCCGCGAGCGTCAGCACACGCCGACCATTGTCGCGCAGGCCGATGCCGGGATCGTTCAAGGCGACGGAGGGGGTGTCCACGCGCGCGTCAGTGCTGGGTCCATATTCCGATGAGGCGTGCCGCACGGGTGTGGCCGGCATCACCATGGAACCCATCATGTCCGCCATCGTGAGTGGCAGGGGTTCATCCAGCGCGGGTACCGGCGCGCTCATGCCCGCCGCCACGGCCAGCGTCCCACAGGCGTAGCCGGTACGGTCCATGGTCTGCGCGAACACAGTGCAGGCGTCTTCGGTCGGAGTGACCAGCACGTCGTAAGTCTGGCCCGGGCCGAAGCGGAACTCGTCGACTTCAACCGGCTCGATGTCCTGGCCATCGGCCTGCACCACCGTGAGTGTCTGCCCCGGGATGCGCACGTCGTAGAATGTGTTGCCGCAGCCGTTGATGAGGCGCAGGCGCACGCGCTCGCCACGCTGAAAGAGGCCGGTCCAGTTGCCTGCTGGAGTCGTGCCGTTGCAAAGGTAGGTGAGCGCGGTGGCCGACAGATCGGCAAGATCAGTCGGATTCATGCGCATCTGCTGCCACATGCGGCGCTCGTCCAGCGCAGCGCCAAGGCCATCGCGGGTGACATCGCGCAGGAAGTCTGGCACTGTCGGTTGGTTGAAATTGTAGTAATCGCTCTGCACCTTGAGTTTGGCAAACTGCGCCATCGGGTCTGCGTCGGTCCAGTCGGAAAGCAGTACCACATGATCGCGGTCAGCTTGAATCCGCTCTCCGCTCGCTGGCTCGATGATGATGGCGCCATACATCCCGTGTTGCTCCTGGCCACCGGAATGGGAGTGGTACCAGTAGGTGCCGGACTGCACAATCTTGAACTGATACGTGAAGGTGGTGCCAGCGGGAATGCCGTTGAAACTGATGCCCGGCACGCCATCCATGTCAAAAGGCAGGATGATGCCGTGCCAGTGAATGGAGGTAGACTCCTGCAGACAGTTGACGACGCGGATTGTCACCGTGTCGCCCTCCCGCCAGCGCAAGGTGGGTGCAGGGATGGAGCCGTTGACTGTGGTGGCGGTGGCGACCTTGCCAGTGTAGTTGACGGGTGAGTTCTCGATGACAAGTTCGAAGTCCGTACCACTGAGCACGGGCGCGGTGCCGGTGTCAATAACGGGTCTGCTCTGTGCAGTCAGCGGGCGGCCGGAGAATGCCGCCGCGCTCAGCAGTACTCCGCCTGCGGCAAGTCCCTGCACGAAGCGTCTGCGCGACAGGGTTCTCGCAGCGCCGTTGAAGTTTCCGTTCCTTCCCATCGGTTTTACCTCTTGTTGATTTGCAGTAGCGAGTGCCTGGTAACACAACTTGATGAGCTTGCCAGATAATTTAGATCGCTACGGCTGTCGACAGCATGACCCTTGCATTACATTGCTGTAATGTCGCCGTCATGGCGGAGTCAGGCTCAGGTGGCTATAGTGGCCGTGGAACCTCGATAGCCTGTCAGGCGGTTCTCAATTCACCTGAGTAAAGAGTCACGCACCCCATGAAACTCCTGATAGTGGAAGACGAGATCAAGACTGGTGATTACATTCGACAGGGGCTGACTGAAGCTGGCTTTGTAGCGGACCTCGTGCGCAACGGACTCGATGGTTACCATCTCGCGTCCACTCAGACCTATGACCTCATTCTGCTGGATGTCATGCTCCCCGATGTTGATGGCTGGAAAATCGTCCGCTCCCTGCGCGAGGCTGGCAAAGCGACGCCCGTGCTGTTCCTCACCGCCAAGGGCAGTGTGGAGGATCGAGTCAAGGGCCTGGAGCTGGGGGCAGATGACTATCTCGTGAAACCCTTTTCCTTCTCCGAATTGCTTGCACGAGTGCGTTCGCTACTGCGGCGCGCGGGCGGCACTCTGACCTCCGACCGTCTGGAGGTGGACGATCTGGTGCTGGACCTGTCGCGCCGTCGTGCCACGCGCGCCGGTGTCCGTCTGCATCTCACCAACAAGGAATTCGCTCTTCTGCAATTGTTGGTGAGACATCGGGGAGAAGTCTTGCCACGCTCTCTCATTGCGTCTCTCGTCTGGGATATGAATTTCGATAGCGATACCAACGTGATTGATGTCGCGATCCGGCGTTTGCGTGCCAAGGTGGATGACCCGTTCTCGACACGGTTGATTCGTACGGTCAGAGGGATGGGTTACATACTGGATACTGGCGATGAAAACTGATTCCTCCCAGCTCTGGTCTGTCTCATTGGCGCTGCGTGTTACCGCCTTCGTCGGCATTGCCACTACGACAGCATTCCTGGCGTTTGCCTGGCTCGTGGAGCGTTCGATTGATCAACATTTTGTGGAGCAGGATTTCGGTGAAATCGAGGCAGTAGTCAGCGCCTTGCAGTTGGCGTTGGAAAGCGCTGAAGTCGTGAGCAATTCACAGTATTTGCACGAGCAACTTGCTGCCGCTGGTGTTGGGCATCACGGTGTGCTCTTTACCGTTATCGATGACGCACACCAGGTGCTTCATGACACGGCTGGTTCCGAGCTGGCGTCCATGGCTCTTGGCGTGGAGCAAGCTACTACCGTTGCTGTCGAGGCCTTGCAGATTTGGACAACACAGCAGGGCACCTATCGCGGCATTGTCCTGAGCGTGAATGGCTACACCGTCGTTGTTGCCATGGCGATGGACTTTCATCTGCATTACCTCGATCAACTGGATCGTGATTTATGGTTGATCAGCGTAGCCGCGAGCATAGTGACCATTCTGGTAGCGTGGTTTGCAGTGCAGAGGGCGCACGCCCCCATTCGCCGTATTAGCGCCAGAATGCTCTCGGTGACCTCGGAGCGCATGGATGTGCGACTGGACCCCGCACAGGCCCCAGTGGAGATTCTTTCCTTTTAGCCCAACCTGGAAAAACTCTAA
>CAMCRC010000034.1 GCA_945877175.1 Klebsiella pneumoniae | reverse complement strand
AGGATGTACTGGCGGCACTCGGGGTTGGTAATCAGGCGGTACACGGCCAGCACCAGGTTGTTGGCGACAAGGGAGTCGGCCGTGGCAAAGAAGCCCAGGCTGCGCTTGACGATCAATCGCTCATCATCCGTCAGCCCGGCCTTGCCTTTCCACAGAGCAATGTCCGCATTCATGTTCACTTCCTGCGGCATCCAGTGGTTGGCGCAACCGTCCAGATATTTCTGCCATGCCCAGTCATACTTGAAGGGCACCAGCTGGTTCAGGTCGGCGCGGCAATTGATCATGCGTTTGTCGTCCACCTTCACCCGCTGTGCTGACTCTTCCAGTTCCTGCAGGCCGACATTGATGTCGAGCGTCTCCAGCGTCTGGATGGCGCGTTGCAGCGGATCTGCGGCTTCGCTGACAGGTGCGGCCAGCACTGGTGCGGGCGCCGGCGCAGCGGCGGCCACGGCTGCAGCCTGCAGCAACGCGGCCTGTGCCCGTTCTGTCGCTGCCTGAGCAGTGACACGGGCTTCTTCGGCCTGGATCTGTGCTCGCGCCTGCGCTTCGGCAGCAGCATTTCTTGCGGGTACCATCGTGGAGGTGCTTTCCTCCAGATCAAACTCGTCCCATGACAACATGATTCTTTCCTCTTCTTTCCAAGACTATTTCTGTTGGTGGTTCACGCACCCGGCCTTATTGGCATGCTTCGCAATCCGGGTCATCAATCGAGCAGGCCTTCGGCACGTCCACCGGATCTTCTTCCACCATCTTGCTGGACACCGCATTCAGGGTGCTGTTGGAGATCGTGGACTTCTCTGTCGACGTGGCGGCCAGGGCTCGCAGGTAATAAGTCGTCTTGAGTCCGCGCAGCCAGGCCATGCGGTATGTGACGTCCAGTTTCTTGCCATTCGCCCCTGCGATGTACAGGTTCAAGGACTGCGCCTGGTCGATCCACTTCTGACGACGACTTGCTGCATCCACCAGCCAGCGGGGATCAATCTCGAAGGCCGTTGCGTAAAGCACCTTCAGGTGCTGCGGAATGCGATCGATCGAACTTACGCTGCCTTCGTAATATTTCAGGTCGTTGGCCATCACGCTGTCCCACAGATCCAGGGCCTTGAGATCTCGCACCAGATAGGGGTTCACCACGGTGAACTCGCCGGACAGGTTCGATTTGACGTACAGGTTCTGATACGTCGGTTCGATGGACTGTGACACGCCGCTGATGTTGGCGATGGTGGCTGTCGGCGCGATGGCCAGCACATTGGAGTTGCGCATGCCGACCTGCTGGATGCGGGCGCGCAGGGCGTCCCAGTCCATGGTCTGGCTCATGTTCACGTCCAGGAACTCTTCACCGCGCTCTTTGGCCAGCATCTGCAGCGAGTCGATCGGCAGAATGCCGCGGTCCCACAGGGAGCCCTTGTAGCTCTGATAAGCCCCGCGCTCCTGTGCCAGGTCACTGGAGGCCTGGATGGCGTAATAGCTGATGGCTTCCATGGACGTGTCGGCGAACTCCACTGCACGCTCGGAGGCGTAGGGAATCTTCAGCTCGTACAGAGCGTCCTGGAAACCCATGATGCCCATGCCGATCGGGCGGTGCTTCAGGTTGGAGTTCTTCGCCTGCTCCACGGAGTAGTAGTTGATGTCGATGACGTTGTCGAGCATGCGCACGGCTGTCTTGATCGTGCGCTGCAGTTTGTCGTGATCCAGTCCGCCGGTTTCGGTGACATGGTTGACCATGTTCACGGAGCCCAGATTGCACACTGCCACTTCGTCCTTGCTGGTGTTCAGCGTGATCTCGGTGCACAGGTTGGACGAATGGATGGTGCCCACGTGCTGCTGCGGTGAGCGCACGTTGCACGCGTCCTTGAAGGTGATCCAGGGATGACCTGTCTCGAACAGCATGGACAGCATCTTGCGCCACAGGTCCTTGGCCTTCACAGTCTTGAAGACTTCGATCTTTCCAAGCGCCGCCAGCCTCTCGTACTCGACATAGGCAGTCTCGAATGCGCGGCCATGCAGGTCATGCAGGTCGGGCACATTGTTCGGAGAGAACAGCGTCCAGTCGCCATCTTCGAAGACACGCTTCATGAACAGGTCGGGAATCCAGTTGGCAGTGTTCATGTCGTGGGTGCGACGGCGGTCATCGCCGGTGTTCTTGCGCAGCTCGATGAATTCCTCGATGTCCAGGTGCCAGGTCTCCAGGTACGCGCAGACAGCGCCCTTGCGCTTGCCGCCCTGGTTCACGGCCACTGCGGTGTCGTTCACCACTTTCAGGAAGGGCACGACGCCCTGGGACTTGCCATTGGTGCCGGTGATGTGGGCGCCCAGTGCGCGCACGGGGGTCCAGTCATTGCCCAGACCGCCTGCCCACTTGGACAGCATGGCGTTGTCACGGATGGCGCTGTAGATGCCGAACAGATCGTCGGGTACCGTCGTCAGGAAGCAGGACGAGAGTTGCGGACGCAGCGTGCCGGAGTTGAACAACTGCGGTGTGGACGTCATGTAGTCGAAGCTCGAGATCAGGTTGTAGAACTCGATGGCACGCTCTTCCTTGTTCTCTTCGCAGGAGGCAAGGCCCATCGCCACGCGCATGAAGAACACCTGGGGCAGCTCGAAACGGGTGTCGCCACTGTGAATGAAGTAGCGGTCATACAGTGTCTGCAGCCCGAGATAGGTGAATTGATTGTCGCGGTCGGCCTTGAGGGCTTCGCCCAGTACGTCCAGATCGAAGTTCAGCAGGTCCGGGGCCAGCAGGCCCAGCTCGACGCCTTTCTGAATGTAGGGACGCAGAGTCAGCGCATAGCGGTACTGCATTTCGCCCTGGGTGGCGCTGTCGGCCAGGCCAAGGAAGCTCAGTGCTTCGGAACGCAGGGTGTCCAGCAGCAGACGGGCGGAAACGTAAGAGTAGTTCGGGTCCTTCTCCACCATGGTGCGTGCCGTCATCACGGAAGAGGTACGTACGTCCTGGATGCGGACACCCGGGTACAGGTTCTTGATGGTCTCGGCGTAGATTTCGTCGGCGGACACATATTCCAGGCCCTCGCAGGCCTCGTCGATCACGGTGCGCAGACGCTGTGTGTCCAGCGGACCCTGGGTGCCGTCGGCATAGGTCACGGTAATGGCCGGGCTGCTGTCCTGCTCGCGCACGCGCTGCTGTTCGCGGACGCGCGCGCGCTCGGCGCGGTAGATCACATAGCTGCGGGCCACCTTGTGTTCGCCGGTGCGCATCAGTGCCAGTTCAACCTGGTCCTGAATGTCTTCAATGTGGATGGTGCCACCGGAGGGCATGCGGCGACGGAAGATCGTGGTGATCTGCTTGCCTAGCTTGGTGACGGTCTCATGCACACGGGAAGAGGCTGCGGCAGTGCCGCCCTCGACAGCAAGATAGGCCTTGGTGATCGCCACGACCACCTTGGACTCGTCGTATCCGACGACCGCGCCATTTCGCTTGATGACGCGGATCTGGCCCGGCGCAGTTGAAGACGCTGCAGAGGCTTTCTGCTGCGTGCCGGTCTGCACCGAGGAGGAAGCACTGGGTTGACTGTACAGGTCGGTCTGCATGAGGTTCTCCATGATGTTTTTATAGCTGTCCGGTTCGGCGTACCGATGGTGATGCGGATACCGGAGAGCGTGCCTGGCCCTGAAATTCACCTGTAAAAACAGGGAAAAATGCGCTTTATGACGAGTGTTTTACAGTGTGTGAAAAACGACTCAAATACTACATATAGGGTATTTCTGAATCAGGAACACAAGATAGTGCGCTCGCAGGGTGATTGCAAGGCCTATTTGTGTGCACAAGCTGTGGGTAAAGTGTGCATGGGAACATCCGTGTTCCCGGGGCGGGGAGTTCAGGGGAGAGAGAGTGTCAGGCTGCCCTGAATCCGGGGGCTGGAGGTGCCGGTGAGGGTGACCTCCAGGTCCCCGTTGACCGATTCCAGCGCCAGTGTCTGAGTGCCTTGCAGGTGCATAGTGCGTCAGTGGCGGATCTCGGCACCAGAGACGGGTCGACCGAGATGCCCCTGCAGGCGTGCGATGCTGCCGGACAGTTCCGCGAAGGCCACCGGCGCACCGAATTCAAAGCCCTGCTGGAAACTGCACTGATGCAGCAGCAGGAAGTCGCGCTGGGCGGAGTTCTCCACGCCTTCGGCCACGACGGTCAGCCCGAGCTTCTGCGCCATCGCGATCACGGCGGTGGTGATGGCCCGGTCATGGGCATTGGCGGGCAGATTGTGAATGAAGGAGCGATCCACCTTGAGCTTGTTGACAGGCAGCTTGCTGAGTGTGGGCAGGGACGAGTGTCCGGTCCCGAAGTCGTCAATGGAAATACTCAGGCCCAGTGACTTGAGTGCCTGCAGAATGCCAGTGGCCTGCTCGATGTTTTCCATCAGCATGCTCTCGGTGATCTCCAGTTCCAGCCAGCGGGCTTCCAGGCCTGTGTCGCTCAGGATGTCCTGGACAAGCGGCAGCAGTGCCGGGTCCCGGAACTGTCGCGCGGACAGATTTACCGAGACAGTGTAGCCCGTCATTCCCAGTGCCTGCAGGCGTTTGAGATGCTCACAGGCCTTGCGCATGATGATGGCTCCGAGAGGAACGATGAGACCCGTCTGCTCCGCCATGGGCAGGAAGCTGCCGGGAAGACGCTCGCCATCGGCGTGCTGCCAGCGCGCCAGTGCCTCAAAACCGATGATGCGGTTCGCCAGCAGGTCTACCTGCGGCTGGAAATGCACGACGAAACGCTCTTCCCTGATGGCCAGTCGCAGCGCTTCTTCCAGGGTCTGGCTGGCGTCATTGCGAATGTTCATGTCTTCCGAAATATACTGGGCATTGTTGCGTCCCAGGTCTTTGGCCCTGTACATGGCCATATCGGCGTTGCGTATGAGCAGTTCGCCACTCATGCCATCTTCGGGTGCGAGCGTGATGCCGATGCTGGCCCCGATTTGCCGTTGTACGCCGCGCAGCGCGAAGGGTTCCCGCAGAGCTTTCAGAATCTTGCGGGCCACGACGCTGGCGCCGCTGCTGTCGTGCTGATGGGTCAGCAGGACCGTGAATTCATCGCCTCCCAGCCTGGCCACGATGTCCTCGTCCCGCACATGGCGGCGGATACGCTGCGCCACGGTGACAAGCAATTCGTCGCCGGCGTCATGACCAAGGGTGTCGTTGACATGTTTGAAGCCATCCAGGTCGATGAAAAGGAGTGCCAGTCCCGTTTTGTGCCGTTTGACGTGGCGCAGCGCCTGTTCCAGCCGGTCGCGGAACATGCGGCGATTCTCCAGGCCGGTCAGCGGGTCGAAGTAGGCCAGCTTCTCCAGCTGCGCGTGCAGTTCTCGCTGCTGGCTGGTGTCTTCGATGCTCAGCACGATGTGCGTGGGCGTCTGCCCGTCATCCAGGACGGGAGATGCGGACACGGCCTGCCAGTAGCGCTCTCCATTGCTGCGGGTGCTGCTCATCGTGGCGGACCACACTTCCCCCCGGGCGATGCGCTCGCGCAGGGTGCAGTGTTGTTTGTCCAGGGTAATATTGCTTTGGATCAGGTCGCTGAACGTGCCCAGCAATGCGTCGCGGCTGACGCCGGTGATCTCGGTGTAGCGGGGATTGACGTATTCGATGCGGCCGCGGGCGTCGGTAATGATGACGGCGCCATGACTCTGCTCCATGGCGCTGGTCAGCAGGCGCATGGACTGATCGACAAGATGCTGGCGCACCAGCATGTACAGGCTCAACGCTACCGTGATGAGCATCAGGCCGGTTGTGAGCGCTTCGGAAAGCAGGATGGAGTCGCGGTTCTGCGCCAGGGCCCCGCGGTAGGCGAACCAGACGCTGGTCAGCGCAGCCGCCAGCGCCACAGCGCAAACCAGCAGGGCCAGCAGGCGATTGTGACGCTTGGCGAATCCGCCTCTACCGGCAGTACTCATAAGGCTCCACCGAATACCGGCTATTGTCTGCTGAGAAATTCCAGCAGCGCTTTCTTGGTATGCAGACGGTTCTCAGCCTCATCCCAGACTACGGCGTCGGGTGCGTCCAGTACTTCTGCGGTCACCTCTTCGCCACGGTGAGCCGGCAGGCAATGCATGAACAATACATCACTGCTGGCGTGGGAGAGCAGTTCGGCATTGATCTGGTAGGCCGCAAACAAGCGCAGCCGGCGCTCGCGTTCCGCTTCGTGGCCCATGGATGTCCAGACATCGGTGGCCACCAGATGCGCGTCACGTACCGCTTCGATCGGGTTGCGGACGACTCTGACGCGGGCACGGGAGCGCTCGAGCAGCCAGGGCTCAGGTTCGAAGCCTTCCGGGCAGGCGATACGCAATTCGAAATCGAATTGTTCCGCTGCGTTGATGTATGACTGACACATATTATGGCCGTCACCGACCCATACCACGGTCTTGCCCTGAATATCGCCTCGATGTTCGAAATACGTCTGCATGTCTGCCAGCAGCTGACAGGGATGGAAGTCGTCAGACAGGGCATTGATGACCGGTACATCAGAATGTTTGGCAAACAGCTCCAGCCTCGAGTGCTCGAAGGTGCGGATTGTCACGAAGTCCACCATGCGGGAAAGGACTTTCGCAGTGTCTTCCAAAGGTTCACCGCGCCCGAGCTGGGTGTCGGCGTTGGAAAGAAACAGGCTGGTGCCGCCCAGCTGCGTCATGGCCACTTCGAAGGCCACGCGCGTGCGCGTGGACGCCTTGTCAAAGATCATCGCCAGCGTCTTGTGTTTCAACGTATCTTCGTGAAGGGCAGGGCTGTTCTTCAGGGCGATTGCGCGCTGAATGATCGCGTGAAGCTCTGCCTTCTCGAGATCCATCAGTGTCAGAAAATGTCGGGTAGCCATTTTGTTGGGTTCTTGTGTTGTCGTCGTCGCGCTCTGTGCAAATTTGTCAGCCTGACGCGATTTTCAGGCATAAGCCCAGTCTGTGATCTTCAGTGCGCGGAGAGAAGCAGAAATATGCTGTGCGATGCGGGCACGGACGAACCGTCAGGTCTGGCTCGAAAAATCTTGGAAATTCATAGTCAAACACTCGGTTTACTGCTTTGTCTGACTTGTTTCGTATCTTATACGAGATTGTGACGGCGAGGCAATCTGAGCCCGGAACCGGCATTCCTGACGTGAAACTTCGCAAAACCTTCGTGTAGAATGCGGCCACGACACGCAGGGCCGGACCATGCTGTGCAGGGCAGTGATCAGAACGCAGTGTCGATCATTCAACTTTCCCGGAATCGCGAGCAGGATCTCTTATGACTATTGAAGACACCATCAAAGAACAAATCACTTCCAACAGTATTCTGCTGTACATGAAGGGCAGTCCTGATCAACCGCAGTGCGGATTTTCAGCCCAGACTGTGCGCTGCCTGATGTCCTGTGGCAAGCGCTTCGCGTTCGTGGACATTCTTGCCAATCCGGAAATCCGTGCCACATTGCCCACGATTGCGAACTGGCCAACCTTTCCGCAATTGTATGTAGATGGGGAGCTGGTCGGCGGATGCGACATCGTCACCGACCTGTTCGAGAGTGGCGAACTGCAGAAGCTCATCGACGGCGCAGGCCAGAGCGCGCAGACCTGAACCGCAAGGGCCGGTGCCTCAGGGCATCGGCCACCCTCCCATGCTTTTCCACTTGTTCACGATCGTACAGAACAGCTGTGCGGTTTTCTCTGCATCGTACTTCGCGGAGTGTGCTTCGCTGTTGTTGAATTCGATACGTGCCGCTTCACACGCTCTGGCAAGCACTGTCTGTCCGTAAGCAAGGCCACTCAGTGTTGCGGTGTCAAAACTCGAGAACGGATGGAACGGATTGCGCTTGAGATCATGACGGTCGGCTGCTGCATTGATGAAGCCGTGATCGAAGTGGGCATTGTGTGCCACCAGAATTGCCCGTTTGCAGCCATTGCTTTTAAGTGCCGTGCGAATGATGCGGAACATGTCTGTGAACACATCCTTTTCACTGCGCGCGATGCGCAGCGGATGATAGGGATCGATGCCGGTGAACTTCAGCGCGGCATCTTCGATGTTCGAACCCTCGAACGGCACGACGCGATGGAAGAAGGTCTGTTCGATACCCAGCACGCCTTTCTCGTTCATGCCCAGTATCACGGCCGATATCTCCAGGATCGCATCGGTTTTGGCATTGAACCCGCCGCACTCAATGTCCACCACCACGGGCAGATACCCTCGAAAGCGCAGGGACATCGGGCTTTCGAGCATTTCTTCGTCGTCGTCGTAACTCATGGTGATACCCCTGTCATGCGCCATTGGAGTTGCTCCCCGGCGCGCAGGGGGACCACACGGTCCGCTCCGAAAACAAGATCCGCAGGCACTGTCCACGGCGCCTTTTCAAGCGTCACGCGACGTGTGTTGCGGGGAAGTCCGTAGAAATCAGGGCCATGCAGACTTGCAAAGCCTTCCAGTTTGTCGAGCGCGCCTGCCTGCTCGAATACTTCGGCATACAGCTCCAGCGCGGCGTGGGCGGTGAAGCAGCCTGCGCAGCCACAGGGGTGTTCCTTCAAATGCCGGCTGTGGGGCGCCGAATCAGTGCCCAGGAAGAAGCGTGTATTGCCGCTGGTCACCGCATCAATCAGTGCCTGCTGATGCGTGCTGCGTTTGAGAATCGGCAGGCAGTACAGGTGCGGGCGAATGCCACCCGCCAGCATGTCGGTGCGATTGTACAGAAGATGGTGGGCCGTCACCGTCGCCGCGATCCGGGGTTCCGCCTGGGTCACGAATTCCGCGGCGTGGGACGTCGTGATGTGTTCCAGCACGATCTTCAGCGTGGGGTAGCGCTGCGTCAGCGGCGCGAGTATGCGATCAATGAAGACTTTTTCACGGTCGAAGATGTCGATCGCGGCATCGGTCACTTCGCCGTGCAACAGAAGAGGCATGCCGATTTCTGCCATGGCCTCAAGAATCGGGTAAACCTTGTCGATACTGGTAACGCCGTTTTCTGAATTGGTGGTCGCGCCCGCCGGGTAGTACTTCAATGCTTTCACCATGCCACTGCTTTTCGCCCGGGCAATTTCCTCGACCTTGGTCGCGTCGGTCAGGTACAGCGTCATCAGCGGCTCGAAATGCATGCCATGTGGAAGCGCTGCCAGGATGCGCTCGCGATAGGCGATGGCTGCTGCCGTGTCGACGACCGGGGGCTTCAGGTTGGGCATCACGATGGCGCGGGCAAAGCTGCGTGCAGTGGCAGGCACCGTAAGTTGCAGGGCCTCGCCATCACGCAGATGGACATGCCAGTCATCGGGTTGGAGCAGGGTGATCTGATTCATGCGGATTTCTTGAAAATAAGGGTAAAGTTTCTGAGGCGCTTGCCGATGTTTGTCTACTGAGGCACTGTCTGAAGTGTGCGCGGGCTACCCCGAGCGACTGGACAGGCATATCTATAGACTAGATGCGGTGAATGAAAAACGGCCTGAAGTTTACCTTATCTTTCCTGAGTTTGCTCTCTGCCTCCTCTGTGCAGCCGGGCAACCTCTCCTATTACGCCGAGTTCGACACGGCGCAATGGGAGGTCGATGGCAATGTCTTCGAATGCAGCATGTCTCACGATATTCCTCACTATGGTCAGGCTGTCTTCTATCGTGAAGCCGGTGAAACCATGATCTTCTACCTGCAGGCCATGGACAGCGACATGGCTGAGGGTCGCGCGCTGCTGACCTCGATGCCGCCGTCCTGGCGCAAAGAGATGCCCGAGCGCGACATCGGTTACGTTGATGTCGCCCGCAGCGGTCGTCCGGTCGTGCTGGATGAGGCCAACACCCGCCTTGTGCTGGCTGAACTGTTCCGCGGGATGATGCCCACACTGACCCGTCGCGCCTGGTACAGCGAGGATGATTCCGTACTGGTGGCTGTTTCTCCCGTGAATTTCAAGGTGGCCTATCGCGATTACCAAACCTGTCTGAGCAACCTGCTGCCGGTGAACTTCGGTCAGATTGAGCGCTCTACCGTTTTCTGGGGGGGCAGGGCAGATGGAGCTGGACGAAGGTGCGCGTACTCTCCTGGACAACATCATTCAGTACATCCAGGCCGATGCCGGCGTCTTTTCAGTGCAGATCAATGGCTTTACGGATACCGCCGGAAACAATCGTGACAACCTCGAGTCCTCCCGTGTGCGGGCTTTCCTGGTGCATCAGTATCTGGTGGATCGCGGCGTCAACGAAGCCATGCTGGAAACCCGTTTCTTCGGCGAAACGGAGGAGTATCTGATCGTGCGCAACGAGCGTACGGACGCGGACCGTGACCGCAATCGCCGCGTGACACTTTTCCTGCAACGCCGCTGACCTGGCTGCAAGCGCAGGCCCGGAGGCTGTGGGAGCGGGCTTGCCCGCGACAAATACGCGAGTTCGCTTGCAAGCAAGCCCCCACACCAGTTGCCTCACCAGCGCCCACACAGGCGCGTGTTTTCAATCTCCCGTCTTGTTCTTGTATCCGCACAGGTCTTCGATCAGGCACGAGCCGCAGCGGGGCTTGCGCGCCGTGCACACATAACGGCCATGCAGGATCAGCCAGTGATGGGCATCCAGTAGATAATCCTTCGGCACATGCTTCAGCAGATTCTTCTCCACTTCCAGTACATTTTTTCCTGGCGCGAGCCCCGTACGATTGGAGACACGAAAAATATGCGTGTCCACTGCCATCGCAATCTGCCGGAACGCAGTGTTCAATACGACATTCGCTGTCTTGCGTCCCACGCCAGGCAAGGCCTCAAGCGCTGCTCGCTCGTCGGGCACCTCGCCGTGGTGAAGAGAGATCAGTGCGGCGCAGGTCTTGATGATGTTTTCGGCCTTGGTGTTGAACAGTCCGATGGTCCTGATGTACTGCTTGAGGCCGTCAACGCCCAGCGCCTGCATGGTCTCGGGTGTGTTCGCCACCTTGAAAAGGGGCCGTGTGGCCTTGTTCACGCTCACATCAGTCGCCTGGGCTGACAGGATCACGGCAATCAGCAGCTCGAAGGTAGACGAGTATTCCAGTTCCGTAACCGGAGCAGGATTCTCTGCCTGCAGCCGGCGAAACATCTCAGCACGGGTATGTTTGTTCATGGTCAGCCTGGCGCTCAGCCCTTCACGGGGGTGTGAAGATAACTGCCAGACACCACCACTTTTGATTCATTGGACAGACTGACATCGTCGCGATCGGTTTCCCTGACCTGCTGCAACCTGGCCTTGCGTTCCTTCGCACGTGCGACAGCTGCCGCGATGTCTGCCTGAGCCTGCGCCGGGTTCAAAAGCACTGTTGAATGAGGGGGCGATGGCTGCACAGCTGCAATTGTGCTTTGGGCGGCTTCGCGACCGCGAGCAGCCGCGACTGCTTCGCGTCGCGACTGTTGCTCGTTGCGCTGGACAGCAATTCTTGTGTTGCGCGCCTGGTAGCGATTCCGCCATTGCCGACTGAGAATTCCGGAATCCGTCGTGGCCGGCGCGGCGGCCGCCATGGATGCCAAAGGCAGCAGGTCAATGCAGTCTACCGGACAGGGGGCCACGCACAGATCACACCCTGTGCACTCGGCACTGATGACAGTGTGCATGCGCTTTGAAGCGCCCATGATGGCGTCTACCGGGCAGGCCTGAATGCATTTGGTGCAGCCGATGCATTCGGCCTCGCGAATGAAGGCGACGCGGCGCTCCTGCTCGACGCCATGCTCCGGATCGAGCGCAATGACCTGGCGACCGAGCAGTTCAGCCAGTGCCTGGATAGTGTCAATGCCGCCAGGAGGACACTTGTTGATGGCGCCACCCGTGCTGAGTTCCTCGGCGTAAGGCAGGCAGCCGGCATGGCCGCATTTGCCGCACTGGGTCTGCGGCAGCAACGCGTCGATAAGAGGAATCAAGGCTGCATTCATGGTCGTGTCACAAAGGTCAGAATAGTGTTCATCACCGCGTTCATTTGTGCGTATGACTGCGCGGGCTCGGCGAGAATGGTCGTTTCTTCCTGCACGAAGCGACCGCCCTGGGCATGTGCCAGTTCTTCAGCACAGCCTTCGACAATGGCGCGCGCACTGTCGGGAGTCGTCTCGAGATGACACTGCAGCCCGATCACGCGTTTGCCGAACTGAAACACCTGATTGGCGCAGCCGATGCTGCCGGCCAGACGGGTGGCGCCCTCTGGCATTGCGAAGGTCTCTCCGTGCCAATGGAACACTCGGGTGGTCTCGGGCAGGCGCAACAGATGCTGCTCCTGATCCATGACCGGGCGTGCCACGATATCGAACCAGCCGATCTCCTTCTGCAGACCCGGATAGATCCGCGAGCCCAGCGCGGCCGCGATCAGCTGTGCACCCAGGCAGATGCCGACGACGGCCTTGCCGGCAGCAATGGCGTCTGCGATGAAGCGCTTTTCTTTGGTCAGCCAGGGCAGGGCTGTTTCGTCGTTGACGCTCATGGGCCCGCCCAGGACGATCAGCAGGTCGACATCGGCCAAGGCTGGCAGGGTGGGGTCGGCAAGGAAGTGGGTATAGCGCGTCCGGGCACCCTGCGCCTGCAGCCAGTCGGTGATACAGCCGGGGCCTTCGAAAGGCACATGCTGGAAGATGTGGGCGTTCATGGGAGCTCCGTCGCAGGGGTTGTCGGCATTCTACTGGAAGTCGGGCAGCAGATGCCAAAGGTGACAGTTCGCGGGCAGGGCCCGCTCCCACTGCATGGACAGCTCATGGAGTCGCGCGGCTGGGAGCCGCAGTCGGATTCGGTTATGCTCGCACGCTCGCAATGCCATACACGGACGCCCGCCCATGTACCAACACCTGGAACTCGTGCTGCAATCCTGGATTACCGCAGCCAACGCTGAAAATTTCTGGTGGCAGTTCCTCATTCTGACAATTGCAGCGGCGTTGGCCTCCCTTGTGAATCACCGACTGCAGCGCTTGCTGCAGGATTCAGCCGGCATCAGCGGCATCTCGTTCCGACATCTTGCTCTGCAAAGTCTGCAGCGCCTGTTGTGGCCAGTGTCGGCACTGCTGGTGGTGATCGTCGGACGCGCGATCCTTGGCTGGTACGCCGCGCCTGTGGCGCTGGTGGATATTGCCATGCCTGTGTTGATTGCGCTGGCAGCGGTGCGGGTATCGGTCTATGTCCTGCGCAAGGCATTTACCGACAACCCCATGGTGCGCTCGTCTGAAAGTGCCATTGTTCTGCTGGTATGGGGCGTGGTGATTCTGCACCTGCTGGGCTGGTTGCCCGACGTACTGGCGATGCTGGACGCCGTTGCCATCGAACTGGGAACAGTGCGCGTCTCCGTATTGTCAGCACTGCAGTTCATCTTGATGGTCGGCGTGGCCTTCACGTTGGCCATATGGCTGTCGGAAGTCATCAATCGTCAGCTGCAGAGCGCCGGACTCACCCCCAGCATGCAGGTTGGGATCAGCAAGTTCAGTCGTTTCCTGCTCATCACCCTGGCATTTCTGATAGCGCTCAATGCGGCGGGCATCGACCTCAGTTCGCTGGCCATATTCGGTGGCGCGCTGGGCGTAGGGCTTGGCTTCGGTCTGCAGCGCATTGCCTCGAACTTCATCTCCGGTTTCATTCTGGTGTTTGATCGCTCCATCAAGCCCGGCGACATCATCACGGTGGGACAGAATACTGGCAGCGTGCATGAACTGCGGGCGCGGTACGTGGTGGTGCGCAATCGTGAAGGGGTGGACACTCTGATCCCCAACGAGAATCTGATTACCTCCGAAGTAGTGAACTGGAGTTTCGTGGACCGCAACGTGCGCACTGCCATCTCCGTGCAGTGCAGCTACAAGGATGATCCCGAGCAGGCCATGGCACTGATGCTCGAGAGCGCGTCAGCCTCACCGCGAGTTCTGACTGATCCCGCGCCAGTGGTACGCCTGATCGGCTTTGGGGAGAATGGCATGGACCTGCAGCTGCAGGTCTGGGTAAACGATCCTGAGAACGGGTTTGCGAATGTGAAGTCGGACATCAATCTGGCTATCTGGCGGGCCTTCAAGGCGGCCGGCATCACCATGCCGTACCCGCAGCGGGATCTGCATATCACGAGCATGCCGGGCGCAGTTCCCGGTCTGACACAGGAAGACAGGAATGACTGAAGAAAGACCTCTCATGCAACACCCGGAAATTCAATGCCGCGTGCGCGTGGCGCGTGGCGTCGACATCGCCGTCGGCCCCGGCAAGATGGAACTGCTGGAGGCGATTCGCGATGCTGGCTCGATCTCGGGCGGCGCTCGGCGCATGGGCATGAGTTACCGTCGGGCGTGGATGCTGGTGGAGACGATGAACAGCTGTTTCACACAGCCCCTGGTTGCCACGTCGACGGGCGGGCGCGCCGGTGGCGGCGCGAAAGTGACAGAGCAGGGCGAGACTGTGCTGCGCATCTATGCGGCGATGATGGCCGAGGTGGAAGCGGTGGCGCAGCGGCATCTGCAGCCCCTGCTGCCGTCGCTGGTGAGCAAGCCCGTGGAGACAGCCGGGAGCTGACTGAATGAGCGGGCATGCAGTATGATCTGCGCCCCTTGAATACGAATACCTGAACTGCAACTGCGAGTGGAGAAGAACGTGAAGAAATGGCAATGCATGGTGTGTGAGTTCATCTATGACGAAGCCCTGGGCTACCCCGAAGACGGTATTCCGCCCGGCACGCGCTGGGAAGATGTACCGGAGAGCTGGACCTGCCCCGACTGTGGTGTGAGCAAGGAAGATTTCTACATGGTGGAAATTGCATGACACGCCGCATCCTCGTCACCAGCGCGCTGCCCTATGCCAACGGCCCCATTCACCTTGGCCATGTGATGGAAGCCGTGCAGACCGACATCTGGGTGCGTTTCCAGCAGCTCAAGGGTGAAGACTGCGTCTATGTCTGCGCCGATGACACCCACGGCACCGCCATCATGCTGCGGGCCGAAAGCGAAGGCATTACGCCCGAGGCTTTGATCGCCCGCGTGCAGGCCGAACATGAAAGCGACTATGCCGGTTTCAATATCGGCTTCGCGCAGTTTCACTCGACACACGCGCCCGAGAACGAGCGCCTGTCGCAGGATTTCTACCGCCGTGTGCGCGATGCCGGCTTCATCAACCGACGACGCATCACGCAGCTGTTCGACCCCGAGAAGAATCTGTTTCTGGCCGATCGGTTCATCAAGGGGACCTGCCCCAAGTGCAGAACCCCGGATCAGTACGGCGACAATTGCGAAGCCTGCAATGCCACCTACAGCCCATCCGACCTTATCGACCCGCGCTCCACACTCTCGGGCGCCACGCCCGTCGAGAAAGAGTCCGAGCACTACTTCTTCGCGCTGCCTGCCTTCACGCAGATGCTCAAGACCTGGACGCGCAGCGGCACGCTGCAGGAGTCTGTAGCGAACAAGCTGAATGAATGGCTGGAAGGTGGCCTGCAGGAATGGGACATCAGCCGCGATGCGCCGTACTTCGGCTTCGAGATTCCGGACGCCCCGGGCAAGTATTTCTACGTCTGGCTGGATGCGCCCGTGGGCTACATGGCCAGCTTCGAGGTGTTCTGCAAGCGCAGCGGTTATGACTTCGATGCCTACTGGAAGCCCGGTCACGACACCGAGCTTTATCACTTCATCGGCAAGGACATCGTCAACTTCCACACACTGTTCTGGCCGGCCATGCTGAGCAGCGTGGGCTATCGCACGCCCACCGGCGTGTTCGTGCACGGCTTCGTCACTATCAACGGTCAGAAGATGTCGAAGTCACGTGGCACCTTCATCAACGCCAGCGACTATCTGCAGCATCTGGACCCGGAGTATCTGCGCTATTACTTTGCCGCCAAGCTCTCCAGCGCTGTGGACGATCTGGATTTGAATCTCGAAGACTTCGTGGCACGGGTGAACTCAGACCTGGTGGGCAAAGTGGTGAACATTGCCAGCCGCTGTGCCGGCTTCATCAGCAAGGGCTTTGACGGAATGCTGTCTGCAACCTCCAGCGAGCCTGCTCTGGTCGCCGAGTTCCAGGCCGCGAAAGACGAGGTCGCCGCGCACTACGAGAGCCGCGACTACAGCAAGGCGCTGCGCCAGATCATGGCGCTGGCCGACAAGGCCAACGCGTACATCGCCGACAAGGCGCCCTGGACGCTGGCCAAGACGGACAAGCAGTCGCCCGAGGTGCAGGCCATCTGCAGCACTGGTATCAACCTGTTCCGCCTGATCATGAGCTATCTCAAGCCCGTGCTGCCCTCGATGACCGCGCGCGCCGAAACCTTCCTGGCCATCGCGCCGCTGCAGTGGGACAGTGTTGACTCCGTGCTGCTCGCCCACCGCATCGGCAGCTTCACGCCGCTGCTGACGCGCATTGAGCCGGACAAGGTGGCCGCGATGATGGCGTCTGCCGGAGCATGTGCTGCTGCAGCTGCGGGAGTCAGCCCTGTAGGAGCAGGGTCTGTGGGAGCGGGCTTGCCCGCGAATGAAGTTCGCTTGCAAGCAAGCTCCGACAGTGCCGATTCCCCCCTCGCCAAGGACCCGCTCGCCCAAGAAATCGCCTACCCTGACTTCGCGAAGATCGACCTGCGCATCGCCCGCATCCTCAATGCGGAACACGTGGAAGGCGCCGAGAAACTGCTGAAGCTGCACCTGGACCTGGGCCTTGGCGCCGACGGGCAGCCCGTGCTGCGTACGGTGTTCTCCGGCATCAAGTCTGCGTACGACCCTGCCAGGCTGGTCGGGCGACTGACGGTGCTGGTCGCCAATCTGGCGCCCCGCAAGATGAAGTTCGGCATGTCCGAAGGCATGGTGCTGGCCGCTGGCCCTGGCGGAAAAGACATCTGGTTGCTGCAGCCTGACAGTGGCGCTCAGCCGGGGATGCGGGTGGTGTGAGCTGTGCACCAGCAGGCCTGGAACCAAGGAGAACACGGTACATGCCGACAGGCCGCAATTTACTACTGACTGTGCTGTTTCTTCTTGTGCCCGCGTCTTTCCTGCAGGCGCAGGACGCCGCAGTGCTGCCTGGCCCGGCTGAGTCTGCGACACTGCACCCCGCCGTGGTGCTGGAGCAACGTATCATCGGCCACATTGACGCCCTGGGAATTACCGGTGAGCAGGAGCCCCCGTTTCGCGTGGCCATGCAGCAGGTGGCAACACTGGAGGCGACCGAGGGCGCCGGCATGGCCCGCGAGGCTCTGTTGAACAGGATTGTCGAGATTGTCGCGACGGTGCTGTATCCCACGCAGGTCGCAGAATTCCGGGAGCGGGAGATTTTGCGGTCGCAATTGTGAGGTGCACATCGAGCACTTTCCTTCCTGGCGCCGGTGTTCTCCGAGTACCGGGACGAGTGCTACTATAGTGATACTTGCTGTGGAGGCAGATTCAATGAAAGTGGAGCTGGTCACCAATCTGAAGCGTCAGGCGACAAAAATTCTTGCTGATCTGCGCGAGACGAAGGAAGCCGTGCTGATCACCGAACACGGATTGCCATCGGCGTTTCTCGTGGATGTCGATGACTATGAGTTCATGCAACGCAGACTGGCCCTTCTTGAGGGGCTGTCCAAGGGAGAACGCGCTATCCTTGACGGGAGAACTCTCTCTGCTGAGCAGGCAAGGATGCGAATGCAAAAGTGGCTGAAGTAATCTGGACTGAACCCGCATTTGATCAACTGAATGAGATTGCCGAATACATTGCACTGGACAAGCCGGGTGCTGCGTCCACTCTGGTTGAGAAAGTGCTTTCGGCCGTAGAGCACCTGCAGCTGTTTCCAGAGGCAGGCCATGTCCCGCCCGAATTGCCGCAGTCTGTTTACCGGGAGCTTTATGATTTCGAGAACCGTGGCAGTGTGCGGGCGGGCTTGTTGAACATCTCCGTGCCCGGCGGTTTCGAACCGGAGATGCCGGGGATCTCGGCGTGGTTTCTGGAGAATCCGCCGGGCAAGCCCGCCGACTCACTACTGCCACCCTTGCTCGCGGACTAGCCCCATGTACATTCCGAAAGCCTTCGAAGCCCCTGCTGTCGCTGCGATGCAGACACTGATGCGCGCGCATCCGCTGGCCGCGCTGGTCACGCTCTCGCCGTCAGGGCTTGAGGCCAATCATATTCCCATGCAGCTGCTGGCCGACGCCGGTTCCCATGGCCTGCTGCGGGGCCACGTCGCGCGGGCCAATCCCTTGCTGCGCGACCTGCAGCTGCTGGATGCGCTGGTGATCTTTCAAGGTCCGCAGGCCTACGTCAGCCCGGGCTGGTATCCCACCAAGCGTGTCACCGGCAAGGCCGTGCCTACCTGGAATTACATGGTTGTGCATGCCCATGGGCCGTTGCGCTTCGTGGAAGACGCAGACTGGCTGCGGGCCCAGCTTGCGGCCTTGACTGCCACTCACGAAGCGCCCCAGACGCAGCCCTGGTCGATGGACGAAGCGCCGCCGGACTATATCGACACGCTGATGAAGGCCATCGTCGGTATCGAGATTCCCATCGCGCGCCTGGAAGGCAAGTGGAAACTCAGTCAGAACCAGCCGGAACAGAATCGCCAGGGCGTGATCGCCGGCATGCAGGAGCAGTTCAGCCAATAACAAACACCAGCAGACAAGGAGGGCAGCATGAAGAAAACGCTTCGGATCGGCTTTGCCATGGGTGGCGGAGTGTCACTCGGAACCTTCAACGGCGCTGCGCTGACACAGACGCTCAAGCTGGCTGTGTTGAGGGGCAATTGCACGGATGTGCAGGTGGACTGTTTTTCCGGCGCCAGCGCCGGGGCCATGTCCCTTGCGGTGATGCTGCGGGGGCTGGTATTGCAGACGCCGGAAGAATTGCAGAAGGCCTGACTGGCGCTGACGGAGGAGTTCGGCGAGGAGTTTCTGCAATTGCCCGAAGGCAGTGACCGGCAGCGCAACCTGCTGGCAGCCCAGGTCGTGCAGGCGGCGCAGGAAGATATCTGGGTACGGCAGATCAGCATCGAGCGTCTGCTGGACGAGGGCGCCACGCCTGGCCAGGAATTGCGGCACAGTGCCGGGCTTCTGAATCGCGCCACAGTTGAAAAGATCGCCCACGATGCCATCCGCTTCGACACCGAGACGCTCGATCTGTCCGGCAAACGCCTGTTGGCTGACCGCGTTCTGTTCGGGTGTGCGCTCAACAATCTTACGCCCATCCTGATGGACGCCCGCAGCGAATTCACCAGCAACAAACTCTTCTTTTCCTCGCTCGCCGAGGGCATGACTTCGTGGGCCCACCGCGAGATGCGGGTGTTCGACCTGATGTTCGGCAATGTTGCCGTTGCAACACTTGACGATGAAAAGGAACACCCATCGCGCTGGTTCCGGTATCGGGCCGGCGACTTCGAAGCGAACAAGACCAGTGACCTGCGAACCCGCAAGGCCTGGTCCACCATCGCGGCCACGGCCGTGGCGTCCGGGGCCTTTCCCGGCGCGTTCGAGCCCGTGGTGCTGACCCGTCACAGCTTCGAGTTCGGCTATCAGGATGCGGAGAACCCCGGCCTGTGGCCGGTGGAGCTGGCGGGGCGCGCCACGCATCCGTTTACCTACTCCGACGGCGGTGCCTTCAACAACGAACCCATCCGCGACTGCTTCCGCATGTGCTCGTTTCTGGATGCAAAGGGCGGGACGGAGGAGTTCGAACGCTGGATAGTGTTCGTCGATCCCAACGTGGAGGAACCTGCCACTGTATTCCAGCTCCCCTGCACCGATCGCGTTGCCTCAAGGACCCAGGTGATCTGAGTCTGACCGACAGGCGTCACGTGCAACGGCTGCAGTCCCTGGACCGTCTGTTGCCCTTTGCGGGCTCGCTGCTGGGGGCCGTCATGAACGAAGCGCGTGGCATCGAAGGCGACAAGATCTTCAAGACGCACAAGCGCTTCGCTCTGCGCGATGGCGTCCGCAGCGTGCTGGCGGACGCTCTCGGCACGCAGCCAGCGCCATCCGTCATGGAGGCCCTCTGGACATTCATCGAGGAGCAGCTCGACAGCAATCGTCGCAATCTGCTGATCCCGGTCGGCGGCTTGACGCCGCTGGCAGAACTGCGCCGCGTGATCAGTGAAGAAGCGGATCTGCAGCCCTTGCTGGCCGAGCTCGCAGACCCTGCCGCCCGCACGGCAGGCTTGCACCAGGCCTTGTGGCTGCGCGCCCTGGCGTTCGTGGCAGTGGATCTGGTGATGGACATGACGGGCAAGAGCCGGGAGCCCATCCTGATCGCCATCGCGCCGGACGAGCCGCTCCCGGGCGGCCTGATGTCGGGCTTCGGAGGCTTCATGTCGGAGGAGCCTGGCAAATTCGAGGTGGCGCAGGCGCGCTACAGCGCCCAGATGCTGCTGGAAGCGGCCGGCCGCATCCCGGAGGTGGCGACCACTAAGCCCGAGTTCACGACTCAGGCCCGTGCCCTTTACGAGCAAGACTTCCGGGCGAAGACGCCCTTGCTGGCCCGGCGCCTGGCGCAAGTGCTGGATGGCAGTCAGAACGCGCTGCTGGCGGCGCTTCCCGACCTGCTGGTGAGCAACATCATCCGCAGGGCCCTGGATGATTTCGTGGACAAGGCCTTCATCGCGGACAGGAAGCATGCGCTGAAGGTGGAGTTCTGTCTGATTGTGCCGCCGGAAATCGAAGGCGTGGAACTGGAAGACCGGCAGCGGCGTGTTCGGGACATGAAGCCCGCGCTCGTGGATGGCGAACGGTGCCTGGTCACGTTTGCGACGTTCCGCTATGCCCGTGCCGAAGATGGCAGCTGCGCCGACAGCGAATGGCAGGGCGTGCATGTGAACTCGAAAGAGCGGGTGCTGCCCGTAGCGCACCAGCATAGATTGCTGGACGGTGGCTTCTGCACCATCGCTCTGCCCGATGCCGCCCTGATGCAGCAGGCGTTGCTGCATCCCAACCCTCGCTTCGTGCTGACACTGCGCGCCGAACACGCCGGGCAGACCCTTCCTGCCAGTGTCTGGCAGGAAGGACTGTCGGCGGGAGTATTGGCATTGGAAGAGAGGCTCTACGTGTGAACCTGCTCAGGGCGTGCTGACAGGTTCGGCGTCGGGTTCCACACTCGGCTGGCCGGTGATGGCCAGGTACAGCGAGGCGAACGAGGCCTTGATCCAGATGGTTGCCGGCACTACGCCCACCAGCAGCAGAAGGAGGCCGAAGAAGAACAGGAAGACCGACGTCAGACCGAGCAGGAAGATCTTCAGGGCATGGCCCCGCGTGATGCGCCAGCTGGCTTCCACGGCGGCGATGGGATCCAGCTCTTCGTCCATCACCAGATAGCCGACGAACACCAGGCGACAGGCCACGTAAATGCCAGGGATGACAAGCACGATCAGGCCGATGCCCACCAGGCCCATCACCAGCAGCGACGCCAGCACAATGTTCACGTAGTTCTTGAAGCCATCGAACAGACTCTTGACCTCCACCTTGTCTCCGCGAACACCGCGCAGGAACAGTAAGTCAGTGCCGTAATTGATGATGGGATAGATCAGCAGTATGTAGGCCGTCTCGATCAGTGCCAAAAGGCCTGAGTCGCCGCCGTGGTCGCCGTCATTGGAGAAATTGACAGGCTGCAGAAAGGCGGCCAGCACCAGCACGGCCAGGAAGTACACCAGGAAGTTGCTCTGCATGCTGCGCCAGCCAAGCCCGAGGGCACTGCCCACGCCAGGCGGCTGCGGCGGGACGCCCGCTGGTATGTGATTCATGACATTGTCTGCCGGTGTCGCGTCTTGCGCGGTGTCGCTCATGGTGCCTCCAATGTGAGTGTCAGGGCGGGTGCAGTTCACCCGTGATGGCCACACTAGGGCGGATTGTCCACAGTGCAAACCTACCAAAGTCGTGATCTGCACTTTCCTACTTTGGTAGGGCTGCCGCTGGCGGGGCCGATGGTATAGTCCTTTCAACATTCACACGCCCCGGTTCACTGCGCGAAGCCTGCATGTTCTCTTACGACCTTTTCAGCCTCGACTCTTTCTCGCCGCACCTCGCGCTGGTGATGCTCAGCTTCATTCTGTGCCTGTCGTTCACAGCGGGCGGTTTGCTGGTGGTATTCCGCTTCCGGCAGTCCCGACGCAGCGACAGCTTCTACCTGCTGCAGTATTTCCTGATCCTGCTCTATGTCTATGGTTTCTACAGTCTGTGGAGCGCCATTGCGCTGGCCGGTTTCATGGAAGTGGAAAATGTGGAGCGCGTAGCGACGCTGGTCGCGCAGATGGGCGCGCCGTTCTATCTGGTGGCCTTGCTGATGCTGGTGCTGTGGACGGCGCGCATTCACGAGCGGGCGGCCGCACCTCTGCTGGGCTTTGTTGCGGCGGCCAGTGTGCTGTTGACGATCGGAGCAATGCAGTGGGCTCCTGGAACGGCTGACCCTGTGCGCGTGCTGTGTTCCGTCGCCGCCTTTGTCGCGTCCCTGGCGCTGGGGCTGGTCCTGTTGTCGGGACGTCAGCCGCAGGCCGGGCCCGTAATCAAACCGGAGGGCCGGCGCTGGCTGCTGGCGCTGACGGCAGCGGCCGGGCTGATTCATCTGACCGCACTCACGCCCCTGCACTCATTGGCGCACTACGATGCCCTGTTCGTGCTGGCCTTTTTTCTGTTCAACACCGCACTGGTGGTCGTGTATACCTATCAGGCGCCCGAGGCCCTGATGCAGCCGCAACTTTCGCTGGAGGACTTCCTGGTGAAGTATGGCATCAGCCGCCGCGAGGCAGACATCCTGCGCGGCATCTACGCTGGCAAGACCAACCAGGAAATCGCCAATGCCTTGTTCATCTCTCTGCAGACAGTGAAGGATCATTCCTCGCGCATCTACCAGAAGACGTTTGTAAAGAACCGTGCCCAACTGAGCACATTGATACGCGAAAGCCAGAGCCTGCAAGGCGAGAAGTGACGCTGTCTCTGGCTGCGGTGGTCCAGAGCTTTACTTGCACTGAAGCCTGTGTACAGAATCGGCGCCGCACATCCACCCATCACAGCCGTTTGCGGCTGCCAAGGAGCCACCATGCAAAGAGCGTCAGCAAAAAGAACGACACGCAGAATTTTCACTCTCCCGATCCGCACCCTGGCCTGTGCCGGCGTGCTGGCGGCACTGACCCTGGGGGCGGCCCCGCTGGCGCTGGCCCAGGGCGTCGTAGTCAAAGCGCCGGCCATTACCTCCGCACGTGCGCAGTCCGACATGGAGAACACGGTAGACCGCCTGATTCAAGGTGTCGAAATTCCCGGCGGCAAATTTGCCCTGGCTGCCTTGCGCCGCGTGCAGGCCGAGACCAGCGGACTGATCCACACCGATGTGACAGAAGTCTACCTGATTACGCACGGGCAGGGCTTGCTGGTGCTGGGAGGCACGCTTGAGGACACTCGCGAGACGGACCTGACCCGGGTATGGGCAGGGCCAAGCACTTCCGGCACTCATCAGGCCGGAGAAGAACATGCCGTCAGCGTTGGCGATGTGGTCGTGGTGCCTGCCGGCACGGCGCACCGCTTCAAGGAGCTGACCGGCAAGATCGAATACCTGGTGTTCCGTTTCGAAGCTGTGGAGTAAGGCACTCAGCTCACTCGGGACGCTTCCCTCTGAGGCGTTTCTCCAGCCACTGCGCGGCGCGCACAATACTGCGCGCCGCCAGCAGGACACCCAGCTTCACGCGCTCTCCCAGGCTCAGCGGACTCAGACGCTGCACGTGCTCCAGACTGTCTGTGTACCAGGCCTGCTGATGGGCGTAGCGTGCTGCCCGGCGGGAGACGCGGGTCAGCACATAGACGGCCAGCAGCAGAAACACCAGCCCGGGAATGATGGGCAGGATCAGGCCGGCGATGCCGATGACAGCAAGGATCGCAAACAGCGCCGTACCGAGGCATTTGTGAAGAAAGGACACGGGGCGGTAAACGCGGGGGTAGTGCACAGGAAGTCTCCTTGAAAGCTCTGTGGATTGAGGCAGCTTGCAAGGCGTATGCAGGTGCCGTGCCACCCGGCAATCCTTTGATTTTAAATGAATTGATGCTGCCTCTTGGCGGCGGAAGTGGCGAGAATGCCCACACAGTGGGGAAAGAGTGCAACTTGCCACGGCCTTCCGGTGTGTGACATAAAGGCGGGCAAAGAACAATTCGCGAAGGAATTCCCATGTCTGCTGCCCGCCGCTTCCCTTCTGTACTGCTGCTATGCCTGCTGGCGCTGGTGCCTCTGGGGGCCAGCGCCCAGATTACTGATGAGATCCGCGCGGTCGAACGCTCCATCATCAAGATCTACACCACTGCCGCAGCACCAGACTATTTCACTCCCTGGCGCCTGCTGACTCCTTCCCAGAGCAGCGGCTCTGGCTCTGTCATCAGCGGCAACCGCATCCTCACCAATGCCCATGTCGTCGCCAATGCCAGCTATGTGCAGGTGCAGAAGCACAACGACCCGACGCGTTACACGGCGCGTGTGGTGTTCGTGTCCCATGCGTCGGACCTGGCGCTGGTGACTGTGGACGACCCGGGTTTTTTCACCGATCTGGAGGCGCTGGCCATCGGCGATCTGCCCGACCCCCATGAAGAGGTCTATGTGTTCGGCTACCCGATTGGCGGCCGCACGCTGAGCATCACCAAGGGCATCCTGTCCCGCGTGGAACAGCAGATCTATGCCCATTCCGGCGACTTCCTGCTGGCCGGGCAGATCGACGCCGCCATCAATCCGGGCAACAGCGGCGGGCCGGTCATCGTGGATCAGGAAATTGTCGGGGTGGTCATGCAGGCCAACTCCGGCGGGCGCGCCGAGAACCTGGGCTATTTCGTGCCGCCGGACATCATCCGCCACGTGCTGACCGACGCCGAAGACGGCAGCTACGACGGCTTCCCCGATCTGGGCTTCCGCACGCAGGACCTGGAGAGTCCGGCCGCCAAGGAAGCCTATGGCCTGGCGCCGGAGCAGACCGGTGTGCTGGTGATCAAGGTATTTGAGGATTCCCCAGCCTATGGCCTGCTGCAGGAAAACGATGTAGTGCTGAAGATCGCCGGTTTCGACGTGGCAGGGGACAGCACCATCAGCGTGAACCCGTCGCTGCAGACCAACTACAAGTACGCCATCGACCTGCGCCAGATCGGCGACGAAATTGAGCTTGAGGTTTCCCGCGGCGGGCAGCCGCAAACGCTGACCCTGGTGGCGCAGAAGCGGCAGGCCAGCTACAGCCTGGTCAAGGGCGAGGCCTTCGACGAGATTCCCGAGTACTACGTGTATGGCGGCGTGCTGTTCGTGCCTCTCAACATGAACCTGATCATGCGCTGGGGCGCCGACTGGAATCGCACGGCACCCGTGAATCTGCTGCAGGCACGCAGCGAGTGGACATCGCCCGAGCGCCGCGAACTGGTAGTGGCGCTGCAGGTGCTGGCCGCCGACGTGAACCTGGGCTACCACGACCTGCGCAACTGGGTGGTGGACACCGTGAACGGCCAGCCCATCCGCGATTTCCGCCACTTCACGCAGTTGCTGCGCGACAACACGGCCTCCCACATGGTGTTCCGCAACGACAGCGGCTACCAGGTGGTGATCGACCACGCCGATGCCCAGGCCAGCGAGCAGGCCATTCTGGACCAGTACCGTATTCCCAGCGCCTGGTCAGACGGCCTGTTCGACAACTGATCAAGCACTGTGGGAGCGGGCTTGCCCGCGAACGGTTCGCTTGCAAGCAAGCTCCCACAAGTCGCGTGGGAGTGGCCACTTTTGTGGGAGCGGGCTTGCCCGCGAACAGTTCGCTTGCAAGCAAGCTCCAACAGATCAACGACCAACACAGCTACCAATCAACGATCAACCTAAGGAACACCGCCACAATGAGCATCAAGTCAGACAAATGGATCAACCGCATGGCCCGCGAGCACGGCATGATCGACCCCTTCGAGCCGCAGCAGGTGCGCTTCGTGAATGGCCAGAAAGTGATCTCCTACGGCACCTCCAGCTACGGCTATGACGTGCGCTGCGCGCGCGAATTCAAGATCTTCACCAATGTGCACACCTCCAGCGTGGTAGACCCGAAGAACTTCAGCGAGACCAGTTTCGTCAGCATCGAGGAGGACTACTGCATCATTCCGCCCAACTCCTTCGCGCTGGCCCGTACGGTAGAGTATTTCCGCATCCCCAGCGACGTGCTGGTGGTGTGCCTGGGCAAGTCCACCTACGCACGCTGCGGCCTGATCGTCAATGTCACGCCGCTGGAGCCGGAGTGGGAAGGGCATGTGACGCTGGAGTTCTCCAACACCACGCCGCTGCCGGCGAAGATCTATGCCAACGAGGGCGTGGCGCAGATGCTGTTCTATCAGTCGGACGAGCAGTGTGAAGTGACCTACAAGGATCGCGGTGGCAAGTACATGGGCCAGACCGGGGTGACACCGCCGAAGGCGTGATTGGTAGGAGCGGGCTTGCCCGCGAACCAATTGCTCATAGTTCCGGCCCCGGCCAGCCAACCTCCCGTTCTGCGGCTGAC
>CAMCRC010000033.1 GCA_945877175.1 Klebsiella pneumoniae | reverse complement strand
GGTCGATCACCACGTCGATGTTGTGCTTCTTGTTCTTTTCCAGTTCAGGCGGGTACTCCAGTTCCGTCACGATGCCATTGATGCGGGCCCGGATATAACCGCTGGTCTTCAGTTCGCTGAACACATGCAGATGTTCACCCTTGCGGTCGCGCACCAGTGGCGCCAACACCATTAGACGCGTCCCCTCCGGCAGGGCCAGCACCTGGTCCACCATCTGGCTGACCGTCTGGGCCTGCAGCTTCTTGTGATGCGTGGGACAGTACGGATCGCCGACGCGAGCGAACAGCAGACGCAGATAATCGTGAATTTCCGTAATGGTGCCGACAGTGGAACGGGGGTTGTGCGAGGTGGACTTCTGTTCAATGGAGATTGCGGGGGAAAGCCCTTCGATGTGATCGATATCGGGCTTGTCCATCATCGACAGGAACTGGCGCGCGTAGGTCGACAGCGATTCGACATAGCGGCGCTGACCTTCGGCATAGAGTGTGTCGAATGCCAGTGAGGACTTGCCCGAGCCCGACAGTCCGGTGATTACAACCAGCTTGTCCCGTGGGATAGTGACATTGATGTTCTTCAGGTTATGGGTGCGTGCCCCTCTGACGATGATCTTGTCCATACAACCCCACACTCGCAACAACGTGAAAAAGCCAGCCGATGATTATGATTAAATCGCCACAGGAGAGCAAAGCCTCAAGCGCGCGTTTCTATTGATGCTATGCTTGCGTTAGACTAGCGCCCACGAGATTTCAGTCGATTCCGTGGCGCAACCAGGGAAATCAGAAGGCATAATGAGGAGAGTATTGTGGCGAGCAGAGGCGTAAACAAAGTAATTCTGGTGGGCAATTGCGGGGGTGATCCCGAGACGCGCAATCTGCCCAGTGGCGGTGCTGTCACCAATCTGACACTCGCCACGAGTGAAACCTGGAAAGACAAGAATACCGGCGCGCAACAGGAAAAAACGGAGTGGCACCGGGTAGTGTTCTTCAACCGTCTGGCGGAAATCGTCAACGAGTATGTCAAGAAAGGCTCGAAGCTCTACATAGAAGGCAGTTTGCGCACGCGCTCCTGGGAACAGGACGGCATCAAGCGTTACGCCACCGAAATCGTCGCCAATGAAATGCAGATGCTGGATTCCCGTGGCGCCCAGGGCGGCGGTGGTGCCATGAACGATGGCGGTTACGACAGCCAGTTCGGTCAGGAGTCCGCGCCTGCGCAGTATGGCAACCGTCAGCGCGAATCTGCGCCGGCTCCCAGTCAGTCGTCCTCTCAGCCGCCGGCAGGCTTTGACAATTTCGACGACGACATTCCGTTCTGATTGCAGAGCACTTTGATGCAGGGTCAACGGGCAAGGTGAAGCCACTAATTTTCGGGGCCGAGAGTGCGGTCGGTAAAGAGCTGCTGAAGCAGTTTCAGGCGCGGGGTGTGAATTACATCGCTCTGGAGCCCGGCCGCACAGACACCCGTGATTCCCTCGCCCTGGCCCGCGTGATCACACAGGCCGAGCCCGATCAGGTCATCAATCTGTCCTCTTATCGTGCCGGCAGCCAGCTTGCTGTCATGGATGCCGAGCTGCATCCTCAGGACTGCGAGCGCATCAATCACGATCAGCCGTCTGTCATTGCACAGGTCTGCGATCACCTGAATATTCCGCTGCTGCACCTGTCCACCGCTTATGTCTTCAATGGCGACAAGAAACTGGGTTACAACGAGCAGGATGTGGTCATGCCTCTCGGCGTCTACGGGGCAAGTTCGTCACGCGGCGAAGAAGCCATCGCAACGGCACTGAGCAAACATGTGATCGTCCGCACCGGATGGATTTTCGGAGCGGGTCAGGATGAACACATCCGCCGCTGGATTGAGGAAGCCCGACAAGGCGAAGGGGCAGTGATGGTGCTGCGCCGCAAGTTCAGCCCTACGCCAGTGGAAGATGTGGCGCGCGTGCTGGTCGCCATTTCGCACCAGGTGGATTGTCATGCCAGTGTGTGGGGTACCTACCATTACTGTGGCCTGGAGACCAAGCGCGAAAGTGAATTCGTGCAGCATGTTCTGAAGATGGCTGCCCAGCATGATGAGAGCATCTACAAGTTGCTCGACCACCTCAGTCTCAATCTCTTGCGCGCCGAGTCTCCCGAGATTACCAACACCACGCTGGCCACCAAGAAAATTTTCGATACTTTTGGAATCAAGCAACGCTCCTGGCACGGCAGTCTGCAGGCCCTGATCAAGAGTTTCTACAAGAGCCGTCCGTCCGGGACGACGGAAGAAAGTTGAGGATGCCATGGCAGAAATCGCTGGCTCGCGCCTGACCCCGATCGATGAAGCATTGCGTCTGCTGCTGGCAGACATGGAGACAGTGGCCAGCACAGAGACGGTCGCCATCAAGCGCTCGCTGAATCGCGTACTCGCCAATGCCATTGACGCACCGATCCATGTGCCGGGGTACAACAACAGCGGCATGGATGGGTATGCGCTCAACAGCGCCGAGCTGCAGTCAGGGAACAGCCGATTGCGCGTGTCACAACGCATCATTGCTGGAAGTGAGGGAGAGGTTCTTGAGAAGGGCACGGCGGCCCGCATCTTCACTGGCGCGCCGATGCCGCCAGGTGCCGACGCGGTAGTCATGCAGGAAAACTGCACCCTCGAAGGCGACACCATTACTGTTCACCAGGCTGTCAGTGCCGGCGAAAATGTGCGGCTGGCGGGTGCTGATGTCCTGCGCGGCAGTCGCCTGTTCGAGGCGGGGCATCGGTTGCGTGCGCCGGATGTAGGAATGCTGGCAGGCGTTGGTCTGGCCTGGGTGGAAGTGCGCAGCCCGCTGCGAGTGGGCGTACTGACTACCGGCAACGAGCTGGTGCGACCAGGACAGGTACTGGCTGCCGGACAGATTTACAACTCGAATTTCTACACTTTGCGCGCCTTGCTGCGTGGTCTTGGCCACGAGATTCTGGATTGCGGCATCGTGCCCGATTCTCTTGAAGCAACTGAAGAAGCGTTGCGGGCTGCCTCGGAAAACACCGACTGCATCATCAGCAGCGGGGGCGTATCGGCGGGGGAAGAGGACCATGTCCGCAACGCGCTCGAGCGTGCGGGTGAACTGACGATGTGGAAGCTTGCCATCAAACCAGGCAAGCCCTTCGCATTTGGCAGAATTGCAGGCAAGCCCTTTTTCGGGCTGCCAGGAAATCCAGTCTCTGCCTTCGTGAATTTCGCGCTGATCGTCAGGCCATGTCTGGAAAGGCTAGGTGGGGTGCGGGTAGAACCGCCAATTCCCTGGGTGTTGCCCGCAGCGTTCTCGATGCCTGCGACAGGAATGCGGCAGGAGTACCTGCGGGTACGCATAGACCGCGGGGCGCAGGGTGTGCCTGGGATAAGTCTGACCGGCAATCAAAGCTCCGGCGTGTTGTCTTCTGTCAGTCATTGCGACGGACTCGTGGTGGTGCCTCCGTACACCAAGGTGAATCCGGGCGACTTGTTGAGATTCATTCCTTTAAGTGAGATAGTCGGCCCTGTCTGACGGGGCTGGAATCAACCATGAACGAGCAAACCATGCGGTTTTTCAGAATTGCAGATTTGAGGGTGCCGGCACTGCTGGCCCTGCTGGCACTCAGTGCCTGTCAGCCAACTCAGCCAGCACGTGTTGTGCAGGTGCCTGTTCCCGAGCCGGTGGTGGAAGATACCTCTGCCGCCGATATTGCCGCTGCCGAGGCCGCCTTCGAAGAGCAGCTGCGGTATCAGCGCCGCATCGCCGACCTCAACTACGAGGGGATCAAAGCCCTCAACGCCAATCGTCTGCTGACGCCTCCGGATACCAGCGCCCACGCTTACTTCATGCGTGTTCTGGCCATTGAGCCCGAGAATGTCGCCGCCTTGAAAGGCCTGCGTGACATCGTCGGGAAATACCTGCAGCTGGCGGAGCAGGCCAGCCGTCAGGGCCAGTACGACAGCGCGAAGACCTATCTGCGCCGGGCCGAGGAGGTCGACCGGACCCACGAAGGGATTGCCAGCGCCTGGGTGGCACTCGAAGCGGCCATGAAGTCTTCCGATGTCATTCACAGCCTTGATGCCCGTGATCTGGCCAACCGCTCCGAGGAACTGATGGCGAAGTTGGCCAGCATTGCCGTACAGGCGCGGGAGTCCGGAGCCTTTTTCCTGATTACCGCTCCCAATGATGCGCAGGCACGCTGGATCTATGCGCAAATGCAGGCGGCCGTTGAAGGTCATCGTCTGCGCGGCAATATCGAGCTCGGCGAGTCTCCCACCATCCGCCTGATACTCCCTACTGATGACGCCTGACACCGGGCGAGAGGTCACTCATGCTCGTTGATCGATTCAAGGGGCTGATGCCCTCGCTAGCTACCTGGCACTCGCTGGGCGTGATTGGCAAAGTCGGTGGCGCCTTGCTGTCTGTGTATCTGCTGGTTGTTCTGGTGCTGAGTTTTTACTGGGGCGCCGAGCCCGATCCTTTCTCCGTGCACGACACAATGAACGAGAAACTGGCAGGCGCCAGCCCGGTGGTTGGTTCTGCTACTTCTGCAGCGTTGATTCGTGCGGCCGAAACCCTGCTCGACAAGCCGGGCGGCTTCCTCAGCAACGATATTACGCCGCCGGGCGTTCTGCTCGACAATATCCCCAATTGGGAATTCGGTGTACTGGTGCAGGTGCGGGATCTGTCGCGGGCATTCCGCGAAAATTTCAGTCGCTCGCAGTCGCAGTCGGCGGAAGATGTCGATCTGGTGATCGTGGAACCACAATTCCATTTTCCGAATGACAGCTGGCTGTTTCCAGCGTCGGAGGACGAGTACCGCAAGGCAATTGTTGCGATGGAGTCGTATTTGCAGCGCATAGCCGACAGCAATGTCGAAGATGCCCAGTTCTATGCACGCGCCGACAATCTGTCACGCTGGCTGGTGAATGTGGAGTCGCGGCTTGGCAGCCTCTCGCAGCGGCTGAGTGCGAGTGTCGGACAGTCGCAGATGAACACCGATACTGCTGGCGAGCCGGCAGCCGAGCAGTCCACAGCCGTGCCGGGACAACGCACGGTGCGAACCCCCTACATGCAGATCGACGATGTTTTCTATGAAGCGCGTGGCGCCACCTGGGCACTTATGCACTTTTTGCAGGCGGTGGAGGTGGATTTCGACTCGGTGCTGCGGGACAAGAATGCGCTGGTCAGCGTGCGGCAGATCATTCGCGAGCTGGAAGCGAGTCAGCGCACTGTTTTCAGTCCTGTCATTCTCAATGGTGGTGGCTTCGGTCTTTTCGCAAATCACTCCCTTGTCATGGCCAACTATGTGTCGCGGGCCAATGCCGCAATAATCGATCTTCGCGAGTTGCTCAATCAAGGCTGATGGGACAATGCCTGCGCACCTTGAATTCTCGATTAGGTAGCTCGACCTGTCTGTGTTACAGTGCCGCCTGAGCTTTGGTTGATTGACCAAAGGCGTCATCGTTAATTGCAAGGTCCTCCCGGCCCACGGCCGCGAAAGTCCCCTCTCTGAGTGCCAATTACTGCATGCCGCACTGTGTGTATCGCACAATACATGGCAACGCTGTCCCGCGGATGAATTTCGCGTGTCTTCCCTGAAGACCGCATCCTTTACTCCGCACCCGGCTGTCTTTTTTCTCTGTCCACTGCGCGCTGCGTTCCCACGCGGGTCTGCCTCTGCAGGCTGGACACCAAGGTGCCTGTTGGCACTTTCAGGAGTTTTATGAGTTTTGCAAATCTCGGGCTTTCAGAAGCCCTGTTGAAAGCCTTGAACGATCAAGGCTATACCGAACCAACCCCGATTCAGGCGCAGGCCATTCCCGCCATTCTGCTTGGCAGTGACATGATGGCATCGGCACAGACCGGCACCGGCAAGACGGCAGGCTTCACGCTGCCACTGTTGCAGAAGCTGGCCCTGCAGCCACGCGCATCCGGCAATCACATACGCGCCCTGGTGCTCACGCCAACCCGTGAACTGGCAGCGCAGGTGCACGACAGCATCGAGACTTACGGCAAGTATCTGTCCCTGCGCTCCGCCGTGGTGTTTGGCGGCGTGAAGATCAATCCGCAAATGCTGAAGCTGCGCGGCGGCGTCGAAATTCTGGTGGCAACGCCGGGCCGTCTGCTGGACCTGTTTCAGCAGAATGCCGTGAAGTTCGATCAGGTCAACACACTGATACTCGATGAAGCTGACCGCATGCTCGACATGGGTTTCATCAATGACATCAAGAAGATTCTCGCGCGTCTGCCCAAACAGCGGCAGAACCTGATGTTCTCAGCCACATTTTCCCCCGAGATCCAGGCACTGGCCAAGGGCCTGCTCAATGATCCCGTTCAGGTGAGCGTCGCGCCCATGAACACGGCGACAGAGCTGGTCGAGCAGACCCTTTATATCGTCGACAAGGGCCGCAAGACCGATGTGCTCAAGCACCTCATCAAATCCGAAGGCTGGTACCAGGCCCTGATCTTCAGTCGCACCAAGCACGGTGCCAACAAGCTGGTGAAACAGCTAGAGGACGATGGCATCCATGCAGCCGCGATCCACGGCAACAAGAGCCAGGCGCACCGCACCAAGGTGCTTGAGCGCTTCAAGGAAGGCAAACTGCAGATTCTGGTTGCAACGGATATCGCTGCGCGCGGCATCGACATCGACCAGCTTCCCCAGGTGGTGAACTTCGATCTGCCGAACGTGCCCGAGGATTATGTGCATCGCATCGGCCGCACCGGCCGTGCCGGGTCCACCGGTCGCGCGATCTCTCTGGTGTGCGGCGAAGAAAACAAGATGCTGCGCGACATCGAACGCGTGCTGAAGCGCCCGATCACCCGCGTGGAACTCGAAGGCTTCAAGCCGACGGAAGACTTTGCGAACGCCAAGCCAATGGCGGCGCCTGGTCGGGGCGAGTCCTCGGGCCGACCACGGGGCCAGTCACAAGGCGCTGGTCGCGGCAGACCGCAGGGCGCCACGCGTGGCAATGCGCCTCGTGGCAGCTCGGCCCCGCGAGGCGATTCGCAGCGCAGTGAGAGCCCTCGCAGCAGTGATGGCGGGGGCAACCGCGGCACTTATGGTGATACCACCCCCGTGCGCACTTCTGACAATCGCAGCTCCCAAGGGCGCGGTGGCGATGGTCGCAGCGCGTCGCATAACGCCAACGCCCGTCCCTACGGTGATCGTGGCAACGGCGGCGACAACCGCGGCCGGTCCACTGGCCGCCCAGCACAGTCCGGACAGCCACAGCGCAAGCCGGCACCGACGACGACGGTGCTGTATCGATCCAGTTGACGCCTTCTGCGGAGTAGTGAGGTGCCAGGTCTGCGCTATTTCGGCAGTGCCTGACACACCTGCCCCGGCCCGTCGGCCACGGTGACACACGCCTGGCCGAGCGGGCAAAGTGCTCCAGGCTGTGCGCAGGGAATCTCGCAGGTGCTGAACTGCGGACCCGCGGCGCCCGCGATTCCGAAGTAGCTTTCGCAGCTCAAGCCCACCGTACACTGCTCTGTAGCAGCGGCGCAGCTCTGTCCCTGAGTCATCTTGCGAATAGAGCTGAGTGGCGTCAGGCGGTCGATCGTGAACGGAGCCTTCAGCGTGACTGCGAAGCGCTCCTTGCTCTGAATGATCGTTGCAACAGGCACTTCCAGCTTGTCAGTCTGCGCATCGTACTCCGCCACGCCGCCTTCTTCCTGATCCACATCCTCCACCAGAAACAACGTGCATTGACTCAGCCCGCACAGCCCTGTGCTCTCATAGAACTAGCCGCTGATGCGATGCAAGGTGCTCTTGCCGTTTATTCCGCTCAGATCCACGAAACTGTTGCCTACATAGACATTGATCTGCTTGCTGCTGTCCTGCAGCAGATAAGCCCCGCAACAGGCCCCGCAGGCGGCCGGACAGACGGCAGGCTCAAACTTGCCGGTGAGGGTGACACGTTCGGCAGCCATTACCGACTGAGCGAGCGATATCAATATCGCAAGCGCGAAACTTGCTGCACGCAGGAGTGGCAGTGACATAGGAGTACCTCTTGCAGAAATGATGCAATTTTGTGGGAAAATAGCCCACGGAAGCTCCCGCAGCAGTGTCTGCCGTCACACGCATTGCAATCTGCTCTCGCAATTCTCAGCCAGCGCGTGGGTCGGGTGTCGGGGCTATACCGATCTCCACACTTTCATCGATCTCGAGCAGATCGCCAGGCGTGCAGTCCAGTGCGTCGCAGAGCAACGCGAGCGTATCAAAACGCACACCCTTGACCTTGCCGGTGCGCAGCAGGGAGAGATTGGCTTCCGTGATGCCGATGCGCTCTGCAAGGTCCCGTGCCTTGACCTTGCGCCGGGCGAGCATGACATCGAGACGTACTACGATGTGTTTCATATGAAGGCTTCGTTCTCTTCCTTGAGACTTGCCGCCGCGCTGAGGATGCGGCCCGTCAGGCTGATGAACAGGGCAAACGTCAGCATGCCGACGAACTCGGGCTCGATGCGGAAATCAAAGCCGCCACGCGCCTCGATCCAGAGACTGAGCATGGGCACCGCCAGCATCGCGGCGATCATTGCCTTGAGGGCCTGGTCGCCGGCACGTGCGATGCAGGCTGGCGCCTTTCGTCCGAAGAACTCGCCCTTCTCATAGAACTGCAGAGCCTTGCTGAGGTTCTTGACTGCCTCGAACAGGAACATGGCCGGCACGGCCTCGAGCAACAACAGGCTCAGGGCTTGCAGGCCCTGCCTTGACGTCACTGCGCCGCTGCCGAGCAGGCTGAGCGCTGGCGTGACAACATGAAAGGCGATGCTGATGCCGTGCAGCACCATTCCGGTAATGGCAAATGTTTGTGCAGTTCCGGCGAGCTGCTGTGCCTTGTGCATGTCTGCGGGAAGAGTCCTGTCCATATTCGCCTCGATAATTGCTGTTTTGTATTTATAAATTATTGCTAAACAATAATTAGTACAATAGGCTTTCGAAAATTGCTTTTTCTGAGTAGGCTCTGTGCAGATTCAGACCCCGTGCAACGCATGTCCCTGTAAACCAAGGTGCTCCGCCCGCGTTGAGCATTGCAGGTGAAAGCTGTTCGCGCTGGCGGACAGGCAATACAGTCCGACTGCTGCGCGGGTCTGAACTCAATAGTGGAGAGCTTCAAACTGGACAGGTTGACCAAACTCGATCGGTTCCTTGCTGATGTACAGGGCAGGGCATATCGTATTGCACAGATTGCGACCAATAGTTCGGACGATGCGCTGGACCTCGTGCAGGACGCCATGTTCAAGCTGGTCGAGAAGTATGCTGACCGCGATGAGCAGGAATGGGGGCCTTTGTTCCACAGCATTCTGCAAAGCCGCATCAATGACTGGCATCGACGAGGAACTGTTCGCCGGCGTGTCATGGGGTGGTTGTCCCGTTCAGAAGATGACGAGGAAGATCCCATCGAGCGCGTGGCCGACGAAGCACAGCGCAGCCCGGAGCAGCATGTGCAGATGAACGTCAGCATGGAAAAACTGCAGGAAGCGCTGCAGGCATTGCCGCTTCGTCAGCAGCAGGTATTTCTGCTGCGTGTCTGGGAAGGTCTGGACGTGCGGCAAACAGCGCAGGCCATGGCATGTGCCGAAGGCAGCGTCAAATCCCACTATTCGCGTGCCGTGCACACATTGCGGCAACAACTGGGTGAGCACTGGTAATGGGCAGAGAATTCGACGCAGACTTGAAGGATGGGCTTGGCGATGAAGAGCGCTTCGTTCTGCGTGCAGCAGCCGAACTTGACACAAGCCTTGGCGCGATTACACCGGCTCAGCGCGAGCGTCTGGATCTCGCCCGACGCCAGTCTCTCGCGTTTGTGGCTGCAAAGATCGAGGGAAGTCCCGATGAACATCCTGCCCTGGCCAGAGCGCTGACCGACAGTGCCGATCAGATTCCAGCCGAAGTTCGCTTGCGTCTGGATGGCATTCGCGCGCAGGCCATGGTCAAGGCGCGGGCCGCACAGAAGGCAGAGTATTCAGAAAGACCGTGGTGGCGTCTGCCTCGCGGGTTTGCTGTACCTGCCGGGGCCTTCGCCTCGGTTTGCGTGCTGGTGACGACGCTTGCGATCTATTCTCCGGGCGATGTGCCGGACGTTCTGCCGGTGGCCTTGTCCGAGGACGGGGTATTGATCACGTCTGCTGATGAACTGGAGCTTTATCAAAACCTCGAATTTTATCAGTGGCTTGCGGATAATGGTCTGCAGAACTGAGCCTGCCATGCGCTTGGTGTGCCTGATGTTGACCGTCGGTTGGGGAGTGGTGTTGCTTGCGCAGGAAGCCGTGTTGGCAACGCCGGCTCCCAATCCGGAGCCGCAGGCGGCAGATGTGCAGGAAGAGACCCCGTCAATCGAGTTTCTGGAGTTTCTGGGAAAGTGGGAAACAGATGAAGGGGAGTGGATCGCTCCCGAAGAGCTGGCGGATGATGAGTTCGCACAACTTCTGGAGGCGGCATTTGAAACAGGACCCGAAGACAGTGATTGAAACCATGACTGTGAGAATCAAGAATCGACCCGCCAGGCAGTTCGGCCGCAGTGCCCTCGCCGTGGTGTTTGCGCTGCTGTGCGGAAACTCCTTGCAGGCCCAGACTGTTACGCCCTGGAGCGAGCTGTCCCAGGCCGAGCAGCAGATGTTGCAGCAGGTTCAACCAGGCTGGGAGTCTCTGAGTGCAGATCAGCAGGAGCGCCTGCGCAGAGGCGTGGCGCGCTGGCAACAGATGGCGCCGGAAGAACGCAATCAGGCCCGCCAGCAGCAGAATTACCTTCAGCAGTTGACTCCGGATCAGCGGGAGCTGATCAATCAACGCTTTCGACAGTTCAACGATGTGCCGCAGGGACAGCAGCAGCGGCTGCGGGATATCCAGCGGCAGTTCCGCAATCTGCCGCAGCCGCAGCGCGATGCCCTGCGTCAGCGCTTTGAAAGTCAGCGGCTTGAACGTCTGCAACGACCCGAATCACAGCCCGGCAGGCCCGACGTCCTGCAGAATCGCCCGGAAGTGTTGCAAAGACGTCCGGACGTGCAGTTGCAGCGACCAGGTCCACAGGATATTCCCCGCACGCAGCCTCCGCGTATTGAACGCCCGAACCCTCAAGGCGGCATTCCGCAACGGCCGGGCATCAGCCGTTGATTTCCAGCCTGCCGTATAACGAAAAAAAAGGCCGGAACATGTGTCCGGCCTGAAGGGGAATCCTTGCGAGGAGATATCAGAGGAGGGGGTCGCGCGATTCTTCCAGACACTGGCGGGCGATAGCCCTGTGCTCCTTGCCGTCCTGCATGTTGCCAATCAGCTCTTGCGCAGTGAGCTGGTCATTGCCGTCCGCATCTATGCGGTCAAACTGCTCCATGGCGCGTGTTTCGCTGAAGGCGTAGAACTCGTCCTTGCTCACTGAGCCGTCGCCATTACTGTCCGATGCACTGAACGGATCCTGCTCGAGATCCGGGTTGCCGCCATTCTCGGCGATGCAGGCGCGGAACTCGGCAATGTCGACTTCCGGGTTCAGGGCGCGGTGTCGCGGACCGGTGTCAGTGCTGCTGAGCAGGCCATCGCCATCGCTGTCACGATGTTCGAACTGTCGGACAGTCAGTTCGGCGCGTTCCGCCAGGAACTCTTCCAGACTGATCATCTGATCGTTATTGGTATCGGCACGCTTGATGATGCGTCCGGGAGACTGACGTGGTCCGCCCTGACGGTCGCCACGCATCTCGTTACGGGGGCCCTGTGCGGAATCACCTCGTCCGCCGCGATCGGGCCCTTGGGCAAAAGTCTGGCCAGCCATGATGCTGCCTGCGACGAGAATCGATAAAGCGAGAACTTTTCTGTTGAACATCGTTGACTCCTGATTGCTGGTAGATACTCTCTGGGACGCGTGTCCCGCTGTCTTGCACTGTCATCAACGGGCGGTCAGTGATTCGGTTTACCGCTTTGGTCTTGCGGCATGAAAACCATTGATTGTCAGCGTTAATTCACTATGGCTAGGACTGACGATTAATGAATCAGTGTATTTTCAGCTTTAGGTAGAAATTATTTTGCTTTAAGGAAGAACACGGTCGGTGGCTGTGCTCGAATGTCACCCCGTAAAGACTGGCTCGGAACCCATACGATCCAGAAACAAGAAAAACCCGATTTACAACTTAGACGAAGGAGGTGCCTCGTGCGCGTTCAATCCGAACTGGTACGGCTCAAGACCCGAATAGAAATGAGTATGAAGAGTGTGTCTGCCCTGGCGGCATCCATGTCGCTGGCTGCATTCCTGCTTCCAGCCGCTGCCAGTGCTCAGGCACCGGAAGGCGTGACATTCCACAAGGACATCGTGCCGATTCTGCAGCGCAGCTGCCAGAACTGTCACCGTCCTGAAGGCGTGGCACCGATGTCACTGGTCACCTACGAAGAGGCAGCGCCGTTCGCCGGCCTGATCGAGTACAAGACCGGCCTGCGCGACACTGCCGGCGCAATGCCTCCTTACTATCTCGAGAAAGACATCGGCATCCAGGATTACAAGGATGACCCTTCGCTGTCCGACGAAGAGATTGCCAAGATTTCTGCCTGGGCGCGCTCTGGTGCACCAGAAGGCAATGCTGCTGACGCTCCGCCCGCACTGGTCTTTGAAACAGGTGCTGTATGGACAGCCGGCGAGCCCGACCTGATTGTGCGTTCTGAAGACATCACCGTTCTCGGTACTGCTCCAGACTGGTGGGGCGATATCCCACGCATCGCGATCCCGATTGAAGAAGACCGTTATGTTTCTTCTGTGGAAATCATTGAAGTGAACGATCTAAACACTAGTGGTTTGGCTGCCGGTACTGTTGGCGGTCGTAACATAGTTCACCACATGATCTGGAGCACTCAAGTCCTCGACGAGAACCTCACCGCAGTTGAAGGCGAGCCGCAGATTCCATGGCCGGTTCACGAGATTGCCCGCAACCCCGACATTTTCGACCCGGACAGTGGTCGTCTGCTGAAGAAGGGTTCTTATGTGGTATCGGACTCTGTGCACCTGCACTCCACTGGTGTGGACACAACTGGTCACCTGCTGATCGGTTTCCGTTTCCACCCCGTTGGTTACGAGCCGAAATACCGTCCTGCGCTGATCGGCCTGGGCAACGGCGTTGACATCAGCATCACCGGCAACGAAGACGGCCAGGAACTGCATGCATATGCAGTGCTTGAGCAGCACACCAAAGTGGTGACATTCGAGCCGCACCTGCACGCACCGGGCGAGCGTATGTGTCTGGAAGCGATCTGGGGCTACACCGTGGAGACTCTGTCCTGCGTTGGCTACGATCACAACTGGGTGCGTGGCTACACCTATGCTGACCACACTGCACCGCTGCTGCCAAAAGGCACCGTGCTGCACATCGTGGGCTACATGAACAACACCCGCACCAACCCGAACGTGCCCGACTCCAGAAACTGGCAGGGTTCAGGCAACCGTTCAGTGACCAACATGTTCATTGATCTTGGCATGCGTGTAAGTCTTTCAGAAGAACAGTTCCTGGAAGAGATGCGCGTTCGTCGTGAAACGCTGAACCTCGGTCCAAACGATCACCAGATCGGTTGCCCGCTGTGCTTGGCTCCGCTGGTTGCTCCGCTCGACGAAGCACCTGCAGCCGCTGAAGTGGCATCATCACAAGGGGATTGATCAAGATGGGTTTGCTTAGCTTCATTGCGCGACGTCAAGCAGTCGTCGCCACACTGTTCGTCATGTTGAGCCTTTTCGCCGGGTCTGTGAGTGCACAGACCTATCTCAAAGGTCAGCACATCGAGCCCGCCTACGAAGGTTGGAGGCAGCTGGAAGACGGCAGTTATGTGATGATTTTCGGATACCAGAACGAAAACTGGGCTGAAGAGCTTGATATTCCGGTAGGTCCGGACAATCTCTTCTCCCCGGGGCTCGAAGACCGTGGTCAGCCAACGCATTTCCTTCCCCGCAGAAACCGCTTCACCTTCGAGGTGCCGGTACCTGCGGACTGGGGTGACAAGGAACTGGCTTGGACGATTACCGCGAATGGCGTTACCAAGGTGGCTTACGGCACCCTGGCTCGCGATTACGTAATCGACAACGTGGTAATCGCATCTGAGACTGGCTCCCTGGGAGCCGGTACCAGCAGCCCGGAATCACGCTCCAATGTTCCACCTGTTGTTACCGTGCTGGGTGACCGTGTAGGGGACGAAGTGGTACGTAACATCCGCGTCGGCGAGCCCTTGCTGATCAGTGCCCGTGTTGATGACGATGGTCTGCCGCGTCCGCGCACCCAGACCGGCCCGCGAACTGCAGAGACTGAACTGCGTCGCATCATGCGTCCGCCGACACGAATCACTGTAGGCAAGACCAACGGTCTGTTCATGTCCTGGAACGTGTACCGCGGGGCTGGCGACGTGACGTTCGATCCGCCTCAGGTCAAGCCATGGGAAGATACGCGTACTTCCGCGAATTCTCCCTGGGGACCGCTCTGGGTACCTCCTCCGGTTCCGGAAGATGGTGTCTACGAGACCAACGTGACTTTCAGCGAACCCGGCCAGTATGTGCTGTGGGGTCGCGCTGATGACGGCGGTCTGTTCCACGACCAGTACATCACGGTGAACGTGCAGCCTTGACAGCTATGCAGGACCCGCAAGAATGAAAAAGCCCCGCAAGGCTCACGCCCGCGGGGCTTTTTTTTTGATCCGAACATTGCTCAGTGAGGCAAAGCATCCCTGATTGCGGACCACGGCACCAGCTTGAAGTTTTGATTCTCGGCTGGCAGCACATTGCGCCCGTCCTGGACGATCAATATCCCATCTTCATAGAGCCCGCCCAGATTGGCACTGCTCACTTCCAGGCCATCTGTCTCCGACGCTCCGTCCATCATGGGATCAGAGAGCAGATTCATTCCAACGCGGAATGCACCAAGCGGCGCGTAGGGCGCTGCGGCATCAAAGAGCACATAGCTGTCATTCCCCTGGCTTGAGGCCAGCAGGTATTCACGCTCTTCTGTCACGTACAGGCTCAGACCTTCGACATCGTCCTGCAGTTCGGCGCCGACCATTGCCACCGGTTGGAGCGCCACGCTGTCCAGAGCGCCAGCGCCAAGTGTCCAGATGCCGACATCTTCCTCGCCGACATAAAGCCGCCCTGTGCGATCGCTGGCTACGCAGCCCTCTGGCTGACTGTTCACGGCAAACTGTCGTACCAGCGTCCCTGACCAAGCGGAATCAGACGTCTGCAGCGCGTATTGAAGATAGGTGCCGTCTTCATCGTTCACGAACACATGCATTTGGCCTGACGCTTCCTGATACAGACAAAGTCCATAAATGCCCGTCAGCCCCGTGGGCATGTCCGAAACGTGGCGCACCTCCCCGGATGAGCGAGTGATGGCGAACAATGACACTGACTGTGTATCGCGATTGGACGCAGCGGCCAGATCCACCTGAGCGCCCTGCCAGCGCGCGCCATAACGCACATCGACATTGTTGACCCTGCCGACATCCAGCTGCTGCACTTGCCTGCCATCAAGGCTGTAGACAAACAGGCCCTGGCGCTTGTTGGTACCCAGAATCAGGCTTTGGCTGGCGTTCTGGGAATTGACCCAGACGGCAGGATCATCCGCGGCGTCGCCACCTTGCGGCATGATAGAGGTCTCCACGCTGGGGGATACGACCGGCAGCACGTCAGGCGCAACAGAGGCCGCTGGTGCATCGAGTTGCACATGGGCGAACTGGCCAGTGCTTTCGTCGAAGGCAGTGAGGTGCAGCGTCTGGCCGTGCACGATACTGTTCAATGGCTCCACTGCTGACATTGGCAACTGCATCTGCTCACGAGCCAGATCGTTGTCCGTGCCGCGAAGGCTGTGCAAGGTGGGGCCGTCTCCATTGACCAGGTACAGGGCATTCGCGCTGGCAGTAAGGCCCAGCGGTCCTTGTCCCAGTGAACCCCAGGGAGCAGCGAGATCGATCAAGTTTCGTTCCAGCTCGGCTTCCGGATTGGCGTCCAGCGACCATACACTCTGAGCCGCTTCGCTGACGAAGAGCGTATGCGTCTCGTCCTGCACCGTGCAGTGCTCTGTGGCGGGACCGATGGGCAGTGTGCGCAGGCTGTGCATCGACCACTTTGCATCGGTAGCAGGCAACAACAGGTACTGATGGGCCTGAAAAGCTTCGTCCAGCAGGAATACATGCAGTCGCGCGTCGCTGTCCTGATACAGGCAGAGTCCTTCCACGGCGTAGTCGATGGGATTGCTGATGAACTCCTGATTGAGTGCCAGAGTGTCAGGAGCAATGGAGTAAAGCAGCAGCTCACTACGACTGGTATCGAAGCTTGCGAAAATGCGGCGCGCTTGTTCAGCGCTTTCAAAAAGTCGGTGATCCAGAAATTCCGCAGTGCGTTGCCAGCCGTCATGTAACTGGCCGTCGCGTGCGACTATTTGAATGCCTGTCTTTTCGCCAACACTCAACCAGTGCATTCCCGCTGCGTCCAGTGGGAGTGCCCGTTCGCCCGGCAGCGCCAACAGTTCAGGCTGGCGGGCGGGTTCGACGTTGCTGACGCAGGCGCTGGTCAGCAGCATGCCAATACACAGGGAAGTCCTGCGGAATCTGCAGGGAATAGACGTGAAGGTCATTGCGGTTGAGTCTCGTGAGGCTGTTGAGATTTGACGACTGGTGGGTTGAAAGTGCTCTCGCGAGCGTAGATTTGTCCCGTGACAGAAATGTGACCGCTGCTGTTGCGGTTGACGTGCCGAAGGATCTGCCGGAAGAGCTGACGTGAAGGATACACGTGGCTCCAAAAGAAAAGGGCAGTGTCATCCGTTAGTGACACTGCCCTTTTCTTTATGCGCATTCTGTCAGCGTTCCGCGAAGAACACTGTCAGAAATCAGACGGCTACGACGTTCTCAGCCTGTGGGCCTTTCTGGCCTTGAGTCACAGTGAACTTCACTTGCTGGCCTTCTGCCAGGGTCTTGAAGCCTGTGTTTTGAATTGCGCTGTAGTGAACGAATACGTCCGGGCCATTGGCCTGGGAGATGAAGCCGAAGCCTTTTGATTCGTTAAAAAATTTTACCTGGCCAGTTACTGTAGACATGTTGTCATCCTGTATTTCAAAAAAGTGAGTAAAACATCGTGATGTTTCCAGCGCAGTCGACGCGAAGTCGGTCACGTGCGGAAAATCGGTAGCATCAGAATTCGAATATTAAATATGAGATACAGAACGAGGACTTAACGGCGGGGCTTCGATTTGCAGTACATAAATATTGCCGATATTCAGGCTGCGGGCAGTATACGTCCGAATCGGGTCAAGTCAACTCTTATTTTCCCGCGCAATATTCAAGAACGCAGAGGCTGCAGCAACTTGCGTTGCGTGCAACCTCTGTGAATTTTGGAGCAGCGCAACTATTGAGGTCTGCGCACGTACTTCACGAGCTGACGCGGACCCACCTCTGCGCCATAGATATTGCCTTCTGCATCAGCCGCAACGCCCTCCGCGGCGCTGGTGCCACCGGGGCTCAGGTCCGGGTCCGGGATGAAGGAAATGACGTGGCCAGTGATGGCACTGCCCACTCTGATGCCGCGACGCCAGCCGGGATTCGAGACTGCGCTGGACTCCGAGTCGGCGGCATAGAGGATGTCATTCTTGTCTATGAAGATGCCGCTCAGACGACCGAACTGCTTCCATTCTGTGATGAAGGTGCCGTCCTGTTCGAAAATCTGGATTCGGACATTGCCGCGGTCGGCTACGAACAGCCGTCCACGGGAGTCAAACGCCAGCGCGTGGGGCGTACGGAATTCGCCGGGGGCCGTTCCTATATTTCCCCATGACTCCAGGAATGTGCCATTGCTGTCGTACTTGATGATGCGTGCCACGGTGTCCCAATCGGCATTTGCACCCTGTCCGCTGTGGCCCTCGGCAATATAGATATCGCCATTCGGGGCTGTGATGACGTCATTGGGTTCGTTCAAAAGGTCTCCGCCCTGGCCGTTGCCCGCGACACCCGGAGTTCCGAAGCGCATCAGCACTTCGCCCGTCGGACTGAACTTGTAGACCGTGTGGCCCTTGCCGGCCGCATCGGGGTTGGCGGCCAGCTCCGTTGCATTGGCGGCGCGGCCATCGGCGATCCAGACATTGCCTTGCGGGTCGACGTGAATACCATGGGGGAAAATGAACAAGCCCGCACCGAAACTGGTGATGAGGTTTCCATCCTTGTCATACTTCATGACCGTGTCCACGTCGGATCCGGCACAGCTGTTCGCACCACAGCGCTCCGCTACCCAGATTGACGTCCCGTCGGGGTCGATGTCCACAGTGCTGGTAGCTCCCCAGGTGCGGCCTTCCGGCAACTCGAAGAAGTTGTTGATGGTCTCGTAGGGGTTGGGGTGTTCATTGGTAGGGTTGACGACCGTCTGGGCCTGCAAGGCAGTGCTGAGCAGGGACAGGCTGGCAATCGCAAGCGCCGATCTGAGCGGGTTTGGCATGACATGCTCCTTCTTGTTATTGGTATCGGGAACTGCAGTGACCGGGATTATAGTCCGGACATTGCGCAGACAGCCATGGGCTTTGTCGCGTCAGTGCGCCACAGTCCGAATTACAACTCGTGGTCGCGCAGCTTGCGGTACAAAGTCCGCAGGGAGATGCCCAGTTCCGCAGCCACTGCCTGTTTGTCGCCGGCATTGCGTGCCAGTGCCCTGCGCAGGTGATCCGTTTCCAGGGAATGCATATCTGCTGGGGCTGCATGCAGCGCGACATCGACATCAAGACAGCTGCGCAGCAGTTCAGCGCTGATCTCGTCGGTGGTGGTCAGCAGCACCGCTCTTTCCAGAATGTTGCGCATTTCCCGGATGTTGCCGTTGAAACTCAGCTGTTGCAGAAAGTGTTCAGCCTGAGCACTCAGATGCTGCAGGCTGTCGCCGGTAATTTTCTGCAACAGGGAGCGGGCAATCAGCGGAATGTCCTCCACGCGCTCGCGCAGTGCTGGCAGCACGATCGGAAATACATTGATGCGATAGTAGAGATCCTCCCGGAACAGCCCCTGACGGACAAGCTCGCGCAGATTCTTGTGTGTTGCGCAGATCAGCCGGAAGTCAGCACGCAGGGCTTCCACGCTGCCAACGGCACGATAGGTGCCGGTTTCAATCAGGCGCAGCAGCTTCACTTGTTGTGGCAGAGGAATATCGCCTATTTCGTCAAGAAACAAGGTGCCGGCGTTTGCGGCTTCCACAAGGCCGGGCTTGCTGTAGGCTGCGCCGGTGAAGGCGCCTTTGACATGACCGAACAGTTCGCTTTCGAAAAGTGTTTCCGTCAGGCCTGAGCACTCCACGGTGACGAACGGATTGCTCTTGCGGCTGCTGGCGTCATGAATGGCCAGTGCCGCCAGCTCCTTGCCAGTGCCGGACTCGCCCAGCAAGAGGACAGACGCATCGCTGGGCGCCACGCGATTGATCATTTCCACCATGGCATTGAATCGCGCGCTGGTCCCGACCATCAGGGCGGTGCTGGCCTGTGCGCTGGCGTGGGCCACCGGCTTCAGCAGTTCCACGAAATACTGCAGCTCACCATTGGCGTCCAGTATGGGCAGCATTTCGACATCGACGTGCTCCTTCCCGCGTGGCGTGTTGTGGATGTGCAGGACTTTCTCGCGATGGCCGGACTTGCGGCTCGCCGCCAGCGGGCAGGACTCCCCTGCCTGATCGCAAGGCTTGTCATAGTTGTGAGAGACCTTGTAGCAATGTGCGACATGCTCTGTATCGATGGTTCCGAAGGTGCGGGTATAGAGGTCATTGGCCGCCAGAATCTGGTAGGTGCTGCTGACCAGAATTGCCGGATAATCGAAGCCGTCCAGCATGCCGGCGGCAGCAAGGGGAGTCTTGTCAGTGCTGATGATCTGCATGTGTGCCAATTTTGTCAGAGATTTTTGTCAATAATGTCTCGGCTTGTGCCGGCGTGTCAGCAACTTTTTGCAGATGTTGCAGATGGAGCTTGTAAAATTCAATAAAATCAGCAATTTGAATTCGAGATGGCACTTCTTTGCAGATTGGCCCGGGGATTGCTGAGTCCTTCTCAGCGCGAGAATATCGCCCCCATGCCAAGGAGAGTATGACCATGAACAACACGCAGATTCCGTTTGTCCCGGCCCTTGATGTCAAACCAGAAGTTCACCACTTCTTCGACAAGCCCACCAATACGTTCAGCTACGTGGTGAAGGACCCTGCGTCGAATGCCTGCGCCGTGATCGACTCCGTGCTCGATCTTGATTATGCCTCGGGCCGTACCAGCCATGCCGGCGCTGACCGCATCATCGCCTTCGTGAAAGAGAAAGGCTGGAAGAACGAGTGGATCATCGAGACCCATGTACATGCCGACCATCTGTCCGCAGCGCCCTATATCCAGCAGCAGCTGGGCGGCAAGCTCGGGATTGGCGACAGCATCAACATCGTGCAGGACACCTTCGGCAAGGTCTTCAATGCCGGCACCGAATTCCAGCGCGATGGCTCTCAGTTTGACTGTCTGTTTGCCGACGGCGACAGCTACATGATCGGCAGCATGAGGGCCCATGCTCTGCACACCCCGGGTCATACGCCGGCCTGCATGACCCACGTCATCGGCGATGCGGCCTTCGTGGGGGACACCATCTTCATGCCGGAGGGAGGTTCGGCCCGAGCCGATTTTCCTGGTGGCGATGCGCGGACCCTGTACCGTTCCATTCGCCGGGTCCTGTCGCTGCCGGGCAAGACCCGGCTGTTCATGTGCCACGACTATCCGGATGGGCGTCCGCTGGGCTGGGAAACCTCGGTTGAAGCCGAACGTCAGCTCAACATCCATGTCCATGATGGTGTTTCCGAGGACGCCTTCGTGAAGATGCGTGAGGCCCGGGACAAAACGCTGGACATGCCCCGCCTGATCCTGCCATCTCTGCAGGTGAACATGCGGGCTGGCAACATGCCTCCTGCGGAGCCGGATGGCAAAGTGTTCCTTAGAGTCCCGGTGAACCTGTTGTAGACTCCGGGTATACGTCGACTTCTTTCCCATGACACGCGAACTCACAACAAAAAGGAATCGAACATGATCATCAAGAACATCACGGCAGACTTTGCCGTCGCCGAACAACTGAGCGTTGAGGATGTGGATGCGCTGGCAGCACAGGGCGTCAAGGGACTGATGTGCAACCGACCCGACGGCGAAACCGAAGACCAGCCAGCCTACGCGCAGATCGATGCCGCGGCACTGCGCAACGGTCAACAGATTCGCCATGTGCCGGTAGTCTCTGGCGCGATCAGTGACAGTGACATCGCGGCATTTGGTGTCGCCTTTGCAGAGCTCCCTCGGCCAATGGTCGCTTTCTGCCGTTCTGGCAGCCGGTCAGTGAATCTCTGGGCCATGGATCAGGCGTCGAAAGGTGCGGCGGCTGAGCCAGTGCTGGCGGCAGGTCGTGCCGCGGGTTTCGACCTGGCAGACAGCGTCAAGCGCGGATCCTCGCTAAAGCCTTCCACCCAGGGCACGAAGCACTATGCCGTCGTGATCATTGGTGCCGGTGCTGCCGGCATCAGCACGGCCTCCAGCCTGCTCAAGCGCAAGCCGGATCTCAGAATTGCACTGGTGGACAAGGCTGAAAAGCATTACTACCAGCCAGGCTGGACACTGGTCGGCGCGGGGGTCTTCAAGGCGCCGCAGACGGAGCGGGACATGGCCCCCCTCATTCCCCGCGGAGTGACCTGGGTAAAGGCCGCTGCCGTCGAGTTCTCTCCTGAAAGCAATAGTGTGCATCTGGATGACGGCAGCACCGTCAGCTACGACCGCCTGATCGTCGCCTGTGGCATCAAGCTCAATTGGGCTGGCATAGAAGGCCTGACTGAGACGCTGGGGCGCAATGGCGTCACCTCCAACTACCGCTTCGATCTCGCCCCCTACACCTGGAAGCTGGTGGAGGGCCTGCGTAGCGGCAAGGCGGTATTCACGCAGCCTCCGATGCCTATCAAGTGTGCCGGTGCACCGCAGAAGGCGCTGTATCTGTCCGGTGACCACTGGTACCGCACGGGCGTTCTCAAGGATATCAACATCCAGTTCTACAACGCTGGCGCGGTGCTGTTCGGGGTGAAGGAGTATGTTCCTGCCCTGATGAAATACATCGAGAAGTACAAGGCCACGCTGAACTTCTCCCACAAGCTGGTGAAGATTGATGGCGACAGCAAGACCGCCTGGTTCGACAAGACAGATGCCGAAGGCAAGGTGGAACGCGTCGAGACGGATTTCGACATGATTCATGTGTGCCCGCCGCAGCAGGCGCCGGATGTGATCCGCAGCAGCCCGCTGGCCGATGCGGCAGGCTGGGTGGATGTCGATCAGGCGACACTGCGCCACAAGCGCTATCCCAACATCTGGTCACTGGGCGATGTGTGCAATGCACCCAACGCCAAGACGGCCGCTGCAGCCCGCAAGCAGGCACCGATCGTGGCACACAACCTGTTGTCCGACATGGGCGTGACCCAGGGCGTGGCACATTACGATGGCTACGGGTCGTGCCCGCTGACTGTGGAGCGCGGCAAGATCGTGCTGGCCGAGTTCGGTTTTGGCGGCAAGCTGATCCCCAGCTTCCCCGACTGGATTCTCAAAGGCACGGAGCCCACACGACTGGCGTGGATCCTGAAGAAGGACATGCTGCCGCCGATCTACTGGCACGGCATGCTCAAGGGCCATGAATGGATGGTCACACCGGTAGTCGAAAAGTAATGCCGAAGCGTCAGCTGCTGCCGGCGCTGGTATGGGTCAGGCGCTATGATCGCAAAAGTCTGGCGGAAGACCTGCTTGCCGCCGTGATCGTGGCGATCATGCTGATTCCGCAGTCATTGGCCTATGCCTTGCTGGCAGGACTTCCTCCCGAGATGGGGCTCTATGCCAGCATTCTGCCCCTGCTCGTCTATACCCTGTTCGGCAGCAGCCGCGTGCTGTCTGTCGGGCCGGTGGCCGTCATGTCTCTGATGACTGCCGCTGCCCTCGGGTCACTGGCGCTCAGTCCACAGGACTACATCATCGCGGCAATGACCCTCGCGTTCATGGTGGGTGCTCTGCTGCTGCTTCTGGGTCTGTTCAAGCTGGGCTTTGTGGCGAATTTCATGTCGCATCCCGTGGTCACCGGCTTCATCACTGCATCCGCCATTTTGATTGCCTTCACGCAGTTGCCGAATCTGCTGGGTGTCACCGCCCACGGCCACACGCTGCCCGAAATGGTGCCGTCCCTGCTTGGCGCGCTTGGTGATGCCAACCTGCCTACTGCGATACTCGCCGGTCTGACCTTGCTGTGGCTGTTCTGGTCACGCAAGGGCCTGGCGCCTCTGTTGGAGTTGGCCGGGCTCCCGGCTGCCGCGGCGTCCATGGCGGCGCGGGTCAGCCCCGTCGTGGCGGTAGTCCTCACAACACTGGCGGCGTGGGGATGGCAGCTGGATACGCAGGGCGTTGCCACTGTAGGTCATGTGCCTGCGGGCCTCCCGGGCTTCAGCCTGCCCTCATTCTCGCCAGAGCTGTGGCGCACGCTGGCAGGCTCTGCTGCACTGATTGCCACTATCGGGTTTGTGGAGTCGGTGTCAGTCGCACAGGGGCTGGCTGCGCGTCGGCGCGAACGCATAGACCCCGATCAGGAGCTGATCGGACTCGGTGCCGCCAACATGGCTACCAGTTTCTTCGGTGGCTTCCCCGTCGCGGGTGGCTTTTCGCGCTCAGTCGTCAATTTTGATGCCGGAGCTGCCACGCCGGCGGCTGGATTCTTTGCGGCACTGCTCATCGCTGTTGCGACGTTGCTGTTCGTGCCTCTGCTGGTCTATCTACCCAAAGCGACACTGGCGGCCACCATCGTGGCGGCGGTGTGGTCGCTGATAGATTTTTCCATCATGCCCAGGGCATGGCGATACTCCCGCGCTGATTTTCAGGCCGTCACTGTCACCATCGTGCTCACGTTGCTGGCGGGCGTCGAGATTGGCGTGGCTTCGGGCATTCTGGTTTCCTTGATCGTGCATCTGTACAAGACCTCCCGGCCCCATGTTGCGATTGTCGGGGAGCTGCCTGGCACTGAACACTTCCGCAACGTCGCTCGCCATGAGGTGCAGACCCACGACACCATTCTTTCGCTGCGGATCGACGAGAGTCTGTACTTCGCCAATACCCGCTACCTGGAAGACATGATCTACGCGATGGTGACCGAGCGACCGCGCCTTAAACATGCAGTGCTGATGTGCACGGCGGTCAATGAAGTGGATATGAGTGCGCTGGACTCCATTCTGGAAATCAACGAACGGCTGGCAGATTTGGGCATCATGCTGCATTTGTCGGAAGTCAAAGGGCCGGTCATGGATGGTTTTCAACGCTCGGATTTTCTGGAGAAGTTGTCGGGGCGCGTGTTCCTGACACAACATCAGGCAATCGAGGCTCTGAAGGAATGAACTCAGGTGGGAGCATCGAGTCGTCGACCTGCAAGGCTTCGTGGCGTCTGAACCAGAAGTCCGGTTCAGCAGCGCAGAAATTGCCGGAAACGGAATTTGCCGAGCGCTTCGACGCCAGTGCGTTACGTCTGCTGGAGACACGCAATGACCGGCTGGTGGCCTTCGCCCTAGGCATGACGTCCCGCAATCCGCTGCCCGATTTTTCTCTGCTGTGGTTTGTCACACGGTTTGAGGATTTCCTGTTTCTGGAACGCCTTGTCGTGGAGCCGGGAGTGCGGCGCGCCGGCATTGCCAGTGCATTGCTTGAGCGCGTTCTGCAAGTCTGTCGGGAAGAGGGGCTGACCTCGGTGTGTTGTCAGGTTCATGATCGCCCGGCCAACCGTGAGGCACAGGCATTCGTGCTGGCCCGGGGATTCAGGGCCATCGAGAGCGTCATGCTGCCCTCGCGTGACATTGTGACGATGTATCAGCGCTCCACGGCGACAGCCACGCCCTGACCGCCGCCGATGCAGAGCGTTGCCAGGCCTTTGCGGCTGTCGCGGCGCAGCATTTCGTGCAGCAAGGTCACCAGCACACGACTTCCCGAGGCGCCGATGGGGTGGCCCAGCGCAATGGCACCGCCATTGACATTGACGCGGCTTGTATCCCAGTCCAGTTCTCGGCCGACGGCCAGTGCCTGCACTGCAAACGCCTCGTTGGCTTCGAGCAGATCGAGTTCATGCATTGCCCATCCCGCTTTCTGAAGACACAGGCGTGTTGCCGGTACGGGTCCAAGGCCCATGAAGGCAGGATCCACTGCCGCACCAGCCCACGCCGCGATGCGGCCCAGAATCGGCGTGCCCAGCTGCCTGGCGATTGCGGCATTGCACAACACCAGCACCGCAGCGCCATCATTGAGGCCGGACGCATTGCCGGCTGTGACGCTGCCATTGGGGGCGAAGGCGGGCTTGAGACGGGCTAGGGAAGCGAGACTGGAATCCGGGCGCGGTCCCTGATCTTGCGTGACGATCACGGGCTCGCCCTTGCGCTGTGGAATGCTGATGGGAAGAATTTCCGCAGCGAAACGCCCTGCGGCCTGGGCTGCGAGAGCCTTGTGCTGTGAAGACAGTGCGTAGGCGTCCTGTTCTTCCCGGCTGATTCCATACCGAGTGGCGAGATTCTCGGCCGTGATGCCCATATGGTAGTGATGAAAGGCGTCCAGCAGCCCGTCCTGCAGGAGGGTATCCACCAGCTCCCAGCTCCCCATTTTCTGGCCGCGCCGCGAGCCAGGCAGGACATGCGCCGACTGGCTCATGCTCTCGAGTCCGCCCGCGACCACCAGTTGGGCATCGCCCAGTGCAATGGCCTGGGCCGCCAGCTGCACAGCCTTCATGCCAGAGCCACAGACTTTGTTGATTGTGAATGCCGGAGTCGTCATGGGCAGTCCGGCACCAAGGCTCACCTGCCGCGCTGTGTTCTGACCACAGCCCGCAGTGAGCACATGACCGAGGATGACTTCGTCGACCAGCGCAGCGGGTACCGCCTTGCTGGCCAACAGCTGCTGCACGAGCTGTGCCCCCATTGCCACCGCGCTGAGATCGGACAATGCCCCATTGAAGGTGCCGATGGCAGTGCGGCCCGCTGCAATGATGCAGACGTCGTTCATGACTGGCGGTTTGCTCTGTTGTGGATCAGTTGCTCGACCACGGAGGGGTCTGCCAATGTTGAGGTATCGCCCATGTTCTCCAGTTCGTCGGCCGCGATCTTGCGCAGAATTCGCCGCATGATCTTGCCGGAGCGGGTCTTGGGCAGGCCGGGTGCGAACTGGATGATCTCCGGTCGCGCGAATGCACCGATCTCCCCGGCTACAAATGCGATCAACTCTTTGCGCAGTTCGGGTGACTCGGGGGTGCCGTGCATCAGCGTGACATAGGCGTAGATCGCCTGTCCCTTGATATCGTGGGGATAACCCACGACGGCAGCTTCGGCCACTTTTGGATGCAGTACCAAAGCACTCTCGATTTCGGCCGTGCCAAGGCGATGCCCGGAGACATTGATGACGTCATCCACCCGCCCCGTCACCCAGTAATAGCCATCACTGTCACGGCGCGCACTGTCTCCGGTGAAGTAGTAGCCGGGATATGCGGTGAAGTAAGTATCAATGCAGCGCTGATGATCGCCGTAGACTGTGCGAATCTGACTTGGCCAGCTGCTGCACAGCACCAGATTGCCGGTGGCAGGGCCTTTGAGTTCCTTGCCTTCGGCATCGAGCAGTGCCGGCTTTACCCCGAAGAAGGGCAGGGTGGCCGACCCTGGCTTCAAGTCGGTGACACCGGGCAACGGCGTAATCATGATGGCGCCCGTTTCCGTTTGCCACCAGGTATCCACGATCGGGCAGCGTCCTTCGCCAATCACATCGTAATACCACTGCCAGGCCTCCGGATTGATGGGTTCGCCAACCGAGCCCAGCAGGCGCAGTGACTTGCGTGACGTTGACTCCACCGGGCCATTGCCTGCGGACATCAGTGCGCGGATGGCCGTTGGTGCCGTGTAGAAAATATTGACTTTATGCTTGTCGATGACGTCCCAGAAGCGCGATGCATTGGGGTATGTAGGGACGCCTTCGAAAATGAGCGTAGTGGCGCCATTGCAAAGTGGACCGTAGACAATGTAGCTGTGCCCGGTGACCCAGCCGACGTCGGCGGTGCACCAGTAGATTTCGCCTTCCTGATAGTTGAACACATAACGGTGGGTCATCGCCGCCGCCAGCAGATAGCCCGCCGTGGTATGCAGCACACCTTTCGGTTTGCCTGTTGAGCCAGAGGTGTAAAGGATGAATAGCGGGTCTTCCGCGTCCATGATTTCCGGCTCGCAGGTCTTGCTCTGTACGGCCGTAATCTCGTGGTGCCAGACATCACGCTGTGCATGCCACGGGATGTCCGCGCCGGTGTGGCGCACCACGATGACGGTGTGCACATCCGGACAGTGTTCCAGTGCCTTGTCCACATTGTG
>CAMCRC010000032.1 GCA_945877175.1 Klebsiella pneumoniae | reverse complement strand
CGTCGGTGCCACCGACCCGGAGGCTGCCGCATGAAGACCTCACTTGAGTTGCCTCACGCACTGGAAGACGCCCTGCGGCGTCTGAACCCGACACTGTCCCGCCGCCACTTCCTGGCGTCCTCCGGCGCCCTGGTGCTCAGCGTTGGAGCGAGTGCATTGCCCGTTGGCCGTGCACTGGCTCAGGCGGCCGCGGACGGCCCCTATCCCGACCTGGACTTTCTGCAGCTCGATACCTGGATCGTCATTCATCCCGACAACACCGCCACCTTCTATGTCGGCAAGACCGATGGCGGGCAGGGCACCAGCACCGCATTCCGGCAAATGATGTGTGACGAGCTCGACATCGCCTTCGCCCAGACGCGTCTGCTCATGGGCAGCACCGACATCACCCCGGACCAGGGCGGCTCCGGCGGCTCAGACGCCATTGAAACGGACGGCTGGCCCATGCGCCGTGTGGCGGCCGAGGCCCGGCGCGTGCTGCTGGAGCTGGGCGCCGCGCAGCTGCAGTTGCCGGTCTCTGACGTCACCGCAGCCCAGGGCAGGGTGTTGGCAATCGCCGACTCCTCTCGTTCGATCAGCTATGCAGAGCTGGTCGGCGGGCGTCGCTTCAACGTCAGCCTGACGGGTGCCAACGTGAATGCCACCACTGGCGCCGCCGCGGTCAAACCCGTGCAGCAATTGCAGGTGATGGGGCAGTCACTGCCTCGCGACGATATTCCGCCCAAGGTGGACGGATCGCTGACCTGGGCCGTGGACGTGCGTCTGCCCGGCATGCTGCATGCGCGCAATATCCGGCCGCCGCTGGCCGGGTCGACGCTGCGCAGTGTCGATGAGATGTCTGTGGCTGGCATTCCCGGTTTTGTGAGGGTGGTGCAGGAAGGCAATTATCTGGCGGTGGTGTGCGAACGCGAGGAACAGGCCATCCAGGCGGCGCAGCAGTTGCGAGCCGAATGGACCCCACCCGCGCAGGCATCTTTCCCGGCTTCCGAAGACCTGTTCGACTATCTGCGCGCTTCTGCGCCGATGTCGAGTCGCGAGCCCCGGGTGAGCGGCGATCCTGCGGGAGCCTTTGCCGCGGCTGCACAGATCCTGGAGGCGGACTATGAGGTGCCGTTCCAGGGGCACACCGCGATCGGCCCCGCCTTTGCGCTGGCCGACCCGTCGGACAACCAGCTGACGATCTACTCCAATGACATGAAGACCTACAGCCTGCGCACAGGCATCGCACAGTTTCTGAATCTGCCCCGGGAGCGCGTGCGCGTGGTGTACATGGACGGGCCCCAGGTTTACGGGCGCACGGCGGCGGACGATGTCGGCTTCGAGGCGGCGTACCTTGCTCACACCCTGGGCCGCCCGGTGCGTGTGCAGTGGATGCGACACGAAGAGACAGCGTGGGACACCAAGGGCCCGGCCTATGCCTTCCGGATGCGCGGTGCCCTGGACGCGGGTGGCAGGCTGACGGCACTGGACTATGAGGCGCGTGCGCTGGATTACGCCCACGTGGGCTACAACGAGCCGGACACGGTGCTGATTGCGCAGCTCATGGGACGGCGGCCAGCGCGTCCGGCGGCTGGCGGCGCGGCCCTGCCGAGCGTGCTGTACGGCATCGAGCATCTGCGTCTGGCTGGCCATGTGCTGGCGCTGCCACTGGTGTGGGAGACGCCGCTGCGCACCGGCAATCTGCGCGACCCGGATGGCCCTCAGGTCACGTACGCCTTCGAGGGCTTCATCGACGAGCTGGCAGCGGCGTCCGGGCGTGACCCGGTGCAGTTCCGCCGAGACCTGATTGCAGCCAGCCCGGAGGACGACAGTTTTCGCCGGGCCCGCTCGCTGGCGGTGCTGGACGCGGCAGTTGCCGCCCATGGCCGCTGGGACGTACGGTCTGCCCCCAGGGCGCCGGCCAGCGGACCGGTTCTGAGCGGCCGGGGTATCGCCTATACCTACCGCAACAATACCGTGGTGGCTGTGATCGCCGAGGTGGAGGTCAATCGCGAGACGGGCCATGTCTGGGTGCGCCGCCTGGTCTGCGCCCATGACTGCGGGCTGGCGATCAACCCCGTGGGTCTCAGGAACACCGTCGAGTGCGGCATGCTGCATGGCCTCAGCCGTGCGCTCTGGGAAGAGGTGCAATTTGATACTGAGAAGGTCACCAGTGTGGACTGGGCGAGCCATCCCAGCATGCGCCACTCCGACACCCCCGAGGCCATCGACATCGTGCTGGTCAATGGCGACCCGAATCCTGACCGGCCCGACCTGCCGCACTATGGCGCCGGAGAGACCAGCCACAAGCCGATGATCGCGGCCGTGGCCAATGCGATCTTCGACGCGACCGGCGTGCGTCTGCGCCGCGCCCCGTTCCGCCGGGAGCGGGTGCTGGCGGCCCTGAACGCCGTCCAGTCCTGACGAGGAGATCAAGGGGAGCAGTGGCCTTCGCGCCGGAACGTGTTGCTGCCCCTTTGATCCAAATCAACAATTGCACATTCCGTTCCCGCCCCGCCCGACGCTCGCGTTCGAGACTGATCTATATCAATAAATCCGGAATCCATCTCTCTAGACTGCATTTCCAAGGGCTACCCCGAAGTAGCACCGCAGACAGCTTTATCACTGGAAAGAGTCAGGAGAGGATCATGAGAAAAACGAGAATTGCAGGCTTGCTGCCGATGATGGCCATACTGCCCACACTGGCAGGCGCCGCTGAACCAGTCACGCACGACATTACCTATGCCCGTGAAGTGTCCCGCATCATTCAGGACAACTGCCAGGGCTGTCACCAGCCGGGACAGATCGGCCCGATGTCTTTCCTGACCTACGAAGAAGTCCGCCCCTGGGCGCCATTGATCGCCATGAAAGTGCAACAGCGCGAGATGCCCCCTTATCAGTACGATGCCCACGTGGGCGTGCAGGAGCTGCGTGACGACTGGCGCATGGACCAGGCCGACATCGACACGATTGTGAAGTGGGTTGAAACCGGCGCCCCGATGGGCGATCCCGCAGACCTGCCCGAGCCTGTGAAGTACCCGGCCATTGGCGAATGGCGTCTGGCCGACGAACTGGGTGAGCCGGACCACGTGATCAAGTCTGCTGCATGGGATGTCCCTGCCAATGGCCAGGATCTGTGGTGGGAGCCGGAAGTCGACGCCAACATCAACGAGTCCCGCTGCATCAAGGCAGTAGAGACATTGCCCTCGAAGGCCGCCCACGGTTCCACGCACCACGCCAACTCTCACTTCCTGGTCAAGAATGAAGCCGGTGAGTGGGTAGATGACATTCGTCTTTCCGAGTTCGCCTTCGGCAAGCTGGGTGAAAAAGTGCCAGCCGGCGCCTGCCGCAAAGTGCCACTGGATTCCAAGGTCAAGTGGAGCATTCACTATTACCCCGATGGCAACTTCGTTGCCGATGATCAGGTGTCTGTTGGCATCTGGTACTACGACGAAGAAGATGAATTCGACGAAGCCGCTGCCTACCCGCAGGATCTGCGTCTGTATTCCCTGCAGGGTGGCGGCGACTACCTGATTCCGCCCCACGGCAAGCTGATGACACAGGGTTTCCACTCTTTTGACCACCCGGTCCGTATCGACAGCTTCCAGCCACACCTGCACTTGCGTGGTGTTGCGATGTCCATCGAGTCGTTCGATCCGCGCACAGGACGTCGTGAGATCCTGAGCCAGATCTCCAACTGGAACGCTGGCTGGAACCACAGCCACACGTACGAAGACGGCTTCCAGCCACTGCTGCCTGCCGGTGCCACGATCATCCTGACGTCCTGGTTCGACAACAGCGCGGACAACCCCCGCAATCCTGATCCGGCACAGTGGGTAGGTGCAGGTCAGCGCACCACGGATGAAATGTCCCACGCCTGGATCGCTGTCACGCATCTGGATGAAGAAGGGTACGAAGAATTGCTTGTCGAGCGTAAGGATCGTGAAGCCGGCGCCGTTGCGTCCGTAGGAGAGTGAGCCATGAAAAAATCAGTCAAATTTGCCAGCACAGCCATAGCAGTCGCCCTGAGCGGCATCTGGATGGCGCCACTGCAAGCCCAGCTGCCCGACAATCTGCGTGACTACGCACTGGCCGCGCAGCGTGACAAGGGGGATGTCATCGCCCCGATGTTCAACGGCTGGATCGCCAATGAGGACGGGTCAACCACTTACGTCTTTGGTTTCGCCAACAAGAACGCGCAAGAGATTGTCGATATCCCGCTGGGCGCGAACAACTTCATCGAGCCCAGGCAGTTCGACGGCGTGCAGCCCACCCACTTCCCGACCTACAGTCGTGGTGGCTTCGTCGGTCTGCAGGAGCGCGGCGTGTTTGCTGTGACCGTGCCCCAGGAGATGAAGGACACCCCGGTCGTCTGGAATCTGACCCATGCCGGCCACACCTATGCGATTCCCGGACATGCGATACACAGCTCGTACGAGATGAGCCGTGCACCCGCAGCCTTCGGATCCTTGAATCCCGCCATCCGGTTTGAGGCAAGTGGTCCGGAAGCAACCGATCGCGAAGGCATCTACGCGTCCCGCCTCACGGCTGCAGTCGGCAAGCCAGTGACGCTGTCTGCGCTGATTCAGGACCGCGGCGAGCGCGACGAGTATGAACTTGAGCAGGACACCTTCGCGTTGGGAACCGAGTGGATCATGCACCAGGGCCCGGGCAACGTCAGCTTCGACGTGGCCAAAGTCACGGGTCGCGAGCGCGGCGCAGCCGGCGGTGAAAGTGGCGCCGCCAGCACCAACGGCTGGACGGAAGTCACGACAACAGCCACGTTTACAGCGCCAGGGGACTATGTCGTGCGTCTGCGCGTTGACAACTTCGAAGCGCCTGACAGCCAGTTCGACAATCAGTGCTGCTGGTCCAATGCCTACGTGCCAGTGACCGTGACACCCTGACAAACCGCTTTGCACATCCCAGGTGTATTCAGCGGGTCACTCGAGTGACCCGCTTTTTTTTTGATCTGGCGACGCGTTTCGAAACGTAGTTGCTGCACGATGAAAACTCCCTTCAAAGGCAACAAACTTTCTCTGCCCGGCAAACCCTGCGTGCATTGCGCCCGGCACATGAGCTGGCGCAAGGCCTGGGCGAGGAACTGGGACCAGGTGCGCTATTGCTCCGAGCGCTGCCGGCGCAGCCACAAACAGGCGCTGGCATGACGCGGGCACTGCGCCACCTCGTCCTGATTCTGGGCGATCAACTGGATGAGTTCGCTTCGGCACTGCAGGACTTTGACCCGCAGCGAGACGCCATCTGGATGGCGGAAGTGTCGGAAGAGTCTACCCATGTGTGGTCAGCCAGGCAGCGCACCACCGTGTTCCTCAGCGCCATGCGCCACTTTGCCGAACAGCTGCGGGCGCGCGGTTATCCTGTGCTCTACAGCTGGCTGGACGATGCAGACAATGCCGGCACCCTGGCGGGCGAAATTGCCCGGACACTGCAGCAGGTGACACCCTCCGCGCTGGTGATGACCGCGCCGGGGGACTGGCGGGTGCTGCAGTCGCTGCGCGCAGTTGCGCGCGAGCATGACCTGCCGCTGGAAGTTCGCGATGACACGCACTTCTTCAGCACCGTGCGCGACTTCGCGCGCCACGCCGAAGGCCGCAAACAGCTGCGTCTGGAGTACTTCTATCGTGAGCTGCGCCAGCGCACCGGCATCCTGATGGACAAGGGCAAGCCCGTGGGCGGGCAGTGGAATTTCGACGCCGAGAACCGGGGCAGCTTTGGCAAGCAGGGGCCCGTGGCGGTGCCGCCGCCAACGCGCTTTGCGCCGGATGCCATCACGCAGGAAGTCATCGCCTTGGTGAACGTGCGGTTCTCATCGCACCCTGGCAGCGTCGCCAGTTTCGGCTGGCCCGTCACTCGCCCGCAGGCCTTGCAGGCACTGCAGGAATTCATCAGTCAGCGCCTGCCGCAGTTCGGGCAGTACCAGGACGCGATGTGGGAGGGCGAGGTGTGGTTGTATCACTCGCACTTGTCCTGCGCGCTGAATCTGAAACTGCTGAACCCGCGGGAAGTAGTCGCCGCTGCCGAAGCCGCTTACCGCGACGGCCGCGCGCCGCTGGAGGCAGTGGAGGGATTCATCCGGCAGATTCTTGGCTGGCGCGAATTCGTGCGCGGTATCTACTGGACGCAGATGCCCGACTATCTGGAGCGCAATGCCATGGACGCCCACGCACCGCTGCCGGACTTCTACTGGACGGGCGACACCGAGATGGCCTGTCTGCGCGACGCCATCACGCAGACCCTGCAGCATGGCTATGCCCATCATATCCAGCGTCTTATGGTCACCGGTCTGTATGCACTGCTGACAGGCGTCAGCCCGCGGCAACTGCATGAGTGGTACCTGGCGGTGTATGTCGACGCCGTGGAATGGGTAGAGCTGCCAAACACGCTGGGCATGAGCCAGTATGCCGATGGCGGGGTGATGGCGAGCAAACCCTATATCGCCAGTGGCAAATACATCGATCGCATGAGCAATCACTGCAAGGGGTGCCGCTTTGACCCGGCCCTGGAAGCGGGGCCGGATGCCTGTCCGTTCACCACGCACTACTGGGGCTATCTGCGCAGGCACGAAGCGGTGCTGGCGAAGAATCCGAGGATGGGCATGCAGTTGAAGAACCTGCACAGACGCCAGGTGTAGGAGCGGGCCTTGCCCGCGAACAACATTGGGTGAGCTTTGGGGTGGGAGCGGGCCTTGCCCGCGAACAGTATTACAGTCAAGTCTATTCGCGGGCAGGGCCCGCTCCCACTCCGGGCGCGCGGTCACCTCAGTTTCTGCCCTCCACTTGAATAACCGGCAGATCTCGAAATTGCGGCTTGGCCAGCAGGAACTGCGCCGTGTGGATCACGCGTTCCATGAAGCCCCCCTCGCAGTAGCACAGGTAGTACAGCCACATGCGGATGAAGGTCTCGTCAAAGCCCAGCCGGCGCACCTCGGGTAAAGCGGCCATGAAATTGTCGCGCCACGCGTGCAGGGTACGGGCATAGTCCAGGGTGATGTCTTCCAGACCAATCAGTTGCATGTCGGTTGCGCCCGCCACATGGCTGGCAATCACCGCATTGGAAGGCAGTTGTCCGCCAGGGAAGATGTAGCGTTTGATGAAGTCGGTGTCGCCAAGCGACGCCGCGTAGCGCTGATCTGAAATGGTAATGGACTGGATCAAGGCAAGCCCCGTGGGCTTGAGGAGGTCCGAGACGCGCGCGAAGTAATCCTTGTAGTACGCGGCACCCACCGCTTCGATCATCTCGATGGACACCAGCTTGTCGTACTGACCGTCCAGTTCCCTGTAGTCCTTCTCCAGCACCGTGATGCGCTCACTCAGTCCTTCGCGGGCGATCCACTCCCGCGCGTGTCCGGCCTGGGCGGTAGACAGGGTCGTGGTGGTGACGCGGCAGCCAAAGTGACGCGCGGCATGCAGGGCGAGGCCGCCCCACCCTGTGCCAATCTCCAGAAGATGGTCTGCGGGACTTAGTTGCAGGCGCTGGCACACATGCTGGAACTTGTTGGTGGAGGCCTCTTCCAGTGTGCGCGTCTGCGGCGTGAAGATGGCTGCCGAATAGGCCATGGTCGGGTCGAGAAAGAGTTTGAAGAAGTCATTGCTCAGGTCGTAGTGCGCCGCGATGTTGTCGCGCGCTCCGTGCAGAGTGTTGCGGTGCAGCAGGTGGAATACCCTGCCCGTCAGGCGTCCAGCCAGGCTGCCGGACTGGTCCATGTTCCGCAGCACGTCCATGTTCAGCACGATCAGGCGGATGGTTTGCAGCAGGTCCGGGCTTTCCCACAGACCTTTCATGAACGCCTCGCCCGCTCCCAGCGACCCTGCGCCCAGCACCAGGCCATAGGCGGCAGGGTCGCGCACCACAATGGTGGCATGCACAGAGGTCTGGTGCCGGGGTTCACCGAAGCTGTGCTCGGTGCCGTCTTCTTCCACCAGCAGGAGGTTGCCCAGACGCACGCGTTTCAGCAGGGTCAGGAACAGCTGGCGGGAAGGGTTGCCGAACAGGCGGCGTTTTTTGCTGACCGCTTTGGTCAGGGTGCTCTCATTGCTTTTCACGCAGAGTGGTCTCCGTTGGTGTGCCCGCTGCCTTGTGGCCGGGGTGGGGTACAAAGGGCACGCCCTTGCACCACAGTTTCAATGCCTGCCAGTAAATGCCGATGCCGACCTGTGCGGTAATCAGCGGATAGCGCCAGAGCAGGCGGCTCATGCCGGCCCGGATCATGGGCTGGCGTTGCAGGTGCAGGCTGGCGGTAAACAGCACGCGCTCCTGAAGGTGGTTTTCCATGTATACCGACAGCTGCTCGCCTGGCGCGCTGTGGCGGAACAGGTAGTACTGGTCCAGTGACATGAAGGGGGATACGTGCATTGCCTTGGGAAAATTGACCGTGTTCAGCGGACCGTCGGCATTGACTGGCAGCACATACGCATGACGCTCCCGCCAGGGCGTGTTGGTGACCTCCGCCACGACGTAGCGCAAGCGTTCACTCTCGTCGAAACAGTAGTAACAGCTGATCGGATTGATGAGGCAGCCGAAGTAGCGCAGGTTGGTCAGCAGGCGGATGGGGCCGCGCACTTCTTCGCCAGTGGCCTCACGCACCGTCTTGCGGACGGCGTCGGGCAGTGGCATGGACGGGTCGCCGTGATAGTCCTCGCGGCGGAAACGCGCGGCATTGAAGCGGCTAGAGGACCACAAAGGGTGCAGCGCGAAGACCTGTTCCAGCTCATCCAGGTCCAGATAGACCATGGCCACGCGGTACGCAAAGGCATGATCGCGAGGCGTGCGGCGATGGTGCCGCACCAGGCCTTCGTAGAGCGCGCTGTGCAGGGGAGGGGGCATGCGGTCAATCCTGCTTTGTGTGGGAGCTTGCTTGCAAGCGAACAGAATTCGCGGGCAAGCCCGCTCCCACAGAAGCAGCTACTCCCTCAGAACCAGCTTCTCCCACCGCCAGCGCGCCAATGCCACGCGCCACCAGCAGCGCCGTGGCCACGCCGTCTTCGTGAAAGCCGTTGCGCAGCCAGGCACCGCAGAACCAGGTATGTGCCCGACCATTGTTGGCGAGCAACTGCTGCTGGGCGGTGATGCCTTCCCGTGTGAAGACGGGGTGTGAGTAGTGGTAACCGCTGTGGATGCAGGCAGGGTCTATCCGCGCTGTCTGATTCAGGCTGACGCACCAGGTCTTGCGGCTTTGCAGGCCCTGCAGGATGTTCATGTTGTAGCTCAGCGCCGGCAGCGGCGTGTCGCTGCTGCCCAGACTCACGTTCCAGCTGGACCAGGTGCGCCGGTTGCGCGGCAGCACCCGCACGTCATGGTGCAGCACCACTTCGTTGCGGCTGTAGGGAATGGCGCTCAGGTGCGCACGTTCCTTCTCCGTGGCGTCCTCCAGCAGCGCCAGGGCCTGGTCGCTATGGCAGGCGAACACGACCTCGTCAAACCATTCCTCGCCGCGGGCGCTGCGCACGCACACCTGCTCGCGGCCCGCATGCAGCACGTGGCGGCGGACGCCGTGCACGGGGGTCTGCAGCAGAATGCTGTCGCGATAGGGCGCGGTGAGGGCGGGAATGTAACTGTGTGAGCCGCCCTCGATCACCCGCCACTGCGGGCGGTCCTGCAGGTCCAGCAGGCCGTGATTGCGGAAGAAGCGTACGAAGAACTGCAGCGGGAAGGCGGCCATGGTGGCGTCGTCGGAAGACCAGATGGCTGCGCCCATAGGAATCAAATACCACTGCAGGAACTCCTTGCTGTAGCCGAAGCGTTGCAGGTACTCGCCCAGGGTTGCTTCGGCCAGCGCCGGGTTCTCCCGCAGGTGCTGCTCAACGCTGCGGTTGAAGCGCAGAATATCCCGCACCATGCACAGGAAGCGTGGCGAGACGAGATTGCTGCGCTGCGCGAACAGCGTGTTCAGATTGGTGCCGGCGTACTCGATCCTGCTGGTGGCATCAGACACGCTGAAACTCATTGGTGCGTCGCGGCTGCCCACGCCAAGCGCATCGAGCAGGGCGATGAAGTGTGGATAGGTGCGGTCGTTGAACACGATGAAACCGGTGTCGATGGCCAGCGGCCGGCCTTCGTCTTCCACCATTACCGTCGCCGTGTGACCGCCCAGACGGGCGTCGGCCTCATAAAGCTGAACGGCCAGGTCCCGGTGTTGCGACAGGTACCAGCCCGCCGCCATGCCGGAGATGCCACCTCCGATGATGGCAACGCGGCGCCGGAATGCTGCCGGGTTGTCGAATGCTGTGCTCACCGCTCAGTCTCCTTGCTGGCCGCCAGGGGGTTGCGCCGCATGCGGGGCATTATGACGCCGTACCAGAGCGCGGGCATTGCTGCAGCGAGTTTCAGTATCCAGTGCAGCTGCCATGGAAAGGCGAGGGCACGGGGGCGCCGGGTCAGTCCTGCCAGCGTGCGGCGCGCGGCCTCCTCAGCGCTGATGCAGAACGGCATCGGAAAGTCATTGCCGGCCGTCATCGGTGTGCTGACGAAGCCGGGATAGACCAGACACACATCGATCGAGCGGCCGATGTCGCAGCGCAGCGACTCCAGAAAATAGGCCATGGCAGCCTTGGCGGCGCCATAGGCTTCGGCGCGGGGAAACGCGGTGTACACGCTCATGCTGCACAGGCCTGCGATGAGCGGCCGGCCCCGGGAGCCATCCTGCGCCGAGCGCTGCAGCAGGGGCAGGGCAGCGGAACAGGCATTGATCACGCCGAAATAGTTCACATCCGCCACCCGCCGGCACATGGCGGTGTCCAGCACCGGAAGGTCCACGTATTCACACACGCCGGCACCGGCAATCAAGCCGTCGAGCCATTGTGGCCGCTGGGCCTCGGGCAACTGCTCGAAGACAGTGGCCATCTGGGCGTCATCGCTGACATCGCAGGGCAGGGGAATCAGCTGTCCGGGGGACTCGGCGGCCAGTGCCTGCAGGGCATCGCTCGAGCGCGCAGAGATATAGACGCGGTGGCCCTGCGCTGCAAGCTGCAGGGCCAGTTCCCGGCCAATGCCCGAGCTGGCGCCGGTGAGCCAGTAGTGGCGCTGGGGGGACGAATGGTCTGGCAGTGTGGGCATGGGGGCCTCTGGCGGCAGTGATGCTTGAGTAAAATGTCTTGATCTATGCATACGCCTGTGAGCATTCGATGGATTTCCGGCGTATCCCTTTGTGGCCAAGCCGACAGTGTTCTGCCAGTCTAGGGCCTATCCTGCAGTTTCAACCTGGAGACACATTTTGCGCGCCGCCAAACCCTCTTCTCTGCTCGTCCTGACTCTCCTGATACTCGCCCTGGGCTATGGCACTCTGCGCTGGTGGCAGGGGCCGCAGGTGGAAGGCTATGTCATCAACGCGATGCCGCTGGTGCAGACCGTGGTGGCCACGGGCCGGGTGGTGACCGAGTCGCGCGCGCAGATCAGCAGTGAAATTACCGCTGTGGTGCTGGAGCGTCGGGTGGAGGAAGGGGACGCCGTGTTGCCTGGCGACATCCTGTTGGTGCTGCGGGCCGATGACATCGTCGCACAGCGGCGCCAGGCCGAGACTGCCTTGACGGCGCTGTCCAGCAGCACGCGACCGCAAGCCGAAGTGGCGTTAGAGCGCGCGCAGACACAACTTGCCCAGGCCGAACGCGAGACCGCTCGGCGACGGGATCTGGCCGCGCGCTCCCTGCTTTCCACCGAAGCCCTGGAGCAGGCCGTGCAGGCCGAGTCTGTGGCCCGCAGCGCGCTCGAGGCCGCCCGCCTGACGGCACTGGCGCTGGCACCCGGCAATGTGGAAGAGCAGCAGTTGCGCGAGCGGCTTGCGGCGCTGCAGGCGCAGCTGGACAAGACCGAGGTGCGCGCGCAGGTGGCCGGTACCGTGCTGACCCGCGCGGTGGAACCCGGCGATCTGGTGCAGCCAGGCCGTGTGCTGTTCACCATTGCACTGGCGGGCGGGACAGAAATCCATGTGCCCTTCGACGAGCGCAATCTGGCGCGACTGGCGTTGCAGCAAGAAGCCATGGCCATTACAGACGCCTATCCGGACCGCCCATTCCCCGCCCGCATCAGCTTCATCGCGCCCAGTATCGATCCGCAGCGCGGCACGGTGGAAGTGCGTCTGGCCGTCGACGTAGTGCCCGACTTCCTGCGTCAGGACATGACTGTGTCGGTGAATGTCGAAACCGGCCGTCGCGAGCAGGCGCTGGCCGTGCCCAATGATGCCTTGACCGATGTGCAGGATGATCAGGCGCGGGTGCTGTTGCTGCGTGATGGCAGGGTGCAGGGGCAGGTGGTCACACTGGGCCTGCGGGGACTGGCCATGACCGAGGTGCTCAGCGGGCTCAGCCCGGGTGATGCCGTGCTGGCGGATGCCACGGCCTTGCTGGCCGATGGCGCGCGGGTGCGCTTCACGCCGCGGGCGGCACCAGTGGCTGCCAATGGTGCAGAGTCCGCGTCGGCCAATGAAATGCCGGTGAATCTGAATTGAGTAAATCTCTGCGCAGTCTTTGGACGGAATGGACCCTGGCCCTCGGCTTTCTTCGTGAAGGCCGCGCGCAGTCGCTGATGATCATGACTGGCGTGGCCGTGGGCGTATCCGTAATCGTGTTCGTCACCGCGCTGATCCAGGGCCTGCAGGCCAATATCATCGAACGCACGCTGGGCACCCAGGCCCATATCCGTCTGTTGTCGCCGGATGAAGCCAATGTGCTGCTGCCGGCGGTGCCCGGCACTGTGCAGCTGGTGCAGGAGGACAAGCGCGCCCAGCGCCTGCGCTCAATCAACAACTGGCAGCAGGTCAGTGCGACCCTGGACGAGCTGCCCCTGCTGACTGCCGTCTCGCCGGTGGTGTCGGGGCCTGCCTTTGCCCGCCGTGGCGAGGCCCTGGAGTCGGTGGCTCTGGTGGGCATCGACCTCGAGCGCTATCAGCAGATCATTCCACTGGCGGATTACGTGGTCAGCGGCCAGCTGCGCGTGGGGGCCGGCGACGCCCTGATCGGCAGCATACTGGCCGAGGATCTGGGGGTGCGCGTGGGCAGCAAGCTGCGCCTGGAGGCCGGTCAGGAGAACGGCACCGTGGTGAACATCGCAGGCATCTTCGAACTGGGCGTGCGCGAGCTGGATGCGCGCTATGTCTACCTGGATTTCAAACAGGCGCAGTCATTGCTGAACCTGCCGGGCGGGGTGACGGTCATCGACCTGCGGGTGGAGGATATCTTCGCCGCTGAGACCATTGCGGCGCAGGTGGGGCGGCTGACCTCGCTGAATGCCGAAAGCTGGATCGAGACCAACGCCCAGCTCATGAATGCCCTGACCGCCCAGAGCCTGTCCACCAACATGATCATTGTGTTCGTGGCTATTTCGGTCGCGTTCGGCATTGCCAGCGTGCTTTCGGTCAGCGTGGTGCAGCGGACCCGCGAGATCGGCATCCTGCGGGCCACCGGCGCCACCCGGCAGCAGATTCTGCGGGTGTTCCTGATGCAGGGCGCAGTATTCGGGCTGCTGGGCTCGGTGCTGGGCATCGCTGCCAGTTATGCACTGGTGTGGGTGTTCAACGCCTTCGGGCCGGGCCTGTTCTATATTCCGGTGTCCCAGACCCTGGTGCTGCTGTCGCTGCTGCTGGCTACCGTGACCGGCGTGCTGGCGGCCGCAGTGCCTTCACGGCGTGCCGCCGGACTCGACCCCGTGGTGGCCATCCGTTATGTCTGACACCAATAACGAAGTAATGCGCCTGGAGGCGCTGCGCAAATCCTACAACGTCGGCCTGCCGAACGAGACCGAGGTGCTGCATGGCATCGACCTGCAGATTGGCCGCCGTGACTTCGCCGCCCTGGTAGGCCCTTCGGGCTCGGGCAAGAGCACGCTGCTGAATCTGATCGGCCTGCTCGACACGCCCAGCAGCGGCGAGCTCTATCTGCTGGGCCAGGCCACTCGCGCCATGGACGATGCCGGCCGCACGGCGCTGCGGGGCACGTCCATAGGCTTCGTCTTCCAGTTTCACCACCTGATTCAGGCGTTCAGCGCCCTGGACAATATTCTGATGCCACTGATGCTGGCCCAGGGCCGGCCCGACAAGGCAGCCAAGCAGCGGGCGCGGGAACTGCTGGCCGCAGTGGGGCTGGAGAAGTTTGCGGACTCACGCCCGAATCAGCTGTCCGGCGGCCAGCAGCAGCGGGTGGCCATCGCCCGGGCGCTGATCACCGAGCCGGCCCTGCTGCTGGCGGATGAGCCCACGGGAAATCTCGACACCCGCACCGCGACGGAGGTGTTTGAACTGTTCCGCCGCTTCAATCGCGAACGTGGCTGCGCAGTGCTGCTGGTGACCCACGACCCGCGCCTGTCATCCACCTGTGATCGTACGATTGATCTGGTGGATGGGCGGATTGTGAGTGATGTAGCGCTTTAAAGCAGCTTATTCGTTGCCTTAATGTAAAAAAGAAACTAATGTGTTGCCAATTGGTTTATAGGCAACGTATGTGTTTACAAATATGAGCTCTCTACTGGAACAAATCAAAAAACGCCGGCAGGCTCTTGGCCTGAAGCAGAACGACATGCGGCTGCGCGTGGGTGTCTCGCGCCAGCAGTACCAGCGCCTGGAGTCCAAAGGCAACCCCAGACTGCAGACTCTGGACCTGATCGCGAAGGGGTTGAACAGCGCACTCATGCTGATTCCCCGGGAGAAACTCGGCGTCGTGATGGCGGTGCTGGAACAGGACGCCCTGGACCCGGTCAGCGGCCCGGCAGCCCAGGCGCAGGAGTTTCAGAAGGCTGCCGGGACACCAGCGAAGAAAGCGCTTTCGGATGATCCGTGGCAGGACCTGCTGGGCAGTGACGAATGAGTGACGGCCACGCAGAAGAAGTTCAGGTGCTCAGGCTGACGCTGCACGGCCGCCTGGTCGGTCACCTCGCCGGGTTTCGCGGCGGCAGAAATGTCCTGAGCTTTGCCGAGGAGTTCCGACACGACAGCCAGCGCCCGACACTCAGCGTGATTACCCACCCGGCGTTTCCCCGCGCTGAAAGACTGCTCGCAGAGCCCTGGGCGCGAACCCAGAAGCTGCATCCTGTGTTGTCCAATCTGCTTCCCGAGGGCTCGCTGCTGGCCTTGATCGCCCAAGGGCTGAAAGTGCACGTCGACAACGAATTCCAGATTCTGGCCAGTCTGGGCGCCGATCTGCCCGGGGCCTTGATCGCGCAGCCGATGGCCCCCGACGAGGTACCCGAGAATATTCTGGGAACACCGGGCAGGCTCAAGGTCGTTCAATTTGGAAGGGGCGGTCCTGAAAACAGATTTTCTCTGGCAGGCGTGCAGATGAAATTCTCCATGAACGAGAAGGACGGCCGCTACAACCTTGCCAAAGGCGATGCTCTGGGGGACTGGATCGTCAAAACCCCGTCCACCACGCACCGGGATGTCCCTTTGAATGAGTACTCGGCCATGACACTTGCGGCACTGGCCGGCGTCGACATTCCCGAGATCAGGCTGGTGGCGCTGGCGACTCTGGACAATCTTCCGCCGATAAAACTGCCGGATGAGGCGCTGGCCTTTGCGATCAAGCGCTTTGATCGTCACCAGGATGAGCGCATTCACATGGAGGATTTTGCCCAGGTGCTGGTCAAGTATCCTCACGAGAAATACAACTCAGCAAGCTACGAACAGATTGGCAGGATCCTCTACGAGTATTCGGGCGACGGCCTGGCGGACGCGCAGCAATTTGCAAGACGCTTGCTGGTCAATATTCTGCTGGCCAATGGCGATGCGCATCTGAAGAACTGGAGTTTAAGCTATGCCAACCGTGTCACTCCGCGGCTTTCCCCGGCCTACGACATCGTGACCACCAGCGTCTATATCGACGGTGAAAGGCAATTCGCGCTCAATCTGGGAAAAACCAAAGATTGGTACACGGTATCTCTGGCCCACTTTCAGTCCTGGGCGGAAAGTGCTGGCATTCCATGGCGGGCCATCAAGCCTCATCTGGACGAGGTGATGGCGCGGGCCAGGAGCCAGTGGCCGGATGCACTCAAGGACCTGCCCATGAATGACGCACACAAGGGCAGGCTGAGGGAGCACTGGGGGAGATTGCAGGAGGACTTTCGGGTGGGGTGATGGGAGTCACCTCCAGACAGGATTGATCGGGAGGGAGTCAAGCAGGCGCCTCCTGTTCATGAAGCCGCCCGTTGGTTCAAATGACAGGGCGAATGCGGTGCCACGTCGCTAGTGTTGGACATGCCGCATTTCTCACAGTCCCAGTGTCAGCGCGGCAAAGGCTGTGACTGCGAACATCCCGGAGTTCTGTCAACTGTGAATCTTGTTCCCTCTGTTTTCCTGTGCTTCCTTCGAGTCGGTTTTGTTGCGGGGCGTGCAGCATGATGGCGATCGCTGACCGGTTCGATGGAATCAGGCGCGTACTCGCGGGGCTCGGCGCTGCCTCGATTCCAGCGCTAGCGATACTTTTCCTTCTGGATGATGCACTGCCTTACCTCGAATTCAGCGAGGCGTCCTATGGGCGATTCTGGGATCGCTCAGTATGGCTGCTGGTGCATGTCTTCGGCGGTTCGCTCGCACTTCTGGCGGGCCTGCTCCAGCACTGGTCCGGTTTTCGCCAGCGTCATGGGGAGGTTCATCCATGGATTGGGTACGTGTATGTCGCCGGGATAGCACTTGCCGCCGGGACCGCGTTTAAGTTGTCTTTTCATACCCAGGACTGGACTTTCGGTGTTGCGCTGTTTACGGGCGCACTCGTGTGGCTCGCGGCTACCTGCCTCGCAGTGGTCGAGGCCATTCGCGGTCGCTTTGATACCCATCGCGAATGGATGCTGCGCAGCTACATCCTTACGTTCTCTTTCGTCAGTTTCCGACTGGTCCTCGAGATTCCCTGGGTAGAACAGCTCGGAACGGAAGCAGAGGTTTCGACTACCTTTGGCTGGCTTTGCTGGGTCCTGCCCCTGTGTACCTATGAGTTCCTTCGACAGCTGCGCCAGGATCAACTTTCTGGCCGCCATGTTCAGTCAGGCTTGTTCAGTTCTAACGCCGTTGTTCCTCGTTCATGAAGGCGGCCGTTGATTCAAAAGGCGGGGTAAAAGGGGTGTCGGGCCGCTACAGTCGGTGCCGTCCTGGTGCCTGAGGCGCTCAGGTCAGAAAAGATCAAATTCCCATCGTAATCGCCAAGGAGCTTTCGCCATCATGAATATCATTCGCCATGTCATCCCCTGCGCTCTGCTGGGCTGCATTACCGTCACCGCGCTGCCCGTGTTGGCGCAAGAAGAACCGCGCGGCTTCTATGCCACTGCGTATGCGCAAGCCAGCCGCCTGGAATCGACTTCCTTTGACGAACTCGGCAATGCCAGGCTTGGCAACGGCCTGACGGCGGAATTCGACATCGGACTGGGGCTGGGGGGGGACATCGGTTTTCGCTATGGCAACGGCTGGGCGGCGGAGTTCGAGTGGAACTGGCGACGCCACGAGCTGCAGTCACTGCGTGGCGGGAGAGGCGCGCTCGTTGACGAGGGCGACTTCGCCTCCAACATCCTGTTTGTCAATGGCGTGCGCCGCTTCATCCGCTCCGATGGCGGCTGGACCCCGTATGCGGGCGTCGGCCTGGGCTGGGTGCAGGAGATCGACTTTGATCTGAACACCGGCGCCACTGAGCGTGCGTGGTCCCGACAAGGCGAATTCGGGGTGCAGTTCATGGGCGGCGTCGAGATGCCGCTGGGAGCTGATTGGCGACTGACGGCCGATGTGCGCTATCTGCGCCTTGGCAGCATGGAATTGCCCGCCGAAGAAGGGGTCACCGGTCGGCTCGTGAAACCAGACTACAACCCGCTGTCGTTTCAGATTGGCCTGCGCCGGAATTTCTGATTCAGACGCCTGGGAGGGGCGAACAAGGTGACGGGTATGCAACTGCTGCAGCACGGAGCGGGCTTTCCAGCCTTTTCACGGCGTGACGCCGTCCAGGTTCCGTTGCGACGTGACAGCCTGATTACTGCGCTCGGGAAGGATCTGAACTTACACTTGCGGCCCCGCCATAACGAGCAGTGTCCCCGAAGCGCGCGAGAACATCGGCCTTGCGCCGACGGCTTACCGGTATCTCCCGGCCGTCGCTCATCAGGCAAACCAGCCCGTCAGCGCGCCGTCTCACGCTTCTGACATGCCTCGCATGAACCCACCACGAGCGGTGGACGCGCATCCCGGCCTGGCCTTCCGTGTCTTCGACTTCCTGCAGCGCGCCGAGAATGAGCGCGGTTCCCCGGCTGGTCCAGACTCGCATGTATTGCAGCTCCGAGCTTACGGCGATGAGGTCATCGCCCAGCTCGCCAGGAAGCGCAGTGCGCCAGGCCGGACGGGCGGCGCTTGCGCCTGGAGTCAGCGCCTGATGCTCGACCGGGTCTGCTCCAGTGACACCTGTGTGCGTTCCATCGATGAGCAGTAGCGGCAGCAAGCCCTGCAGACGCGGCCAGGAAATGAGCAACCAGGAAGCGGTAACGGGGCCGACGAGATCGCCAAATTCCTGCAACAAGGCTGACAACCCAAAGACTATCGCTGTGCCGGGGTCGCTCTCATCATCGAGTGTCGCCTCGAAACCCAGCATTGCCTGCATCAGGCCTTCACCAATGAGCCAGTAAAGTGGGGCGAGCAGCGCAGAACCAACGATGCCGCTGCCTGCCACCAACGTCCACAAGGGCCATTGCTGCCAGCGCTGGCTGCGGCTGAAGAGATAAAGCAGAGATTGCAGAACCGCCAGGCCGCAGCCAATCTTCATCAGCCAGAACAGCCCCATCCACGGCAGGGGCGCTGCGAATCCCACATCGGGCTGCAGCGCCATCACCAGTAGCCAGAGAGCGCAGCCGGTGCCGACGAGGTAACGCAGGATCGATTCCCTGGTCGCAGGGACAGTGGCTTGCTGCGTCGATGTCATTCCGGTGCTGAACTCACGCTGATATGTTGAGCGGGCAAGGTACTACAGGGCAGAAACCGCGCCAAGTTGGAAATTAACAGCTCGGTGCTCCGTGAATCCTGACCTGTGTTCTTCAAGCAAACCGCATCAGTCAGGGATATGTCCAGCCATCGTTGGACGGTCCCATCAAATGCACTCTTGACTCCATTTGCAGAGGATTGGGCTGTGTCCCATTAGTGGCCTGTGCATTGCCAAAAAACTTCCCTGCCCGGTAAGCCGCATTGCGCACCTTGATCTGCAGATCACGGTATTCCGGCGTGTCCTGCGCCAGGCCCGAGAAATTGGCCAGATCCGCATTGCCGATCAGGACCACATCCACGCCAGGGACCGTGGCAATCTCGAGCGCATTGTTGACGGCCTCGACGGTTTCAATCATCACAATGACAAGCATGTTGTCATTCACGGAATTGAAGAACGTGGACCCGGCCGGCACTGCAGGCGTCCACAGCCCAGCTCCCTGTCCGCCACCGGCACTGCGTCGGGCAACCGGAGGAAAGCGTGCGTAGCGCGCTGATTCGCGCGCCATGATCGCGTCTTCAACCGTGGGTACAACTATACCCAGCATGCCCATGTCCATGGCCTTCTGCACACTGCCTTCCAGTGCATCAGGCAGACGCAGAATTGGCGCAGCCCCAACGTTCGGGCAGGCGGCGAACATGGCGGCGACTTCAGCGTAGGTCATGACGCTGTGCTGCATTTCGAACCAGGTGTAGTCGAAATGGGGCGCCTCGCGGCAATAGCGTTCAATATCAAACGAGGAGATGGAATGGCTGTAGATCTGCTCGCCCCGCAGCAGTTTTGCCTTGGCCTTGTTGTAGAGTTCCCGATCAGGATCTGTCATGAAATCCCGTACTGCCCACCCCCATGGCCGCCCCGGGTCAACAGGCACTGGTTGGACATTGCCGGTGCCCCAGCCACTGATGTCGATCCGCTCCTGCGCCACAGCGGTGCCCGCCAGCGGCATGGTCAATAGTAAACCGAGTGTTATGAAAAACCTTTTTGAACCGCGCATGCTCCATGTCTCCTGTAGTTATTGTTGTCTGGAGAGGAAATACCACTGTTCGCTGTCTGGCGAAAGGGGTTCGATGGAGTGGGTGGAATAAACACCCGGTGCTCTCCGGAGGCTCGTCTCTGTCCCAGGGGTTCGAACTCACAATTCGGCCACTAAAAAAGGCCCTGTCAGCGTGCGCCGGCAGGGCCTAATTATTGAGTTGTGGTGATCAGAACGGAATTCTTATGCCTGCGCTCACGCGCTGGTCTGTGCCTTCATCTTCCCCAATCCGGGCACCAAGGTTCAGCCACCAGTTCCAATTTTCTGAAACCTGTCCAGTCAGGGTCAGCGAGGGTTCAATGACTGACTGCGAGAAGTGCTCGACCACGACCGCCTGGGTTCCCATGGAATGATTGGCGCTGGCCAGTCGCAATTGGGCGACATCGCTGTCGACATCGCTCTCGCCGGTGTAAGTCAGGCGCAGGATCGAGCGCATGCTGCCCAAATCCATGGACGCCTCTCCGCCAAAATAGGCTGCACTCCCGTCGGACTTGAGCGATGGATAGGCGATATTGCCGCCCGCCGCACCGGATTCGGCGTAATCGCCAATCGCTGTTTCCACCCAGCGCAGACCTGCCACGGGACCAAATTGCACATTGCCGCTATTCATCAGGTAGCCCAGTTCGCCTGTAAAGGCAAAGGTACTGATATTGGCGTCGCCGGTGGCGGTCAGGCCATAGGCAGCTGCGCGCGTTATGTTCTCGAAACGCATATCGCCATAGGAGCCGATAGCATTGGCATACAGCCCGCCGCTGCGAAACGAGCCGTACAAGGAGAACTGGTAGCTTTCCTGGTCGGCGTTGTAAGTGCCACTGGTTCTCGGTTCGCCTTCGTAATAGCCCATGGATGCGCCAAGCACGATACTCTCGTTCAAGTTGCTGTCGAAGCCGACGGTGGCTCCCGTCGAGCGAACGCCGGCCAAAGCGCCTGATTCGGATCTGGACAGCCAGTCGCCTGCAGCCCACAGGGCAATATTTCTGTCCGTTTGCACAGAAGCGGCGCCGCCATGCCTTTGGGTCAGGAAGTGCTGGCCGACGTTATCGGAATTCAACAGCGACAGGTCACGTGCAGCTTGTGCTGTCATGCCGATAGTTGTCGGCGCTTCGGCGTTCATGGCCAACAGATATTGTGAATCCACGTAGGTGGGCAGAGTCATCCGGTAAGTCAGAACCAAGGCATCGCTGTTCACAGGTTGCGCGCAATTCTGGCCGCCTACACTGCAGGTGGATGACAGGAAGTCATTGTCGTTGGCGACCAGCAGAAAGAAATCCTGGGGGGCGTTTTCGTCAAGTGCAGGCACCAGCGCCATGCCTTCCATCTTCTCTGTCAGGGTCAGCCGCGTCGGTGCAGTGTTGTTGATATTGATGCCGAACTTGCCCAACTGCGTAGTGTTGAGGATGTTGACGACTTCCACCTGGCTCACTGGTGTAATCGTCGAATTGAGCACTCCACCCGGGGCCACGGGAGTCGTCGTGGTTTCGAAGGGGGTGCCGGCAATGTTGGTGGCACCGGTAGTGTCGATCAACAACACGCTCTTGTACACCGGGTTCAGCAACGCTTGCCCGAGGCCATTGCCATCGCGTGACAAGACGAGGAACTGGCTATCGTTCAGCGCCAGCAGTTCCGATTGAGCAGCAGTACGATTGGGCGCAGTGCCGTTGCCGTTGGAGGTAAAAATCGGCAATTGCATCACATAGTGGCCTATCGGAGCGCTCGGCGTAGCACTCTGGGAGATGTCATAGATCATCAAGCGAGTGTTGGTGCGGGTTTGCTGCGCTGTTGTGCTGTCCTGCATGGGAGCGCTTTGCAGCAAAGTGGCCAATTTCTTGTTGTCCGGAGTCAGCGCGATTCCTTCAAGGCCCTGGTTGAGTCGACGTCCTGTCGTTGCATCAGTGAGGGAGGTGAAAGACAGGCCGGTGGCTGTTCTGGGCATCACGGCGGCTGGCGGCTGGATAACGCCCTTCATGTTGCCAGTCTTGTCGAAATAATAGACGTTGGCACCATATTCGTCGGATACATAGAAGGAGCCGTTGTTGAGAAAGCGCAAGCCCTCGGCGTCAAGGCTGATCTTTTCTGCCGCAATTCCCACAGTCGAGCCGGGCAGGGACTTGCCATCCTGGGTAACGAAAGCAGTAGCGCCAGTGGCCGGATCCAGGCCTGTGGTCACCTTGCCGTTGAAATCCTTGAAAAGGAATCCACCGGTCTGCACAAGTCCCAGCTGCTGCTGCGAGTCGGCACTGACTGGCAGATTGGCAGTGGAGGTATAAGGCGTGAAGTTCATCGAAAAACTGTTGACGCGTCCGGGGTAATCGCTGAACGTGACACTGCCAACGCCATTGGGTCCGCGATCCGGAAGACCGTACATTGCGCCTGTATAACCGGTTGCGGTTTTTCGCCAGGTGCCTGGCAGAACGTCAAGTCCAGAAAACGCCCCGAATGTGTCGCCATTGAAATCCCGAGTGCTTGCCGGCAGTCGCGCTACACCTTGCAACCCATGATTGACAAATGTCTGGCCATTGAAAGTGGTGGATGTTGCCCCGGCAGCGGTTGTGACATTGGGTGTGGTGTAAACAGTGGGTGCGGCGAGAGCCTGGTTGGCTAGCATGACGCCCAGAGCTATGCTGGAAACAGCGGGAAAATTCAAACGCAAACGACTAGTCAACATCATTGGGGAAATCCTCTATTTGAATGCAAAGAAACCATTACACTTCCTGTTACTCGTCTGCGTCTTCCAGTTGCGGATTGGCGTGGTGCATGGCGCGGTTTGCCATGGAGCCTTAACGCCAGCGCGGTTCTTGTTGGTGCCTGAGACAATGAAATTGGTATCCGTAATATCGCCTGCAGCAAAAAGCTGTGTTCTGGCACCATTCATCAGGAGTGCTGCAAAGCTGAACGAGCCACATGCGTCACTAAAATCTACAAAAGGACAGGGGAGTGCGGGACTTTTTACCTGGATTTTGCAACGGAAAGAAAATTGGCGCATTGAGTTCAACACATGGATGTGAATACGGAATGACAAAAATTTGTCAATCTGATGACACAAGAGGATCACTTGAATTGCACTGAAATGGTTTTTCAGCCTTTGCCGGTGGCAAGCCGTTGTTGTACGCGTGCGGCCACACTAACGCAGCGTGTTTTTTCGCCCACGCCACGGACTGTTTCATCCAGCCTTGCATAAAGGCCTGCTGTTAGTCGTCATCCTGGTTGTAGAGCGGCAGGTCGCCGACGATCACGGCGATTTGATAGTGGCTCATGTCTGTGCTCCGTGGGTTTGTGGTAACGCGCTCACTGCCAGCTACCGTCTGCCTGTCGACAGGCAGTGCCATTGATTGTCTCATTGCGCCCGTCGATGACCGCCTCCATGGTGTAGTCCCGGCACGGTCGTTGATTGGCCTGATAGGTATTGGTTGGCACCAGATCATAGCTATACCCGGTGTCCGGATTCACCCACCGCGTACGCTGTCCGGTTTCAGCGTTTTCCAGTACGTTTTGCGATTGCTGCCGATCGCGATTGTCCATACCGCTGCCAACTCGCCCTCCGATATAGGCGCCCAAGACAGCACCGCCAATGGTGGCAATCGTGCGTCCGGTGCCGTCTCCTACCTGCGTCCCTGCCGCCGCGCCGGCAACACCGCCAAGCAACTGGCCGGTTTGCTCACTGGTGGCGCAACTGCTTAACATCAGCGCGCTGGTCAGCAGCGCTGCATAGCCATAGATCAATGGGAGTTTCTTCATTTGAATCACCTTCTGTTGTCTGCAAAGTGTTGGAGATGGACCCCATTGAAGCGCTTCTGCAGACCGGCTGTCTGTGGCTTGGCACACAGCCGAGCGGGTAAGTGAAAGGCGACAGTCGTTAAGCGAGAGGGTGTTAAGTCTGGTGTTGCATCGATGATGGAGTGCGACATTGGTGGGGGGGCAGCGCCTTCGTCGCTGTGCAGAACGGCTGTCCTGTCCGGGCGTCATGCTACGCCTGATTTGCGCCGGAAAATGCTCCTGCATTTCCGGCATACGCGCCATTCATGGCGCTTACCCAACTATGCAGGTCCAAACTCGGCCCTGAATCGTCCAAACAAAAAGGCCCGTACTTCCTTGCGGAAGCACGGGCCTTTTTATTTGGTGGAGGCGGGGGAAGTTGAAGCGGGCCAATAACTTATTGAAATATAGAAATAACAAATTGTTGCAATCGTAACTGTGTAGCTACTGGTGTAGCTAAAAGTGTTTGCTGGGCCTTATTCTGACTCATGAAAAACGTGGTACAAATCGAGTTGTACGATTAACCGGGATAGTTGGGGGCTGATCCCCTCCGACGACACGGCGGCACCTCACCGCCTTCCCGGTTTCCCATTGAGGGTGTGAATGGAGGATTCATGAGTGACTCGGGAGCAATTTCTGACGAAGAGCTTGAGTGGTTGGACTATGTAGCAAGTGAAACTCAAGATGAAGAGCTACAAGCTCTCACCCTAATTGATGGCGAATATATACTTTCCAACTATTTCAATACATTTGATTGGATAAACGATTTCCATGCGCGAATTGATAGACCTGATTTACTTCCGCTTGTTTCTGCAATTTGTGAAGAGCTTGGCATTGTTGAATACAGCCGGGAACGCACCTATTTTTGGGACACAGATGTAGACGAGTTAGGTGCCGAGGAAATGTCTCGTCTTGCTGTTGCATTTGGAAAGATAGGCGAAAGATGGCAAGTGCCTCCGTTCGAGCCGAACTATAGATTCAAAAGTCCTGTAGAGATTTTCTTAGCACACGTTAACTGGGGAAGTTACCCCCCGCCAGAGATTCTGGCCTCCGTTGCTAAGTGCTTCAATTTATATTTGCAAGCCAAGGGAGACTTAAGCCTAGAGGAGGTTTTTTACGGCAAACCAAAGCAAAGAGCTGGGAACTTTGCTGCAAGACAAATACGGTATTCGTCCTATAGAGAATTTCACTATTCTGTTATCAGAGAGCGAGATAGGCCAAATTTTAATCTGCAAGATTTCGCACTGAAGTTGATGAATTATCGGGTAGATGAAGAAAATCCTACAATGCCACTACCTCATCAACTGGAAAGCTACCTTCGGGGATACCATCGATGGAAGTCAGACTTTGATCCTGAGGATACGACTGACAAATAAGCTGAATATTTGTCATTGTTGAATTTTCAATTATGACAATAATAGGTAGTCATGTGTTCCAAGCCAAAAGGAGGCAGAACCGTGACAAGCAATAATCAGAAACATCCAAGCCCATCCCGTGATCGTTTTTTACGCTGGCCTGAAGTTAAAGAGCGTGTCGGTTTCAGTCGATCCCAAGCCCACCTGCTAATCAAACAAGGCAGATTTCCCGCGCCTCATAAGCTTGGCGCGCGAGCTAGCGCATGGCTGGAATCCTCAATTGATTTATGGATTTCCGAGAGAGTTTCAGCTTCGCAGGGCAATGCCCAAGGAAGCGTGAAATCATGAAAGGAGCCAGCCTACGTGAATCAATAAATCGGCACTGCAAGCAGTGTATTGTTGATCCCTGCTCGCCTGGAACGTGGAGACAGCAAGTCACCCTTTGTAGTGCCGAGAACTGCGATTTGTGGAATGTAAGGCCGAGGACAACCGCTGCTATCCCTGAATCAGTTTTGTGCTGGTACGGGGCCGAGAAGCGCGATTTTGAGATACTGGAAGCATACGGGGAGTCACTATGAGCCAGAACCGCGAACCCCCCGCATATCAAGAGTACGCAGCAACCATGCTTTCTCTTTTGCCATTTCGCCTAATGACGTTAGAGGCGCGCGGCCTACTGTACACAATGCGCTTAGAGTGCTGGATAAACGTCAGGTTGCCATCAGACCCAAAGAGATTAGCTGTTGTTCTAGGCGTCCCTGAGCAAGAAGTTTATCGCTCCCTGCCAATGCTGGCTGATCTATTTGAGACTCACGATGATGTAATTGTGTGCCCTGAGTTGGACAATTACCGGCAACACTTGCATGAGCGCACAGAGAGCCAAAGGAAAGGTGGGAAAAAAGGCGCTGAGATCACAAATAATCGCAAGAAAGCAAATAAAGCACTAGATACCGTTGGCGATTCAAGTACCCCGCCGACTAGCCCGCAAGTACCCCGCCGGGTTAGTGCCGGGTCTTTAGTACAGCAAAGCAAAGTCCAGTCAATTCCAAACCAGTTAACAGTAGTGGATGATTCTTCTGAAGCATGGCTGCGAGACTATGAAGGCGAAAGCTCTTGCTCTGCCGATGATTACAAACGAGCAAGCGGAAAGTAGGATTAGTGCCATGACTAGAGCAGAGCAACGCCTACATAATCAGCGCATCATTGCGACGATAAGGGCTGTCGAAAAACGAAGCTTACATGCACCTAGCTATCAGGCTGTTGTCCAGATGCTGAATGACAGACTCCTACGAACCAGCACCGGCAATCCTTGGACAAGGAAAGCACTACTCAGGATGTTGCAGCGACAGTGCATCAGGGGCTTGCATGGCTTGTTCCATTAAGTGGCTTTGGTTTAAAAATATTTTTTAGCAAGCGACAAGCCGTCCGATATCACACATATTCACCGGGCGCCTTTTCGCACCTTTTCGCTTATCTCAGCAGTGACAAAACGGTCTTGTTCATCTGGTTAGCCTGCACGAGCATGGCGGTGCCGGCCTGGGCAATGATCTGCATGCGCGCCAGTTCGGTGGTCTCTTTGGCATAATCGGCGTCCATGATGCGGCCACGCGATTTGGTGGCATTACGCGAGACATTGGCCAGGTTGTCAGCCGCATACTGCAGCCGGTTCATTGTCGCACCCATTTCGGAGCGACCGGTGTTAACTGTTGCAAGAGCGGTGGTTACCGCAGCAACCGCACTGTTAGCATTTGCTGCAGTTGTAATCGATGAAGCGTTTATCCCACTCAGAAGACCACCTGCGCCACTGGATATGTTGAAGCTGTTAGAGCCGAAAGCAGTAGAGCTTGCGGTGAAGGTTTGCACTTTCGCCCCTGATGTTGTTGTTGTTTCTGATGCGCCAACCCCGGCTACAGTCCCTATTCCGGCGATCATAGCGTTAAACACAGCGTCCCTACTAAGTACTGCAGTAGCTGCAAGTGCGGTAACGGTGTGCGTAAACGATTTATCGCCTACGGTAAGACTAAAGACATCCCCTACAGCAACAGCGTTTTCGATCTTGAATGTCGAGACCTGTGCGGCAGGCGTAGCACCCTGACTAGAACCCGAAGTTGTAGTAACAACTGTAGCGACGGCAGTCTGACTTGAGCTGTTTGTCTGGTAATTTCCAATGGTTAAATCTATGGTTTGATTAGCATTTGCTCCAACTTGGAACTTGTGAATGCCATCAGAGTTAGAGCCACCTTGTTTGGTCAGTATGTTAGTTCCGTTCCATTGAGTGTTTTGGGCGACGCGGTTTATCTCAGATCTTAGTGAAACAAACTCTTGGTTGAGAGCGGTGCGGTCAGTCAGAGTATTTGTGTCAGAGGACGCCTGTACAGCGAGTTCGCGCATACGCTGCAGCATGTTGCTGGTTTCGATCAA
>CAMCRC010000031.1 GCA_945877175.1 Klebsiella pneumoniae | reverse complement strand
TATCTCATTGCCGAACCCATGCGGCTGACGCCCTTGATGGACTGGTTCATAGCAAGGTGCCAGGACTTTACCCTCGACCTGACGCCCTATCTCCCGGAGGGGACGGTTGTTGATTTGCAATCCGAACGGGATTACCACCGTGCAATCGTTGTTGTCAGAGACAAGGAATGTCTGGAGAAAACCTCGCAGTACGTCATGAAGCTGGAAGGAAGATGGCATGTTGAGGCTTTCATAAAAGGTATTTTCGCGGCGGAACGCATTTTTGATGCGCGCGACGCGGTGGACCTTGCTGTCATTGATCTCGATCTGGAGGACATCAACAGCAACATGTTGATCTCGGAAATCAGGAGTCGATATCCAGCCTGTTCGATTGTAGGAATATCAAAATCGCCCAAGGAATCATCCATCATTAAAGCATCCGCACATGGCGCCAATTCATTTGCGATCTATTCAGACTCGGAGCAGATCATCGTCAGCATGCTGACAAGCACGATTGCCGGGAATGCTTCGTTTTCTGGAAAGATAGTAGAAAGATTGTTCAAATCAGAGAGGTCAGCAAAGCCCGAAGCCGCCATTACCGCGGATTTCAATCTGACAGCAAGGGAAATCGACACGCTTCGCGGGATTGCAGCGGGCATGACCTACGCACAAGTCGCAAGGAAGATGGAAATCAGCGTGTCGACTGTGCAGAGTCATATCCGCAATCTCTACAGAAAACTGTCAGTGGATTCGCAAAGCAAGGCCATTATCAAGGCGCGATCCATGGGGCTGCTTCTGGGGCTCGATTTCACGCATTCGGCAGATTTCGACACGGCAAGTCAGCGGCCAGTTTCCACGTATCCTCACAACCCCAAGTACCCGTTAGCATAGACAGTGATGACTCTGGAAAGAATTCAGAACCTGCCGTACGACATCTGCCTGTCTGCCTTTGACATGCTGATTCTGAATGACCCGTCTTACATGAGAAAGATGGTGTCTTCATCGGCTTCCATAGGAAGATGCAACGTCATCAATGCGTTGATCTCCTACATGCTGGCTGGAAATATCGATGAATTCAGAGAGGACACGTCAGCATCTGTTGAAAATTTCTTCAGACAGGCCGATACGTTTCTTGCCGTCATTTCTGCCTTGACCTTGTTGAGAACAGAGGACAACAGCGTTGTCTTTTACAGCCCCAAATCAAGGGAACCTTGCTTGTGCAAGATCGGCGCAGCGATTGTTCGCCAAAGCGCACCCAATTTCTACCGCAATCCCCGCAGTCTTTACGACTACATGAACAATCGCTATCTGGTGTCTGAACATGGCAAGATCAACACCCACAAGGCTCGGAAGCTCTTGCCAGAAATGAAAAAGCGGCAGTTTGATCGTCTCTTGAGACAATACAAGGTTATAAAAATTGTTCGAGATTTTGACGGGATCAACTGGGTCGAGTCCACTTCAATGCAGGCGCATTAGCGTCAAATTCGGAGTGCCCAGGCATCAGCCGGCTGATGCCCGTCCTGGTGCCTTCAGCGCGTCACTTCAAAACTGAAGGCACGCTGATGCTGCTCGCCAAACTCATCCAAGCTAAACACCTCGATGCGGTTTACACCGGCAGGCAGCGCAGCGGGCAGCGGCAACTCCCAGATATGGGCCGAAACGGTGGCCGGGCCAATGGCCTGGTCTGTTCCCAGCAGCTGCTGGTTCACGCGCTCCACAAACGGGTCGGTGCGCACCACATAGGTCATGGGCTGGCGCTCGGCGCCATTGAGCGAAAGCCAGACAGAGTCCCGCGCGCCTCCGTCGAAAAGATTCACAACCACCTTGGTGCCGTCCGCCAGTGCGCCGCGATTGACGCTGCCGCCCTCCGACTGACTCAGTGGCGGGTCGAGCGTGATGCGCATACCCTGATTGGCGTCTGCACCATAGGGAAACGGCATGAACTGCGGTACCACATCAACATCGTCAAAACGCAGCAGGTAGAAGCCGTTGGGATTGCCATCCTGCATCATGGCGTCGCTGACACCGCGCAAGTCTTCCGGCCCGGTGCCCCAGCCATTGCCGCGCACTTCCGCCAGCGTGTGTGCGATCCAGGGCTGTCCGTGCCAGCCGTGGCTGTGGCCCACTTCCACTTTCCAGCTGTTGCTGGTGTCGTGACCGGCCATGCCGTAGAGATGCTCGAAGGGCTGCAGAATTTCCAGCAGTTGGGCAAAGTTCTCCGTTTGCGGGCCGGTGGTGACCGTGCCACTGGCATCGACTGCCTCCGAAACCAGCGGGATATGGGAGGCGATCACGATCAGATGATCCTTGGGCACGTGTGCAAGGTCGCGCGCCAGCCAGTACAGCTGTTCGTCGTGGATATAGCCGCGATAAGCCTCGCCGTCTGCCAGCCTGTTCCCTGCGCCGGCGTACTCCACATTGTTCAGTGCCACGAAGTGCACATTGCCGTAGTTGAACGAGTAATAGGTTGGGCCGAAGTGCAGCTTGTAGGTTTCGTTGGCAAAACGGGCATCCGGAGACTCGAAGTTGATGTCGTGATTGCCCGGCAGATACCACTGGGGAATGTCCATCAGCGCCATCATTTCCTTGTGGCGGTCATACAGGCTCAGGCTGTCAAACACGACATCCCCCACGGTGACGCCAAACTGCGCACCGAAGGGATTGCCGATCAGCGTAGTGACCAGATCCTCGCGCAACTTGTCCTGATCCAGTTCCGAGCGGGCCTGCGGGTCGGCGAAGGCGTGGGCCGTGAATTGAATGCTGTCATCGGCAATCGCTGTCAGTGGGAAGTCGATGGCGTCGGGCAGAGGCCCGGTGGCATTCGCCACTTCGTACTGCCAGGCCACGGCGGTGCCGCCAATGGTGTCAGGCGTGCCTTCGGGATAGTGCCGGTAGTAGAAGCGCGGAATATTGTTGGCGTCGACGGCGATGCTGTAGCCCGCAGGCTGCGAGACGAACAGGATCTGCAGAGGGGCCAGGGCAATTTCGTAGTCGCCGTCCGCATCGGTCAACACCACTTCGCAGCCGTTGCTGACACTCACGCCCTGCACGCCTTGCTCGCGGGCATTGCGCGCCCCGTCGCCGTTGCCGTCGACGAACACCGTGCCGCGCGCGGTTTCAGAGGCGGGGTCAGCGATGTCGCATTGCGCAAGGGCTGCGGGGGAGGCCAGGGGCAGGCTGCAGAGGAAGATCCAGGCTTGAAGATGGGTGCGTGTCATGTTGGGTTCTCTCAGGGGTGGTGACTGACTTTAAGCCACCTGTTTGACACCGGGGTGACAGCAGAGGGCGGGCGGTCGCTGCAGTTTTCGTTGCTGATTCCGCGCCTACAAGCGCAGGCCCCGCTGTTCCGGCGTCCACCGTGCTAGATGAATCTGCGCCACACCCAGTCCCAGCCCTCGCACCCACTTCGCGCAGCTGTCCAGCGTGCTCCAGGTCTTGATGGCGCCTGTCGTAGTGGTGGCCGTGACAGTCGCGGTGGGGGTGTCGGCCTCCACGTGGAAGAGGCTGCCATCGGCGATGATGCGCAGCTTGCGCACCGCGCCGGCTTCGATCAGTGCCCGCAGAGTTTTCTCATTCATCATCGGTCTCCCCAAACAAGGCGTGCTGCTCGGGGATGGAGATGCCGTTGGCGTCGCAGTGCTTGCGAATCAGCACCTCGATCAGGTTGGCAATGGAGCGGTGTTCGCGCAGGGCGGCGATGCGCACGGCTTCCTTGATGCGGGGGTCGATACGCAGGTTCAGCGTGGCGGTCTTGGAGGGGCTCATGGGGCGTCTGCCGTAAAGGGGAAGTGATGGCATTGTAACGCAGATGTATAATCCTGCAATCACGGTGTGGCTGCTCATGCGTGGGGTATTCCTGCTACCATCGCGCGGCGAGTGCCCCTGGACTGACGTGTTATGGTAGTCTGTTGCACGTGACCACTTTTCCAGCATCACACACAAAGCAAGCCTGCATCAGGGATGACCCATGAGCGTAGTGACACCAGCCCAAGCTGCGCAGCGACTCAAGAACGACGAGGTGGTCGCGGTACCCACCGAGACGGTCTATGGCCTCGCGGGCCGCATTCACTCTGAAGCCGCGCTCACGCGCATTTTTGCGACGAAGAAGCGTCCCTTTTTCGATCCTCTGATAGTGCATGTCCGGGACATTCCCCAGGCCAGATCACTGGCAAAAGACTGGTCACAGGCAGCGCAGATTCTTGCTGAAGCGTTCTGGCCCGGCCCGCTGACCTTGGTGATGCGGAAATCCGCGCTGGTTTCCAGTCTCATTACGTCGGGACTCGGCACTGTGGGCATTCGCTGTCCGAATCATCCGATTGCACAGCAGATACTCGCGGCGTTGGGCGAGCCTTTTGCGGCGCCCAGCGCGAATCTGTTCGGGCGCACCAGTCCCACGGCCGCAAGTCACGTCATCGAAGAGTTCAGCAATCAGGTGGATGTCGTCGACGGCGGTACCTGTGCGGTGGGCATAGAATCCACAGTGCTTGCCATCAATGCGGACTCGTTCAGTCTGCTGCGTCCGGGTGCCGTGACCCAGGATCAGATAAGGGAGGTCCTGCAGGGCGCAGGACTCTTCTCGCGCTGGCTCGACTCGAAACGCGCTGACGCCCCGGGGCAGATGAAGCATCACTATATGCCAAGCAAGCCACTGTTCACCGTTGCAGAGTCCTTCGAGGGCGAGCTTCTGGGGGCGCTCAATGCGGCTCTGGCCACTCTGCCCGACGCAGTGGAGGGCGTTGTTCTTGTGAGGCCAGCGCACATCCACAGCGTTCAGGAGTTGTGTCTGGATGCTGACGCTGCCACGGCAGCAAGGCAGTTGTATGCCAGCCTGCGGCAGGCTGCTGCGCATCCCGCCGATGCCATTGTGTTTCGATGCAGAGAAGAGCATCGCGAGCCTGCATGGACCGCCATCATGGAAAGGATCTCCAAGGCGAGTTCAGCCTGGATAGCGCACTAGCATGCCAGTGAATTCAATCTCGTTGAGAAAGGGTTGAAAGAGGCAAGGTTCAGAAGTCAAAGTGCCACCACTTGCTCGCGCCACCTTGTTGGGCGTGGTGGGCGTGATGATGTGCTGCACTGGCCCCGTGGATTGGAAATGCCAGAGTGAAGGGAGGGAATTCCGGCCTGGAGATAGCGGGAAATGCAGCGACTGGTGTCGGGTTGAGATTTGACAGATTCCCTGTAGACTCGGACACGCTTTGCCAGGGAGACAATCCTTTCGTCTTGAGCGCATTACCTGGTACATCGCTTACAACAACAGAAATAACAAAGAGGCCAGAATGAAAAAACTGCAACGAGCTTTTGCAGGGTTCGCCGCCCTGTGTCTGAGTTTTCCTGCCTTCGGGCAAGCGCTTGTCGAGGCCGGGCCCAGCCCCTATGACTTCATCACGGAATCCTGGATGAAGCCATTTGCAGCGGAGGGGTTTACCTTTGGCGGCACCTCCAGTGTTGTTGTCGAGTCCTCCGATCGTATTTTCATTCTGCAGCGCGGTGAGACCCAATTGCCTGATCCACTGCCGCCCGAGTACACAACATTTGCCGGTTCCATGGGGTGGAATGTGCTGCGTGGCCAGGGTCGCGTGTGGCAAAACAGTATCTATATCATCAACAGCGACGGGGAAGTCCTGGAGGTCTGGGACCAGTGGGATCATTTGTTCGTCGGCACCGATGGGCCTGGTCCGCACAAATTGCGGATAAGCCCTTATGACCCGGAGAAAAAGCTCTGGCTGGTGGACGAAACAGGCCACATCATTTACGTGTTTTCCAATGATGGCAGCCGGTTGGTGATGACTCTGGGAGAGAAGAACATCTCTGGCAGGGACGAAACCCATTACCACCTGCCGCAGGATGTGGCCTTCCTTCCCGATGGCAAATTTCTGGTAGCCGACGGGCTGGGAGACAACAAGCGGATTGTCATCCGCAATGCTGACGGCAGCTATCGTGGCGAATTCGGGGAAGCAGGCGATTTGCCGCATCAATTCGCCAGCGTGCATACCCTGGCATGGGGCCCGAACGAGCATCTTTATGCCCTGGACCGTGACAGACGTGACGTCAAGGTTTTCCGACAGGTGGAGTCGCGCGACAGCGCCAACTATCCAAAATTCGAATATGTCGACACCTGGACGGGCCTGGGTCTGCCATTGGACATCATCGTCTCTGACAATGCCGCCTGGGTAACAGACTTGAACCCCCCCAAGGTTGTGAAGTTCGATCTGGAAGGCACGCCGACGTATGTCTTCAACCTGCCAGTTACTGGTCCGGACATGTGGATAGAGATGCATTCTGCGTCCATTGATGAAGATGGCAATCTTTATGGAACAGACAATCAGGCCGGGCGTCCTCAAAAACTGGTTCCAAAACCGGACGCCGATCCGTCATTGATAGTTGGCCGTCAATACGTCCCACGCTGAGTTGCGACCAATGGTCTCCAGACAGCCAGGCATGAGTGTCACGATGACAAACCCATTACTGACAGGCGCTTATTTGCGTGATGACTGTGCCATGGAATTGGCAGAACTGCAGGACACTGCAGTTCTGGCCGCTGTGGCAGCGCAATTGCGCGATACCGGGCATGGCAGGCTCGTCACCTATTCTCGCAAGGTCTTCATTCCTCTCACGCACTTGTGCCGTGATGTCTGCCATTACTGTACGTTCGCCAAGACGCCCAGGCGCATTGATCAGGCCTACATGAGCCTGGAAAGTGTGCTGGCGTTATGCCGAACGGGTGCAGCCAATGGGTGCCAGGAAGCCTTGTTTACGCTTGGAGAGAAGCCCGAGTTGCGTTATAGCGCAGCCCGCAACGCCCTGGACGAGATTGGCGTGAGCTCCACGCTGGAATACGTGCGCGACGTGGCCGCTGCTGTCCTGGCAGAGACCGGTTTGCTTCCCCATATCAACGCCGGATGCATGACGGCCGAAGAGATTGCCATGTTGAGGCCAGTCAGTGCCTCCATGGGCATCATGCTGGAGTCAGCGTCGACTCGGTTGTGCGAAAAAGGCATGCCTCACTACGGCTCACCTGATAAAGACCCGGCGCGTCGGCTTGAGACGATCGCTCTGGCAGGGCAGGCAAAGGTGCCGTTCACCTCAGGAATCCTGATCGGAATAGGGGAGACGCGCCTGGAGCGCATTCAGTCGCTGCTGGCATTGAGGCGTCTGCATGAAGAGTACGGCCATATACAGGAAATCATCGTGCAGAACTTCCGGGCCAAGCCTGGAACGCGAATGGCGCAGGCGCCAGAGCCAGACCTCAATGATTTGCTGTGGACAATAGCAGTCGCACGCCTTTTGTTCGGGCCCGCGATGTCTATCCAGGCTCCTCCCAATCTCAGCCCGGGCGTCCTGCCCCAGCTCATCGCTGCCGGTGTCAATGACTGGGGCGGTGTATCGCCTGTCACGCCGGACCACGTCAATCCCGAAGCGCCGTGGCCACATCTTGATCTGCTTGCCAGCGAAACTGCCGCCGCTGGGAAGTTTCTGGAACAGCGTTTGACGATTTATCCTTCCTTCGCACTGAACAGTGAGAACTGGCTGGATAAGGCAGTTCGCCCGGCAGCATTGAAGTTGATGGACAGCAGCGGACTGGCCCGCCGCGATGTGTGGACGCCAGGCGAAGGTGTGCATGTTCCGGTTATTGAAGCCCGCTTGCTCAAGCAGTCCGTCAACGAAGAAGACGTGACCCCTCAGGTGCGGGAGATCGTGGCGCGGTGTGCCGCAGGGGAACGGGTAGAAGAAGAACAGATCGCGCGGCTTTTCGAGTCACGCGGGGCGGACTTCACGTATGTGGTCCGGCAGGCCGACGCTTTGCGACAAGCGGTATGTGGCGATACTGTCAGCTATGTCGTCAACCGCAATATCAATTACACCAACGTGTGCTATTTCAAATGCCAGTTCTGCGCCTTCTCCAAGGGGCGTCACCATGAGAGCCTGCGCGGCAAGTCTTATGACATCAGTGCCGAGGAGCTCGCCCGCCGCTGCATCGAGGCATGGGATCGAGGTGCTACCGAAGTGTGTCTGCAGGGCGGGATTCATCCCGATTACACCGGTCAGACCTATTTGGATATCGTGCATACAGTCCGAGAAGCGACGCCTCGAATGCACATACACGGGTTTTCGCCACTGGAGGTATGGCAGGGCGCAAAGACACTGGGCATCGGTCTGGACGACTTCCTGCAGCAGCTGAAACTGGCTGGCCTTGATACCTTGCCAGGCACCGCTGCCGAGATCCTGCATGACGAGGTGCGCGAACACTTGTGTCCCGACAAGCTGCGGACTGATGAATGGCTGGCAGTGATGGAAGCGGCTCACCGCGTTGGGTTCAGAACCACCGCCACCATCATGTACGGTCACATAGAGACACCCTCACACTGGGCAAGTCATTTGCTGCGACTGCGTGATCTGCAGGCCCGAACCGGCGGCTTCACGGAATTTGTCCCCTTGCCATACGTGCCGATGGAAGCGCCCATGTATCTCAAGGGGCGCTCCAGGCGCGGCCCGACCTTTCGGGAAGCCGTGCTGATGCATGCGGTGGCGCGTCTGGTCTTCCACGGTCTTATCGACAACATACAGGCGTCGTGGGTGAAAATGGGGCAGGACGGAGTGGCTGCATGTCTGAACGCCGGGTGCAACGACCTTGGTGGCAGTCTCATGAACGAAAGCATTACCCGTGCGGCTGGTGCCGGTTTCGGACAGGAATGGCAGCCAGCGGCAATAGAGGCCGCGATTCTCGCCATTGGCCGCACACCCAGGATGCGTACCACACTGTATGGTCACGCGAATCAAGAGCAGAGACACAAGGCAATGCAGGCTGATTTGTTGAAGGACATCGAGAACCTTCCGGCTACCAGGCAGCAACGCAGCAAACTATTACGGTGGAATCCATGAAAATCGCACTGACCGGCGCCAACAGCCGGGTTGGAAAAACGCTGCTGGCGCATCTCCTGGCCGACTCTGATCACTCGGTGGTGGCCGGCGCCCGCTCGACGCGTTCGTTCGCTGAGTTTCCAGAGTCTCCCCGGATTGCGCCTTCGGTCATTGACTACGACGATGTCACGGGCCTTGTGGCGGCATTGGAGGGGGCAGATTGTCTGGTTCACCTCGCCGGCATTCTCATCGAGAGCAAAGGCTCCACGTACCAGAGTGCCAATGTGGATGCGACTGCTGCGGTGCTGAGCGCCGCACAGAAAGCGGGCATTGCGCACGTGGTCTTCATCAGTGTGGTGGGCGCTGATCCCAGGTCGGCAAATGCCTATTTCAAATCGAAGGCGGATGCGGAGCAGTTGGTCGCCGATTGCAATCTGTCCGCGACCATTATCCGCACCCCCATTCTGCTCGGACCTGGTTCAGCTGGCGCGGCTGCCATCCAGTGGGCGGCGTCCAAGCCCAACGCCAGACTGCTGGGTGGCGGGCGCTACACCATGCATCCGCTGGACATTGATGATCTGTGTGTAGCGATTCTCAACAGCTGCAATTCCAGGCGCGAAGGCTGCGAGCTGCATGAACTGGTCGGGCCCGAGGCTGTGCAATATTGCGATTTGATCCGCATGGCTGCAAACCTGCAGGGTCGCCAGATAGAAGTCAGTGCAGTCCCGATCTGGGTGGCCAAACTGGGTGCTCGATTGAAGGGGCTGGTCCGGCCAGGGGGAATGACGCCGGCAGTGATCGAGGTGATCACCCTGGATGAAGTGGTCAAACACAACGCCGACAAGGAACTCGGGGTCGCTCTCACACCTCTCGCGCTTACCCTTCAAAAATTCATCACACCATAAAGAGACACACCATGACTGACTCGAATGCTGGAGAGCCACAGGCTGCCACGGCCAATCCCGATATTCCCCAGCGCAAGAAGCCCAAGGCCCTTCAGAGGATTGTGTTTCTGGTACTGACAATCCTTTGCTACGCCTATTTGTACTATCGCCTCAATGGCGCAGCGCTGCGCGAAGGGCTGGGGTTGGGAGCCTATATGTCCCAGGTTTTTGCCAACGTGCAGTGGTTGAACTGGTTGCTGTTGATGATGACGTATTCGGTGATCTATTTCGCGATAGACACACTGGTCATCACGCGCGCGTTGAACTGGTTCATCGCCAGTGTGAAATACCGAGACATCATGCCGATACGAGGCAGCGCCTATATCATCTCGGTTTTCAACGAACAGATTGGCAAAGGTGCCATGGCGTACTATCTGAATCGCCGTGACAAAGTGCCAGGCTGGGAAACCGGCTCGGTCATGCTGTTCATCATGTTTTGTGAAATTTTCTATCTCCTGGTGTGGGCAACCATTGGGTATACGTTTACGACCGACGTCCTGCCGGAAGTCTTCGGTCTGATCCCCTATATCGCGCTGGCCGCCGGGGTCTTCCTGGTCGTGTGGATTTTGTATTTTCAGGGGCGAATCCTGCCTGGCAGCACATTGCGCGACAAACGCATCCTGCACGCTTTCAAGCTTGCGAGGCCCTGGCATTATGGCGCGTTCTTTCTGTTGCGCTCGCCCGCAATCATCACCGCCATGCTGGTATACACACTGGCACTGGGAATGTTTGGCGTGGAGGCCAGTTTCCTTTCCATGATCGGCGTACTGCCGGTGATCTTCTTCGCCGCCACAGTGCCAACGCCGATGCGGGCTGCGGCAATCACCCTGTGGGTAGTCCTGTTTCCTGAAAATGAGGGCCAGATGGCCGCATTCGGCTTTGTGCAGCACAATTTCTTCATTCTGTTCAATGCCTGCATAGGACTCTTGTTCTGGCGACGCGCTCAGCGGGAGTTGTTTGGAGCGTGATTGCCAACGTCCTCACTGCGCTGCGCCTGCTTCTGGCGCTACCCGTTGCTTTGGCTTGTGCAGATCCTGCGCTGCTCTCGCCACTGCTGCTGGTGGCGTTGGTCGCAATCGCCGTGGCGTCAGATTATTTTGATGGCAAGTTGGCGCGACGCTACGGAACAGCCTCTTCTCGCGGCATGCTGTTCGACCACAGTGTGGATTTTCTGTTTGTCACCAGCGCGTTGTTTGGTGCCGCCGTGGCGGGCGTTGTCACCGTGTGGCTGCCGGTGCTGATCGTCATGGCATTTTCGCAGTACGTTTTTGATTCCTATTGGTTGTACCGACAAAAGCAGTTGCGCATGAGTTTTCTAGGACGCTGGAACGGCGTGTTCTATTTCGTCCCTGTCGTGTTGCTTGCCTTGTCGCGCCTGGAACCAGTCTCGGCGTTCGAGCCCGTCCTTGTGCAGTTGCTGTGGTGGCTGTCTGTCGTGCTACTGTTCAGTACGGGCGTTTCCATTGCTGATCGCGCCATTGCGCCATGGCGTTCCCGCTGACGAAAGGTCGACGAGGGATGGAGAATGATTTCGGAAAGAAGTATTTTTGAACCCAGTTAATCAAACAGGGGCTGCCGCCCCATCACTCAGGAAGAACTACCCATGACAACAAGAAAAAACATAATCGGGATAGCACTTGGCGCCCTAGTGGCGCTGGGCCTCATTTACTACGTTTTCACGGCGCCCTATGTGCGTTTTCCAGGCGTCAGGCTGGGAGGTGAGTTGACGGCGGCACCTGCAGACTGGAGTCAAATCAACGGCGAGACAACGGCGCGGCTGAAACTGGCCGGATTTCCTCCGTTCGTGATTCACGTCTGGTATGTGGGCACACCTGAGGGGGTGATTACAGCGACTCGCCCGGACAATGGTTATTGGGGTAACCGCGTGAGGTCGAATCCCGATGGCTGGTTGCGAATTGGCGATCAGAGCTACGCCATGAGCGCTCAGGAAATCGTGGGTGACGCCCGAATTCCATATCTCGAGCAATACGGTGCCAAATACAATATGCCCATGCGTTATGACTTCACGGGCGAAATCATTACCGGCACCAATGAGCCCTTGCATACCTGGGAAGTGTTCTTCTGGACGCCCAGATGAACCGGGCTGTCCATAGCCAATGCTCTGTATGATGGCTGCGACGCGGCGCCGACTATCAGCTGTGTCCTGACCCGGGCACGCCATGCCACATCCAGCTCCGCTGGATCTGTGACCCGGGTAACAGTCACGGGGTACACCAGGCCGTTCAGTCGCAGTTTCCCTTCAGGTGTCGCCATGCAGTTGAGATTCAAGGCATGGGGCTGCCAGCCGGTACTGATCTGAATCTGGCAAAGTTCCACATTGTCGGCAAATGACCAGTCAATAACGAGATCGCTGGCCCTCTCACCCAGCAGGAAGGTGCCTGGAACGTGGTCACATGGACAGACTGTGGACCAACAGGGGACCCCCGTCAGCGTCGCGCCACCTGCAACAACTGCCAGGACAAGGATCTCCATGGCGAGTTCAGCCTGGCTAGCGCCATAGCATGCCTGTGAATTCAAACTCGTTGAGAGAGGGTTGAAAGATGCAAGGTTCAAAAGTCAAAGTGCCACCACTTGCTCGCGCCGCCATGCTGGGCGTAGTGGGCATGATGATGTGCTGCACTGGCCCCGTGGTGCTGGCCCAGCTGCCGCCGCCTCCCCCTGGTGCCTACGATGCCGCTCCCTGGCTGGGGCAGATCCGCAATGAATATGTGTACGGCGATGTCTGGGAACGGCCCGGTCTGTCGCCGCGTGACCGCAGCATGATTACCGTGGCGGTGACCCAGGCCCTCAACGCGGCCAGCGAGTTGCGGCTGCACATGGGGCGCGCCCTCGACAATGGCCTGACGCAGGGCGAGATCGAGGAGACGCTGGCGCAGGTGCAGTGGTACCTCTCGCTTCCCTCCGAAGTGGATGGCCCTGCCATTGCCGCCGAGGTATTCGCCGAGCGCGGGCTGACCGGCAGTGCTGCCGGGGCGACGTCCGCGCCGTCAACAGAACGGTCTGACGTCACCGTCCCCGTACCATTTCCCCAGAGCCCGGCGCTCTCGCCCCGGGACCGCAGTCTGATCACCGTCGCGCTGGCCAGCGCCCAGTACGCCTCCGGCACGCTGCGCGTGGAGGTGGCCCGTGCCCTGGACAATGACGTCACCCAGGATGAGCTGGCCGAAATCATCGTCCACATCGCCTTCTACTCTGGATTTCCCACCGCCGTGAATGCCTCGCGCATCGCGGCGGACGTGCTCGCTGCGCGTGGCCTGCCGCTGGGCAACAGCCGCTTCCCCGGCGCGCCCTATCTGGAAACCCTGATCGACGGCCTGGTGTTTGGCGAGACCTGGACGCGCACACCACTGACGCCCCGCGAGCGCAGCCTGGCCGTCATCGCCGTGACCCTGGCCAGTTACCAGTCCGACCAGCTGCGCACGCATCTGCTGCGGGGGCTGGACAATGGTCTGAGTGTGCAGGAGATTGCCGAGCTGATCGCCCAGGTGACACTCTACTCGGGCTTTCCGAGCGGCATCAATGCGTCGCGGATTTTTGGAGACGTATTGCGTGAACGGGGACTGGACATGCCTGAGACAGGAGCACTTTGAATGAGAAAACTGACTGCACAGTTCGCAATTTTCTGGGTGGCAGCTGCCATTCTGCTGACGCCGGGCACTGGTTACGGGCAACCCGACCAGCTCCAGGGGGTCGAGCTCTCCATTGTGCCGGTGGCGGGCAATGTCTACATGGTGCAGCGCCCTGGTGGCGGCGGCAATGTGGGCGTGCAGGTCGGCCCCGATGGCGCCTTGCTGGTGGACTCCCTCTTCGCGCCCTTGTCGGACAGACTGGTAGCCGCCGTGAAGTCCGTCACCGACAGCGAGATCCGTTTTCTGCTGAACACACACATCCATATCGATCACATCGGCGGCAATGAAAATCTGGCGGAGCTCGGCGTGCTGATCTTTGCCCACGACAATACCCGCCTGCGCTTTCTGCAGGAGAAAAGCCACTTTCCGCGGCAAGGTGGTTCCTTCACGGCACCGCCACCGGTGGCCGCGCGCCCCGTGATTACCTTCAACGACGGCATCAGTTTTCATATCAATGGAGAAGAGGTGCGTGCCTTCCTGGCGCCGCCCGCCCACACCGATGGCGATGTGTTTGTGTATTTCCCCACGTCCAACGTGCTGCATCTGGGCGATGTGTTCCGCACCAGCAGTTATCCCATCATCGACAAGTTCAACGGCGGCACCCTGGCCGGCACCATCGCTGCACTGGACATGGCCATTGCCATGGCCGGGCCGGATACCAAAGTGATTCCCGGTCACGGAATGGAAGTCGTCGGCCGCGCCGAGATGGAAGAGTTCCGCGCCATGACGGTCGACATTCGGGACAAGGTGCATGCCTTGATCATGGACGGCAAACATCTGGACGAGGTGATGGCCGCCAATGTGACGGCCGAATACGACGCCAAGTGGGGACAAGAAGCGGGCTGGACCGCGATTGATTTTGTACCACTGGTCTATTACGAGCTCGGGGGTGCCGGGCGCTTGCAGGACCGGCAATAACTATCCAACACAGGATCTCCTGATGAAAAATTACAAGAATATCGCCCGTCAGATCAGCCTCCTGCTTTCTTCTATGCTTTGTTCCATCGCTGTTGCCCAGGACATCGTCGTCAGGCGCGACGCGGAGGGCAACACCTTCGTCAACGCGACGCGCTTTGACGCTGAGGTGCGCATTGACGGCACTCTCGATGAAGCCATCTACACGCAGATTGCGCCGCTGAGCAATTTCATTCAGCAGATTCCCAATGCCGGTTCGCCAGCCAGCGAGAAGACCGAGGCATGGATCTACTTCGACGATGACAATCTGTACGTCGCGGCACGTGTGTATGAATCTGTCCCGGAAAGCGAGTGGATCGCCAATGAAATGCGGCGTGACACTATTCAGCTGCGCACCAATGATTCGTTTTCAGTGCTGGTGGATACCTATCTGGACCGGCGCAACGGCTCGGCGTTTCTGGTGACACCCATTGGTGGCTTTTCGGATTTCGCCATCACCAACGAAGGCGACGGTGGTCGTGGCGTCAATTTTGACTGGAATGTGGTGTGGGATTCCCGCGTGGGTCGCTTTGATGGCGGTTGGACAGTGGAGATGGAAATTCCCTTTCGCTCCCTGCGCTATGAACCGGGCGAGGAGCAAGTGTGGGGCCTACAGCTGCGACGCATCATCCGGCGTTTCAACGAAGCCTCCTATCTGACAGAGGTGCCGATTGCGGCCGCACGGGGCAACAGCCTGGTGTCGGGCATGTGGCGTGTCTCGGAAGCGGGGACGCTGGAGAACCTGCAGGTGCCCGCGCGCAATTTCAATCTTGAAGTGAAACCCTATGGCCTCGGCAACGTCATTACCAATCGCGAGTCCAATCCTCGTATCAGCAACAAGGCTGAAGGCGAAGCGGGCGTCGACGTCAAATTCGGCATCACCAACAACCTTACTGCCGACTTTACCTACAACACCGATTTTGCCCAGGTGGAGGTGGACGAGCGCCAGGTCAACCTCACTCGCTTCAACCAGTTATTCCCCGAGAAGCGCGAGTTCTTTCTGGAGGGACGCGGAAGCTTTGATCTATCCCAAGTGCGCGGACTGGAAGTGCCCACCATGTTCTTCAGCCGTAGAATCGGGCTGGAGCAGGGGCAGATCGTGCCGATCGAAGCAGGCGCCAGACTCACCGGCAAGGTCGGCAATTACGAGATTGGCGCGCTGACCATCAATACCGACGCGGAGGATTTCCCCACGCTGGAATCCACCGGATTTTCAGTGCTGCGGGTGAAGCGCGACGTTTTCAGTCGCAGCACCGTGGGCGTCATGCTCACCGACCGCTCCGAATCTCTGGTGGGCAAGGGCTCCAGTCAGTTGTATGCCGTCGACGGAGCATTCGATTTTCTGGAAGACTTTTCCTTCGACACTTATCTGGCCAAGACCGACAGTCCTAATTTGAAGAACGACAACCAGAGTTACATGGCCAACGTGGCGTACGACAGCGATCTGTACGGACTCAACACGGGCTATCTGGTGGTGGAGAACAACTTCAATCCGGAAATAGGCTTCAAGCGGCGCAACAATTTCAAGCAGTTCTCCGCAGGCGCACGTTACAGCCCGCGACCGGCTTCCATCGAGTGGATTCGCCGGTTCAATCTCGAAGCCAATACCCAGGCGTTCTGGTCCGCCACGACGGATGCTCTGGAGTCGCGTCAGCGCACTCTGAGTTTCGCAACTGAATTTGAAACCAGTGACATCTTCACTGTTTCAGCCAGTGACGATTTCGAAATGCTGGTGCGGCCTTTCCGAATTGCCCCGGGAGTCACGTTGCGCCCGGGCAAGTACGACTTCACCAGTTACCAGGCCTCCTACAATTTTGGCGCGCAACGCAATGTCAGCGGTATTCTGTCGCTGCGCGTGGGGGATTTCTGGAGCGGCACCAATACCTCTATCGGCTTTGGCAGCGGGCGCATCGAGTTGTCGCCGCAATTGTCGGTGGAGCCGAGTTACTCCATCAACAAGGTGGAACTGCCGGAAGGTGATTTCAGAACGGAATTGTCGAGCTTTCGGGTTACCTACACGCTGTCGCCGCGAATGTATCTGGGTGGACTCATTCAATACGACTCCAACGCCAGTTCGTTCAGCACCAACTTCCGCTTTCGCTGGGAGTGGGCGCCCGGCAGTGAATTCTTCGTGGTGTACAGTGACGACCGCAACACGGACCCGTTTGCCCACCCCAGCGGGCTGGAGCTGCGCAACCGTGGGTTTGCCATCAAGATCAACAAGCTGTTTCAGATATAGGGGGGCTATGCATTGCCAAATCGACCGGCATCTGAGCACTCCACTCTGGCCGACGGTGGCCGACTGCGTGGGCAATGTGCTGCGACCGTATCTGGAGACGCTGACATGAGCCGCCGCCAAGGCTGTCTGCTCAAGCGCCAGCGCCATCCAGTCTTCCTGAGAAAATTGTTTGTCGCAGACTCCATCACCCTGCTCCTTATGCGCCCTGTGCACTGTAGCAATTGGACTTCGATGCAAGCACTGCTTATCCTCTGCAACTCTTTCATTATTCAGATGTTCGCCAAATCATGATGGAATTCATTGATTTTCTGTTTAACGCCGAAGTCCACCTGCGCGACTTCATCACCAATTATGGTATCTGGGTGTACGTACTGCTGTTTGCGATTGTGTTTTGCGAGACCGGTCTGGTTGTCACACCGTTTTTGCCGGGGGACTCGCTGCTGTTCGCCGTGGGCGTTCTGGCAGAGGCAAGCCTGCTCCAGATCGAGATCATTGTGCCGCTGTTGATTACCGCCGCAATCATCGGCGATTCCGTGAATTACAGTATCGGCCGCTGGACCGGGCCACGAGTATTCCAATACGAATCCAGCTTCTTTTTCCGCAAGCAGTACCTGTACAAGGCACAAGCGTTCTATGAAAAGTATGGCGGGCGGGCCATCATCCTCGCGCGCTTCGTGCCCATAGTCCGCACTTTCGCTCCTTTCGTAGCGGGAGTCGGTGCAATGCACGCGCGCAAGTTTCTTTACTACAACGTGATCGGTGGCGTCCTCTGGGTCAGCCTGTTCTGTGGTGCCGGGTATCTTTTCGGCGCTATTCCTGTGGTCCAGGAAAATATGAAACTGGTGATCATCGGGATCATTGTGATCTCCGTGATACCGATTTTCTGGGAGTATTTCAAAGCGCGAAGAGCATCAGCGCGCGAAGTTGAAGGCTAGTCAGCAGTTGGGGGGAATGCGGGTTCCCTGCTCAAACCAGACCCCTTGGCACGGGCTTACTCCAAAGCCTGATAGACCATAGTCGGGAACTTCACGCGGATATCCGCGCTGTTGGGCAACTGATTTATCATCAACAGGATGCTGAGACCCGCTTCCGGATCTACTCGATAGATGGATCCGTAAGCGCCACCCCAGCCGAAAGACCCCGCCGAGTCCATGCCGTTGGCCCCATAACGATCGGTAGTTTCAAAGCCCAGGCCGAAACCCAGGCCGGTGCTCGAATGCAGGGTACCGACCTGGTTGCTGGTCATCAGCGCGACTGTGCGCGGCGCCAGAATGCGCACCCCGTCGAGTTCGCCCCCGAGACGAATCATTTCAAGGAATCGACTGTAGTCCCGTGCCGAGGAAATCAGCCCCGCACCGCCAGCAAAGTTGCGTCGCGGTCCTTCCACGTAGTGTCCCTGACCCCTTGCACCTTCGACGGCCCGCACCGCCTTGCCGCTGTCATCACTGGAATACACGGTGACCAGCCGCTCCGCTTGCGCAGCTGTCAAAAAGAATTCGGTATCCTGCATTCCCAGCGGTCCGGTAATGCGGCTGCGGATGAGCTCATCCAGCGGCATGCCTGAGGCACGTTCCGCAACACAGCCCAGCACGTCCGTGTTGTAGCCATAGACCCATTGCTCTCCAGGCTGAGCGACAAAGGGCAGGGAAGCGAGGCGTTCCATGGTGGTGCAGACAGGCTCTTCCTTGTCTGCCGTGTACCAGCCCATACCCGCCTCTGGACCGAGACCTTCCCGGGCGTACAGATCCGCAATATGTGACTGGGTGCCATAGGAAATGCCGGCGGTATGCGTCAGCAGATCTCGCAGTGTGATCTGGCGCCGCGCCGGCACGATTTTCATGCCTGCGTCAGTGACCTCGGCGACTGTTGTGGATTCCCACTCTGGAATGAAACGACTCACCGGATCATTCAGATTCAATTTGCCTTCCTCCATCAAAGACAGAATCACCACACTGGTCAACGCCTTGGTCTGCGAAGCGATGCGGAACAGATTCGCCGTGGTCATGGCCTGACCGGCCTCCCGGTCACTGAAGCCAACCGCTTTCTCGTAGACCGTCTCGCCATTTTGCAGCACCAGAGCGACAACGCCGACCAGCTCGCCGTTGTCTACATAGGACTGCAGGACACCATCGATCCGCGCCAGGCGTTCGGCATTGATGCCGGAGACAACTTGCGCGCTGGCTGGAATCGGCTGCAGCAGGATGGCCAGCAAGAGAAGGGATGCAGACAGCGCTGTGCGTTTCACAGAATGTGGGCGGGACATTGGCGGCTCCTTGGTTTTTATTGTGATGAATTGGAGTGTAGCAGGGATTGAAGGTATCTCTGAAGTTATGGGCTGCCCGGTTTCGTAAAGGGCAATCACCTCGCCAGATTGCTCAATCGTTCACGCAAGTCGGAAGGAGCAAAAAACAAATAGGCATTGCCTTGCTTCGTTTTTTCCAACAGCCCCCATTTTTCCAATGTAAGCAAGTCATTTCGCGCCGTCTGATAAACCACCGCATGAGAGCGCTGGTGAGCATCAACCCGATAAGCTTCCCCGGCATTGCGTAGCGCGTGATCCAGAAGGGCCAGCTGTCGGTGATTGAAGCGCCCGCGCAAGGCCATTGAAGTCGCCAGCAAATTCTGAGTCTCCTTTTGCTCGCGTACCTTGCGATCCACATATTCATGCAAGGCGGCGATAGCCCGACGAATGGTTTGCAACTGATGCAGCAGAAAGTATGTAGTGTCGTTCTTGTCTGTTTCAGTGTGCAGATAAGCGCGCATGTATTTCACCGGTGCCATCCGCAGGATATGGCTGATCGAGGTGTATTCCATTAGCCAGTAGCCACTGCGCGCCATCGCCCAGTAGAACAGCGCGCGTGCCGTGCGACCGTTGCCATCGGCAAAAGGGTGGTCATAACCGATCATGAAGTGCAGAAGAATGGCGCGTATTACAGGGTGAATGAAAGGGTGTGCGGTCTCGTCGGCATTGGCAAAGTCACACAAGCGCTGCATACGCTCGGGAAGTTCGGTATATGTGGGCGGAACATGCAATGCTGTATTGTCTCGGACATCGACGACATGAACATCATCACTGCGGCGGTAGCAGCCAACATCCTGCGGGTTGTCCAACGTGTCTTCGGACAGCATTCTGTGCAGTTCCCGCACGCGCTCTGGAGTCAGAACTTCCTGCCGCAAGGAGCGCAGATGCTCCATAGCTCGATAGTTATTGAAGATCATTCTTTCACTGTGGTCGCGCGGTTTGCGTCCGCTGCGCAGCATTGCCGCCGCTACTTTACGCGTGGTGGCCGCTCCTTCTAGCTGGCTCGACGTGATGGCCTCTTCGATCAGCGAGCTGATCAGAAAGCGATGTGAATCAGACTGCAAGGCCGTGCCTGCCCCGCGGATCTGGCCCGCAGCATCGCGGTCTATATGATGCAAGTCGATTGTTACCGGCGAAGGTGTCGCAAAAACAAACGCCTTTCCTTGCTTGTCCAGCAGTGGCAGAGGCTGGACAAGAGGCATTCGCGACAGTGCGACCGCTGTCCACCACTCAGCGTGGCTCAGGCCATCCGGGGCAGGCCGCCGCCGCAGTTCGTCCCAATGCAGGTACTTTCCGCCCGGAAGAGGTGTCATGTGAGGAAGCAACTCAGCCATGCGGGCAGGAGTCAGAGAGTTTATACCGGCATTGAGCGAAGGAGCTGTCTGAGGCAGGCGCATTTTCTACTAAACTGGTAATTAATTAGTAGAAATTAGTATAGTGACGAAGTTTGGGCGAAGTCTACTAATTTGTTTTTGGATTAGTAGAAAATAGCAGGAGCTACTATCCATGCAGGACGGAAGGAGGTAATTGCTGGAAGAGTGATTGGTGCCCCGGGCAGGATTTGAACCTGCGACCTGTCCCTTAGGAGGGGACCGCGCTATCCAGCTGTGCCACCGGAGCAAGGGTGGGGGGTGTTTCTAGGTCTGGCTGTCTGGACAGGGCGCGGAGTATAGCACGCGATATCGGGAATCGGTTCGCGGGCAAGCCCGCTCCCACATTTATGCGCCAATCTTGTTCTTCTCCACCTCGGCGCGACGGCGCTGGACGGCCATCGTGCGGGCCTTCTTGTCGCCATATTTGGCGATGGAGAAGTAGGCGTTGCGCTGGCGGCGCTTGCCTTCGATGTTTTCCTGCCAGGTGGCGACCCAGGCGTGGTCGCTCTCGGAATAGCTCACGCCGATCTCGCCCGAGGAATTCAGTGGGGATACCTTGCGGGGGCTGAATTTGGTAAAGGGCCAGTTGTCGCCGTAGATGCGGCGGCCTTCTTCATCGCGCTTCTTGATGGCGGCAGCGATGGCCTGTTCCTTGCCACCATAGCGGCGGAAGGGGAAGGATTCCTGGAATTGTTTGTCGTCGTAACGGATGCGCACCCAGGCACAGTTGGTGCCGCGGGATTCGATGATGCTGATGTGATGAAGCGGATCCAGATTTTTCAATGAAACCTCTCTCTCGTGTCAGCGCCGGCAACTGGTCCTGAGCTGCGGCGTGCGAGGCTCCCTTCGATCTCCTTTTACAGTCTCTGACCCATGTTGCAGGCCATGTGCTGGATCACGCCTGGCTTCTGGCAGGCGATCCTGGAGATCTTGTATTCGTAGTCCTTCGCTGCAGGGTCAAGTCCTACCGCTTCGCCTATGGCCGCCGTCAGATCAGCTTCCGCTGCCTGTCTGGTGAGGTAAGGGCCGGAGATATTCACTTGCAGAGTGGGCTCGTTGGGGGCTGTCGCAATAATGTAAAAATTTTCAACGTTCATTGCTTTTACAGTACTGATCATGGCGATGTCCCGGGCTAGAACGTCGCTAAAGACAGTGGCCACATCTCAGGGTCACTGGATCAGACTATTACTCCTCGTCATTAAGAACGGCAGGGTGGCCGTTTTGTTGCCCGCTGAACTGGAAAAAGTTGCCTTTTCTCTACAATTTGACACGCGGCGCATTATCCTGCTTTTCGATATGCCGTGGATAGCCCTGTTTGTGGCCATTTTGGGCAGAAAGCAAGCAATTGCGGCCGCTTGGCACGCGGATGCCGGGGTGTATTTTGCGGGGGTGTGGCATAGAATCGCCGGCACTTCGCCAAGGAATCCTCCGTATCGTGTCGCCTCTGCGCATCAGCATCATCCTGCCTGTTCTGAACGAAGTGACTGCCCTGCAGCAGTATTTGCCCTTCTTGCAGGAGGCGCGCGCAGCCGGCCACGAAGTGATCGTGGTGGATGGTGGCAGTCGCGACAATGGCCCTGTGCTGGCGGCACCACTGGCAGATCGGGTGCTTGTGACCGAGCCGGGCAGGGCGCGACAGATGAATGCCGGCGCCGCAGTGGCGACTGGGGATGTGCTGCTGTTTCTGCATATCGACACGCGCTTGCCGACGGGGGCGGTCACCTTGCTCCAGCAGCATTTCGCGCAAAGGGCGGTGCAGTGGGGGCGCTTTGATGTGCAGCTCAGTGGTGCTCATCCTGCGTTTCGCATCATCGAGACGATGATCAATCTGCGCTCCCGTGTGTCGGGCGTGGCCACCGGCGATCAGGCTTTGTTCCTTCGCGCGGCGCTGTTTCGCGAGCTTGGCGGTTTTCCTGCTGTGCCCCTGATGGAAGATGTCGCCATCACCAAAACCCTGCGTGGCCTTTCGAGACCTTTGTGTCTGCGCGAGCGGGTGGTGACCTCCAGCCGGCGCTGGGAGAAGCATGGGATTGCTCGCACAGTACTGCTGATGTGGTGGCTGCGACTGCTCTATGTGCTGGGTGTGTCCCCCGAACGGCTGCATTCCATGTACGTGAAGAAGAAGTGACAACTCAATGAATATAAAAGATAAAATGGATTTTTCGCGTGGTGTTGTCGCCTTGTTTGCCAAGACCCCCCGGCGCGGCGCAGTGAAAACCCGTATCCAGCCGCTGCTTGGGGAAGATGGTGCGCTTTCTCTTCACAAGTCTTTGATTCAATTCGTTTTCAAGAGCCTTGACGAGGCTGCGCTGTGCCCCGTGGAACTGTGGGTGGCTGTGGGTGATGGCAGTCTTGAAGGCGATTCATTACATGAGGAAGTGTTTACATCTATATGTAATATAAGGAATATTAATGCTCAATCGGAGGGTGATCTCGGTGTGCGCATGGCGACGTGTGCGCGGCTGGTGCTTCAGCGCGCCGACTATGTGGTGCTGGTGGGGGCAGACTGCCCTTCGGTGGACGCTGACTATCTGCGGCGTGCGTTGGGGCATCTGGAGGCGGGCGCCGACATCGTGATCGGGCCGGCGGAGGATGGCGGCTACGTGCTGCTGGGCCTTCGCGCTGTGCCCGATTGCCTGTTTGCGGATGTGCCCTGGGGAACTGCACAGGTGCTGGAGACGACGCGCGCGAGGCTGCGGGCCGAGGGCTTGGAATGGGTAGAGCTGGAACCGCGCTGGGATGTCGACCGTCCGGAAGATTTGCCGCGCTGGGAGGCGCTGCGCAGGAGCGCGCTGTAAATCGGGGTGGGAGCGAGCCCTGCGTGGGAGCGAGCCCTGCTCGCGAACGAAACAAAATGACCTGAGGCATTTTTTGGAGAGAGGGCACCCGGGACGGGCGCAGGTCAGCCGCAGAACGGGAGGGCGGGGGGCGTTGCCGTGGGGTGAGCGCGTGGTTCAGGCATTGGTGGCTATGATAGGCAGTTCGCGGGCAAGCCCGCTCCCACACCAGCTCGCTCCCACGCAAGCCCGCTCCCACACCGAGCTCGCTCCCGCAATGGAGTCTCAGACCAGTTCTTCGCGCTGCAGGAAGGTCACAAAGCGATTGATGATGATCTGACAGGCGCCACTATCGTCTCCACTACACAGCCCACCCAGCAGCTGGCCAACCTGGCCAACAAGTCGAACAACGCGATTGTCATAGGCGGCATCGTCGATGTCACGCTGGAAGAAAACATCAGCATGAAGGACGCTGCCAAGAATGCGGCAGGGCAAGACCTGCCGATCACCACCACCAGCATCTTCGGCAATATTGATGACGCAGCGACGCTGGAAGGCACGCAGTTTGAGTTGAATACTTTTGATCCGACCAACCCGGAGACTTACTACCGCTCCACGGCCGTGGCCATGTTTGATACCGTGGGTATTCAGCACACCTTGACGCAGTATTTCGTGAAAGAGCGACCCACGGCAGACAACCCCAGTGGCAGCCGCTGGAGCGTGTACTTCCAGATCGATGGCAAGAACATCGGCTACGACGAAGGCGCGATCGACCCCACGCCGGTGATGGCCAAGTCGTCCTTGCGCTTCACCTCGGACGGGCTGTTCGATCCGGCGCAAGACCCGATCTTCATCACCAACTGGACACCGCTGGATTCCGCCGGCAAGCCTTCCGGTGCCGGTCCGCTGCCGGGCAACACGGCCGCGGCGGAGCTGACCACCAACTCCAACTTCCGCATCGACATGACCGGCCTGACCCAGTTCGGCGGCGACTTCTCTGTGCAGTCCAACACCCAGAACGGGTTCGCGAAAGGGCAGCTGACAGGCCTGGACGTGAATGACCGTGGCGCGATCTTCGCGCGCTTCTCCAACGGCCAGTCCAAGATTCTGGGCGAGGTGGCGCTGGCGGACTTTGCGGACCAGTCCAAACTGGCCAACGCTGGCGGCTCACGTTTCAGCGAGACGGCGGCTTCTGGCAGCCCCGCAGCTTCTGGTGCCGGCACCGCAGGGCTGGGGGTGATCCAGTCTGGCGCGCTCGAGGATTCCAACGTGGATCTGTCCGAGCAGCTGGTGCAGTTGATCGTGTCGCAGCGCAACTTCCAGGCGGCCGCACAGATCATCGAATCGGCCGACACCGCCACACAGACCATCATCAATCTGTAATGACAGCGGGCAGGGGACACTGACATGGACAAGGCTCTTTACGTAGGCATGAGCGCCGCCACGCAGAAAATGCTGGCGCAGGCCATCAATGCGAACAACCTGGCCAACGCCAGCACCACGGGCTTTCGTGCCGACCTGGCGCAGGCACGTGCACTGCAGGTGGCAGGTGATGGCTACGCGTCCCGTGCCTACACGCAGACAGAGATGCCCACGTCCGATTTTGCGCAGGGCCCTCTGCGTCAGACCGGCAACGACATGGATATCGCGTTGCAGGGAGATGGCTGGATTGCAGTGCTGGCACCTGATGGCAGCGAAGCCTTCTCGCGAGCCGGTGAACTCACGATCAGCCCGCTGGGTGAAGTGCGCACTGTCAGCGGTCTGGCCGTGCTGGGCAACGCCGGCCCGATTGCGCTGCCGCCCTTCGAGAAACTTGAAATAGGCAATGTGTTCCCAATCGAAATGCCTTCGTTGCGAGAGCGCGCAGAGGACATCCCCCATCTGCTGAATGAACTGATCACCAGACTTGAAGGCGAGAAGCGCGGCTCGGTGCGTTTCAGCAAGGCCGCCATCGAGTCGCTGTGCAGGCATTCCTGGCCGGGCAACGTCCGGGAACTTGCGAATCTGGTGGAGCGCATGGCGATTCTGCATCCCAACAGCATTGTTGGGGTCGGCGATCTGCCGGCGAAGTTCCGCCACCTTACCGACGAAGAGCTGCTGGAGATGGAGAACCTGCCCGAGCAGAGCCTCTCCGGAGCAGCGCAGGCCAATGGCGCCTCCGCGATTGCCGGCAATGGCGCAGCGGCCACCGCCTCCAACGGCACAGCGCAGGCATTGTTGCCACTCAATGGCCTGGATTTGAAAAAGTACCTGGCGACGCTGGAACGTGACCTGATCGATCAGGCCCTCAACGATGCAGGCGGGGTGGTGGCGCGTGCTGCCGACCGCTTGAATATCCGGCGCACAACGCTGGTCGAGAAAATGCGCAAGTATGACATGCACCGGCGCACTGAAGGTCTGGGTCTGGAGGACTTCGACGCCTGAGAGTGCTCAGAAGCCGCGCAGGGTCTCGCCATTGACGGTGGCTGCTTCCAGCGAGAGGCTGGTTTCAGTCCCCGACCCACTCACTTGTTCCAACTTCACCAGCAGATAGTGCCAGTCGGTGGCCAGCCAGACGGTTGTGCGACGGCGGCTGTCGTCACTGCGCACGCGGTCTATTCTGACAGTGTTCAGCGGCCCGAGTGGCGTATCGATGACTTCCCGGGCACTGACGCGATAGACCTGCTCGTCGATCTCGTCGCTATCGGCCACCGCATAGGCTATTTCCGTCAGAGCCCGTGCTCCGATGTCGTAGCGGATGCTCTGGCTGTAACTCAGCTTGTCCTGCACCCCGGTCTGCAAGGGCAACGTCCAGCTTTCGTCGTCCAGCGTGCTTTGCGCTGTCATGGCATCCCAGTCGAAGCTGACGGCCTCTTCGCGGCTGCTCAGCCCCGTCTGGGAGTAGCAGTACTGAAGCGGCACAACGTGGGTTCCGTTCCAGCGGAACTCGCTGGACTCGCTGACCGTGCCGACGGTGGCTCCCAGAAGCTCCAGCGTCAGGCGATTCTCGATGCGATACGTGTTTTCTCCGATGCTGGACTGAGCCCGATAAGCCGTCGCGCTCATGCCAAGCGCTCGGGCGAGGTAAGTCGCTTCGAACAATGAAGGATTGTCGAGCGTGGCGGCGGGCACGTCCTGCGCCAGCGCGCCTGACACACTGCCGGCAAGCAGGGCGACAAGGCCAAGGTGCCGGGACAGGCGGCCCAAAGCGCGGTTCATGTCGCGTACTCGCGCAGGCCGTTGGCAGCCAGGCGCTCGCCGTCAAGCCATGCGTCATTGTCCTGCATGCGCAACCTGCCTGCCGCGAACAGGCTGACAGCACGTGGATAAATACGGTGTTCCTGCTGCGACACACGTGCCGCGAGCACGTCACGCGTGTCGCCGGCAAGCACCGGTACGACAGCCTGCAGCACCACCGGTCCGCCATCCAGTTCTTCAGTGACAAAATGCACGCTCACGCCATGCTCCATCTCGCCCGCTTCCAGGACGCGTTCGTGGGTATGGGTGCCGCGGTAGAGAGGCAACAGCGAAGGGTGAATATTCAACACGCGACCTGCAAAGTGGCTGACGAATGCCGCGCTGAGAATGCGCATGAACCCGGCCAGCACCACCAGTGCGGGTGCGAAGCTGTCGATCTCGGCCATCAGACGGCGATCGAAGGATTCGCGGTCGGGGAAATCCTGATGACGAATGACACGGGTGGGAATGCCCGCCCTGGTCGCACGTTCCAGTCCGAAGGCGTCCGCTTTGTTGCTGATGACGCCGCAGATGGCATAGCCGCCGGGCGAACTCTGGTCAATCAATGCCTGCAGATTGCTGCCGTTGCCAGAGATCAGGACCACGATCGGGCAGGGCGCATGGCTCATCGCGGGCTGCCTTCGAGCACTACCGGCCTGGCATCTGCCGCGCAGGCGCGAATGCTGCCGATGACCGTGGCGCCCTTGTTGTGCCTGCCGAGAATCTCCAGGGCCTTCGCGCTGTCACTGGCGGACACACAGACAATCATGCCGATACCGCAATTGAATGTGCGCAGCATTTCGGCATCCAGAATATTGCCCTTGGCCTGCAGCCAGTGGAAGATTTCCGGGCGCTGCCAGCTGGCCAGATCAATCACGGCCTGCACGCCTTCCGGCAACACGCGGGGCAGGTTCTCGACGATCCCGCCGCCGGTGATGTGCGCCAGCCCATGCACGGCGACATGGCCTGCCAGTGCCTGGATGGCCTTCACGTAGATCTCGGTGGGAGTCAGCAGAACTTCTCCGATGGTGCTGCCACCAAAGGGCATGTCAAGGCGAGTGCCACTGACTTCCAGCACTTTGCGTACCAGCGAGTAGCCATTGGAATGCGGCCCGGCGGAATACATGCCGATCAGCACATCGCCCGGCTTCACGAAGTCGTTCTCGATGATTTCACTCTTCTCGACGATGCCGACGGCAAAGCCCGCCAGGTCGTAGTCTTCCTTCTTGTACATGCCCGGCATCTCGGCAGTTTCACCGCCGATCAGGGAACAACCGGCCTGCACACAGCCTTCACCAATGCCGGTGACCACTTGCGCCGCTTCATCGACATTCAGGCCGCCAGTGGCGTAGTAGTCCAGAAAAAACAAAGGTTCCGCACCGCACACAATCAGGTCGTTCACGCACATGGCCACCAGATCAATGCCGATGGTGTCATGCTTGCGCATGTCGATTGCCAGCTTGAGCTTGGTGCCTACGCCGTCAGTGGCAGATACCAGCACCGGGTGCCTGTAGCCCGCGGGAATTTCACACAGTGCACCAAAACCGCCGAGGCCGGACAGCACTTCCGGGCGACGCGTGCGCTGGGTTACGGACTTGATCTTCTCGACAAGGGCATCGCCTGCGTCGATATCAACGCCTGCATCCTTGTAACTGAGAGAGGGGGTAGAGGGGGCATTCGTGTGCTGGGTCATGAAGAGGGTCCGTAAGCAGGTCAGGAAGTGCGCGAATTCTATCAGCTGGGAGGCTGGCGTGTCATG